>NZ_KQ971094.1:0-86621 GCF_001580195.1 Akkermansia sp. KLE1798
ATTATCCTGATGCCGGGAATGACATGGTGACGGCGCACTGGTGCACACCTGCCATTATGAATGCCCTGTATACTTTCAGCCACAGGGTCCCCTCAGTTGTCTGCGATGTAGAACATCTCCATTGGAAAGGTGAGATGTTGTTTTATTCCAATGGGGTGTTCCGCCGCCGTGATACTTCCTGTTATGGCTGGTGGAGTATTGGGCAGAAAGAGGAGCTGACGCTGAAATGGCAGATGTGGCCGATGGAGCAGCTTCTTTTAGAAGAAGGTGTCTATGTCGGGTCGGAAATGGAAATTCATCAGCGCCGCGGCATGCCTTCTCTGTACCGATTATGGTCTGAAAGCAAGCTCTCTGCCAGGAGTGCCGAGATCATGGATCAATCTCCTCTGTTGTACATCCACCTGGGCTGTGGCAACCGGAGATTGAATGGCTGGCTGAATTTGGACGCTCCCAACTATGACATTACCCGCCCGCTTCCGTGGAAGGATGATTCCGTGGATGCGTTTTATCTGGAACAGGTGATCGACAAGGTAACTCCCATAGAGGCCTGCCGCTTTTTTGCGGAGGCGTTCCGCTGCCTGAAACCGGGAGGATTTTTACGTTTGAGTTTCCGCGATATTCGTTTGATGCACGGTGTAGTGACCCCAGCGTTCAGGCAATACATGAAAAAACGGCTCCGGGAAAAGCCGGCTTCGGAACATGACTTGTGTACGCTTATGGAAGCGTATCAGCATCAATCCCTGTGGAATACCGATTTTTTAAGCTACTTGCTGGAGGAATTCGGATTCCGGGTTTCACAGCATACTCCGGGGGCTTCCCGGCATCTGCATCTTCAGTGTCTTGAAAGACGCATTGACAGGGATGAACATCCCTTCGACCTGCTGGGTGTCGTTTGTCTGGATGCAGGGAAATCGAAGAAGAGAAGACCCCGTGGATTCCTGTCCCTGCCTTCTGATTCAGACCAGATTTCTCCCGAGTACGTGACGCTGCAATTCATGCCAGGTGCTCGAACAGGCAACTATTTGTTCCAAATAGCCGCCACTTACGCTCATGCGCTCAGAACGGATGTGGGATGCCGCATTCCCTGGCGGCACGATTTGAACACCTGGAAGCTGATGTCTTATTTGGGGGGTGCGTGTTCCCCGTGTCCGGATGGCGGTTATTCCGATCCCGTAACGTACAGGGAATCCAGATTTTCTTACAGGTCCATCCCGGATACGGTCCGTCGCGGCGCGTTGAGCGGCTACTTTCAAAGTGAACGATATTTTAAGGATTTTGCTGAAGAAATACGTTCACTGTTCCAGCCTCTCATCGCACCCGTGCGGGAAAGTACAGCCGGCGTTCATCTGAGAATGGGAGATTACCTTCAGAGAACAGATATGTACCATACACCGGATGCCGCCTTTCTTAATGAAGCGTTTAAAAATCTTTCCGACAATATCAAAACACTGGTTGTTTTTTCCGACTCTCCGGATCTGGCCCGGAAGCTGGTGGAGGGTGTTCCGGAAGCCAGGCGTTTTGAAATAGTCATGGATGAGCATGAAACACTGGACGCCCTGCGGGAATTGACGGCCATGCAGGAACTTGTTCTTTCCTGTTCCTCCTTTTCCTGGTGGGGGGCGTGGCTGGGCTCCCAGCAACGGGTTTTCATTCAAAAACAGTGGTTTACCGGAAATATTGAAGATGAACAGGATATTTTCTGCCCAACCTGGATTAAACTTTAACATTGAAATTTTATGAAATGCGTCTTGATTGTGTCTTCCGGCGAGATGGCGGAAGGAGCTTCCGAACTGCACCGGATGGGATATGAATTGGAACTCTATCCTTCCACCCGGGATCTTTCATCCTTGAAGGATACACGGGAGAAGGAAAGCGCCGCATTTATCGGACGGGATCCTTGTTCCGCGGAACGCTCCCATGTCCGTTCCCTGAGGGCATCCTTCATCCAGGTATTGGAAGACAGGAGATATGCCGGAAATGACTTGATTATCTTTGGAGAAAGCGATGCCGTTCCCATGGTGGCTTCATCACGTTTGGAGACGGCTTTGAGGAAAGAGATGGAGGAGCACCCGGAAACGGATATTTTCAGACTCTTTCACCATGCCGTCTGGTCGCCTCAGGGAAATCCGTTTGAGTCTGATGAACTTTTGTTTGAAGATTTCAAAACGGGAGGGACCGACTCCAACACGGCCTATGTATGGGGAACGCATGCCATGGTAATTCCCTCTTGCAAGCGGAAAAAAGTCATTCAGGTTTTTGCCGATTATCGGCTACCAACAGATGTTGCGTTGGAGGCGGCCAACAGCAGTGGCGAACTCAATATTCGGGTTGCCCGTCACAATTTGTTCTACCAGCATGAACGGACAAAAAAAAGACCGGCCTGCCGTATTGCGGCCTGCCTTGCTTCCTACAGGCGTTTGGCGGATTTACAGAGGCAAATCTGGTGCATGATGGACCAGAGCTATGAGAATTTCCATGTTTTTGCCGCTGTTAAAGGCATCCCGGAAACAACATACCGCAAGACCGTTCTTCCTCTTTTTGAGCATTTCATCCAGGAAGGACGGCTGACGATGAGACTGTTCCCGAACAAAAACCAGCTTTCCAACTTTTTAGATACAGTACGGGGTCTGGATATCTCCAACTACGACCTTTTTGCCAAAATTGACGACGATGATTTGTACGGAAGGGACTATTTTAAATCCGTCAATGACTTTCATCAGCATCTTCCTCCGGAATTCAGCAGTTATTACTGTGGCTTTGGCCAATATCTGAACAACCGTGGGGGATATCCACTTTGCGGGAATGGCTTTTTCAGCTGTTTCGGTCCCACCATGGTATTCAGCAAAGATGTCCTTGAAAAATTAATCACCTGTGAACAGGAGCCCGGAAGAATCTCCGAGATTTTTCCAAGGCTGGGACATTCCGGATACGGGTTTACGGAAGATAATCTCATGCATAAGCTCATGATTGACACCGGGAGTTGCAACCGTATCCGTTACGTACAGGAAATGTCTCTTCCGATGCATTTGGTTATTCAGACCAACAATGCTTCCGTGATACGTGGGGGCCTGGTGCCGGGAGACTTCCGGGGAAGAAATTGGCACATTTCTACCAGCCGGGCCAATGCCGAATCGCTCATAGAAATCAGTCATCCCCAATGGTACGACATTGTACGTATTTTTGGCGGCAGGGCATGCCGTTTTCAGAGGAATGACTGGGCTGACGTCCTTTCCTTAACCGATGAAGAAGTGACCCTTAAATGGGACCAATGGGGAACGGAGACATTCAGAAGGAAAGAAGACGGTTCGTTTTTCCTTTCAGAAAATGGAAATCAGCAGCATTCTCCTTCCTCACGGAAAAGGAAAGTGGCTGTACTATATATCTCTACAGGGCGCTATATAACCTTTTGGAAAGATTTTTATGCAGCCTCCAAGCAATATTTCCTGCCAGGCCACGATGTCCGCTATTTTCTGTTCACGGATCATGATGAAGTAAAAACTGCTGATGATGTAACGCTTGTCAGCAAGCCGTTCTATCCCTGGCCGATGGAAACCTTAAGGCGGTTTGAGACTTTCTTAAGTATTGAGAAAGAATTGCAGGAATATGACTACATTTATTTTATGAATGGTACGTTATTGCCGGTCTCTCCCATTGGAGAGGAAATCTTTCCGAATGATCGGCAGGGACTTGCCGTGACTCTTCATCCGGGATTTTACGAACTTCCCCTTTCCTGTTATCCCTATGAAAAAAATGGAATGTCCGAAGCGCGAATTTCTCCCGGACAGGGGGAATACTATGTCGCCGGAGGTTTCAATGGAGGAAAGGCCAAGGACTTTCTTTCCATGTGCCAGGAATTGGCCGGGGCCGTCAAACGGGACCTCGACAATGGAATTATAGCTGTCTGGCATGATGAAAGCCACATCAACAAATATGTGATTGGCAGGCATCCCCTTGTTCTGGGACCGGAATATTTGTTCCCTGAGACTCTGGTATTTAACCGCTATCATCTTATGGGGCTCAAGCATAGGGTTAAAATCCTGGTGAAGGATAAATCGCTTTCCAAATATGGGGGGCACGCGTGGTTGAGGAAGCAGTCATGAATGGCAAGAAACCGACGCGTGTGGCCTTTGCCGACTTTTGGCAGGGATTCAATCCGCATGATTCCATTTTATCAGCAGTCTTAAGGGAGAGACTGAATATGGTCATTGTGGATAGGCAGGATGAAGCCGATTTGCTGATTTACTCCGTCTTTGGAAATGCATACCGCCAGTTTAAAGGCGTCCGGGTTTTCTATACGGCTGAATCTGTAAAACCGTTGTGGGATGAATGCGACTATGCTATTTCATTCATGAGGGAGGATGTCCCCTATCCCGAATGCCATTTGCGTCTTCCCAACTGGATGGGAAGGGATTATATAAAAAGGACTGGGGTAGTGGAACAATATCCCAAGGATAAAAGATCTCTTTTGTCCAGGCACACGCGTTTTTGCAACTTTGTATATTCCAATGGGAATTCTCCGGAAAGAATTCACTTTATGCGTCTTCTTTCCCAATACAAGCCCGTAGATTGCGGAGGTACGGTGCTGAACAATATGGGAGAATGTGTGCGGGACAAGATCGCCTTTTGTTCATCCTATAAATTCACGATTGCCTTTGAAAACTATCCGGCTGCCGGTTACACTACTGAAAAACTGATTGACTCTCTGGCCGCCCTTTCCCTCCCCATTTACTGGGGTGCACCCGATGTCGGAAAGGAGGTCAATCCATCACGGTTTGTCAATGCCGGGGATTTTTCATCCCCGGAAGCCCTGGCTGAATACATTATCCGTCTTGACCAGGATGAAGAGCTCTATTTGAGTTACATGAATGGTCCCGTCTTTGCTCCCGGCAGCCCGGACATCAAGGAATACATGCGCCGCCTGGAGAATTTTTTTTCCATGGTTGCTTCCAACGGGAAAATACGCCGTGCCGGCAGGCCGTCCATCAAGGTCAAGTGCCTGCATTATGGTCATCCCATCATGCCCCGGTATGACGACGGCAAGCAATGGTCGGGAAAAATGGAACTCAAGCTGCTCCGGATGCTGAAAAAATCCGTTTCTACTGTCCTTGCGCCAGGTAAAGAAGGCTCAGCCTCGCATTTGATTCCTAAACTGGCCGTTATTCCGGCCAAAAAAGACTCGGAACGTTGTCCCGGCAAAAACTGTCGGTTATTTGCAGGGCGCCCCTTGTTTCTTTATTCCGTTTCGTATGCCATACAGGAAGGATTTACTCCGGTTGTCAGTACGGACAGTGAAGATGTCATGGAACGCTGCCGCCGGGAAGGCATCCGATATTTCCGGGAAACGGTGGATGACCGGAGAATGGAAAATTGCGTTCGCCAAGTTCTGTCCAGATTATCTTGTGAAATATTGGCCGTCCTTCAGCCGACTTCTCCTTTGCGCAGGGCAGGACTCTTGCGTCAGATGGCGGAAGACATGGAAAAAGGGGAAATTCACTCAGCCTATACGGCCCATAGAATTAAAATGATCGGCCATCTGGATGGGCAATTTCACGTGGCTCATCGCGAACAGGATGCCAGGAAATTTTTCTATTTCTTTGATGGCAATATTAATATTATCACACAGAAGCATTTTCAGGAATCCGGCACTCTGTTTGATAACGGTTCCCGCCCGTATTCAAACGATTTTCCCTGTTGTTTGCAAATTGATACGGAAGAGGAATGGAAGCTGTTGTCAAGATTGAGCGGAAATGAAGAATATCAGCGTTTTCTGGCTTCTGAAGGACACAAGAAACGAGTATGCATCATCTCCAATAAACGGAATTTGAAACGCAATTATTCAGCATTTGTTGATTCCTGTGACCAGGTCATGCGGGTTAGTAAAATGGATAACCTGAATTCCGGTTTAGCGGGAACAAGAACGGATATCCTTTTGATTTCATGCTTTCCCGGGTATCTGGCTTTTTCTCCTGCGGAAAGGCATATGGATATGCTTCCTGAAATCCCGGAAATCTATTTCAATAATGAAGAATTGGAGTATTCCAATGAATTTGCCTGCCGGGAAGGCTTGAAAAACTGGAAATTCATGCCGGGAGCAGTTCATCGGAGTACCCCTAACTTCACGACATTGAGCAAAGCTCTTTGCCTGGCGGATTATCTGTTTCCGGATGCCCAACTTTATTATTTGGGAGATACGGATATGAATTTGAGGGCTTGCGGGAGCCCCAAGCACCATGCATCTGTGGAAAATGCCTATATTCAGTCTCTCATCGCCCATGGAAGGGTAATTCCCATTCTGGAGGATGAGGCCGGGGAATTTCATTATTCCTCTCCTCTATTGCCGGGTTCCGCTTCTTTAGAGACTCCCTCAATGCCAGAGGAATCCGTGCAGGACATTGTCATCAGGCATCCCCAATGGACGGATCAATTTCGTATACAGGGGAAACGGGGACGCAGGCTCCACCGCAATGATACCGCAGCCATTCTTCACCATGATGAAGAAAAGCTCGTTCTTCAATGGGACAACTGGGGAAGGGAGGAATTTTATGAAACGGAAAAGGGAAAATACCAATACCTGAATTACCATTGTTCCTCTTCCATTAATGAAGTGAACAAATATGCGGATGAATTGCTCATTAATCTCTATGACGGCAATAATTCCGTATTCCGTAACTTGCGGAATCCCTTCATGGGCATTAAACATCATCAATGGGAAGGGCTTCTCCTGCTGGACCGCATGCAGCTTGATATCGCACATGAAATAAGGAAGATGCCCGGACTCAAATCCATTCTTCTGACAGGCATTTGCAAGGATGCCCTCATGGCCCTGATTTTGGCCTTCCGGTTGAAAAAAGATTTTCCTTATCTTCACCTGGGCGTTTGGGGATGTCCCTGGCCGCTTGATTTTAGCGGCGAATCACCTATGCATCAGGGAAAATACATCTCTCCGGCGCATGAACAGGTAAGGAAGAAAAAAACGTTTTTGTCTCTTTTCCAACGTTATGGAGATCCTCTGGCGATACTGCGGCAGGAAAAATTCTCCGGTCTGCACCTGTTTGGTTTTTACAGTTCAAATCCACATTGGGACTGTGATGCAGAAGCAACAAGAAGATTAGAGCCTTATCTGACAAAAACATATGTTCATCACGCTGAAAATGATGAGGACATTGCCCTCGTTCATGGAAAAATCACACAATTGGTAAAGCAAAAACCGGAATTGATTCATTCATGGATGAACGAAATGTTTCATAAAATAACGCAAAGCGGATGCGGAGAAAATTCAAGTGAATCTGCAACAAGCATGTCCGCCTGAAATTATAATATCATTCATATTTAAACACTGCCAGGATCAACATGAAATCTCTCATACAAACAGCAGGCTCTTCGGAAGAAAGGTTGGAACGGATAGGCTTTCTCCGTATTCTCAATGAAGAAAACACTATTATCCCCTGCCTTTTAAGTGTAGCTCCCGTTCTGGATCATGTCGTTATCCTGTGGTCGGATACGGAAGACCGCAGTATGGAACTCATGGAAAAATGGAAACAGCATATTGAAGATAAATATGAGTGTCGCCTGAGTTTTCTTTATTATCCGCATCATGTGGTTCCCCCTCATTCAGTAGATGATTTAAGGGCTCTTCCCAGGGAAAACAGAATTGACACCTACTTGAATTTCGGAATGGATTTCATTAGTGGTCTTTACGCTGGAAAATCATTCTGTGTCGGCAAAGTGGATGCTGATCAAATTTATTTTACACAGGAATTGGAAGCGGCTTATCAAATGGTAGGCAAACCGGAGGATTGCGTTTCTATCCGGGGGCATAATACTCTGGTTTTCCAGAAAAGATTCATGATTTATGGGCCACGTCCGGGAAACGGAGGAGGTGATTCATTCATTTGCGGCATGAACAATTTACCCCGTTATGGAATTGCGGCGCCTTACGAAGTGGATATTACCTGCCATCCCTGCATAAAATCCTATCCCAATACCTGCTGGATGCACTTTATGAAAAAAGCCAGATACGGAAACGTAATTCGGGACTTTCAGGAAAATGAAGTCATTCCTCTTTCTCAAAATCCTGGTTTGGTGAATCGTTTCCGGACTCATATTCTTCCGTTGCTGGAGGAAGCGGAAAGTCCGTACGTGGATCTATCCCTGGATTAAGTCCATAACGCAACATTTGGTGTCGGAATGTATCTCCCCGGAACAAGCTTCAGAGGGGAGACGTTGCCTCATACCGGGGGGACAACCTATTCTGCACATGGGAAAAACTGGCGGAGAGAGTGGGATTCGAACCCACGGTGGGTTTCCCCACGGCGGTTTTCAAGACCGCTGCATTAAACCGCTCTGCCATCTCTCCATGCAAAAAGCGTGGGCGTAAAGTATCTTGAAAATTTTTTGCTGTAAAGCCTGTTTTATGTTCCGCATGAGTTCAAAGCGGCAGGAGAAGAAGTGCCCCACTACTGTGAACGGGATGAGGACGGATTTGTGGTGGTTTCAGGGACAGGCGGCAGGTGCGGTTTTTCCGTGAAAGGTTCCAGAATCGCCGCAGGATTGAAAACGGATGATGGAAGAACGGATTCCATAAAAACGCATCATGGAGGCAAAAGGCGTCCGTTTACAGCTTGCAGGGCAGGCCGTGAATATGGGAGTATGGGACATGGCTTCGTCTCCGGATTTTGTAGAATATGTTTGTTTCCAGCTCCGGCATGCCGGGGAAATTTCCTTCAAGAAAATGTTCGGGGAGTACGGTTTGTACTGTGACCGGAAATATTTCGGGTTGATATGCGGCAACCAATTGTTTGTGAAGGTGACGGATCCCGGGCTGGAAATGCTTCCGGAACAGGAGCAGGGCAGTCCCTATCCCGGCGCCAAACCGCATTTCCTGATGACGGAACTGGACGATGACCGGGCTCTTTCCTCTTTTGTCCGGAAAACATGCTCCGTTCTTTCGGCTCCCGACGTTTTATCCGGCGGGAAAAAGAATAAAACTTCCGGAGCAAAAAGAAACAGGCGTCTGTGACGCCTGTTTGTGTCGGAAATGGGACTGTCCGGCGGAAAAGGTTATTTTTCGTCGGAGGAGGGAGCGGCCAGGGCTGAAAGGGATTTTTTCAGGTTGGCCGCCACGGTCTGTGTGGCTTCGTTGTCGGACTCCGCGAATTTGTCCACGGCCTGTGTCAGGGATTTGAGGTCCGCTTCCGTCACCTTGCGTCCTTTGGCCTTGCGTTGTTCCAGCGCGGATATCTTTTTATTGATGTCCGCCAGCCTGGGCAGGTCCTTGTTGGCTTTCAGGGTTGCCAGGGCTTCATCGAACTCCTTGACGGACGGCACGGCGGTTTTCAGGCGCGTGATGGCGGTGACCGCTTCCAGAGGGTTGGAATTGATCTGGCCCTGCACCATGTCTTTGGCGTCCCCCAGCCAGTCGTCAAAGGCGGCGCACACGGCCTGTGCTTCCTCGTCGTCCGTCTTTTTTCGCAGGGGTGTGATTTTGGACTCGATGTTGCTGCCGTTGGAGACGACCGTTTTTGCCAGTGATTTGTACTTGTTCAGCTCCACGTCTTCCAGAATGGGAAGGCCGCGTTCCGCCTTGAGCACTTCCTTTTTCACCAAGTTGTAAAGTTCGGGCGGGTAGCCCTTGGCAACGACTTTTCCATTGGCCCCGATCAGGACGGCATGGGGCAGGCCGCCCGGGCAGGAGGCCGCCGGAATATCCAGCCCCTGGTAAACGGGGAAGGAGATGTTCTTTTCTTCCAGGAACTGCTTCACCCTGGGGGAAAGCCCCTGCCTGTGGCTGCCCACGACGGTGAAGCCCTTGGACTGGTATTTATCCTGGAGTTCCTGAAGATGCGGCATGCTGGCGATGCACGGCGGGCAGTTGATGCCCCAGTATTCAAAAAAGACGACTTTCCCTTTCAGGCTGGAAGCCGTGATTTTCGGGCCGTGGATGTACTTGCTGTCGTCAAAGGCGGGGTAGGTGACCTTGGCTCCCTTGCCGGTTTCCGCCGCATGAATGCATGCCGGCGCCGTAACGGCGGCCAGGGTTCCGGCAAGAAAAAGAGTAGTCAGGGTTCTCATATGGAGGAATGATGGAACACTTTCCGTTGAGAGTCAAGCAGGGAACATGCGTCTCGCCGGAAGTGCGGGTTTCCTGGGCCGGAGCTCTCAGGCAATGTCCAGACCCATGATATAGTCCGTCATGTAGTAGCCGTGGCCGATGTGGAAGTCTCCGCGTTCCACTTCCTTCATTCCCATGCGGTTGTAAAATTCGACGGCCCTGGTGTTGTACCTGTTGACGTTCAGGCGCATCTGGCAGGGGGCTGGATGGATGCCCTTAATGTAGCTGACTGCCTGGCGGAACAGATAGCTGCCGATGTGCTTTCCCTGGAAGCCGGGCAGCACGTAAATCTTCTGCAGGTGGAAGACGCCCGGTCCCTCCAGCTGCACGGAAAGGTAGCCGCAGTATTCCCCTTCGTGGGTGGCGATGAAGTACACGTGTCCTTCCTCCATCTGCTTGAGCAGGTTGGCGGGGGAATACATCCAGTCCATCATGAATTCCATCTGGTCCCGGGAAAGGAGGTCCCGGTAGGTGGCGGGAAAAGCCTGCTGTGCCAGTTCGTGGATGAGCATGATGTCGTCTTTGGTGGCTTGGCGGAGTGTCGGCATGGCTACGGATGTTACATGGAAAGGCTTTTCATGAAAAGTGCGGCTTCCGTCCGCCGCCGGAATTTTCCGGCAATGGCTGACTTTTTTCTCCATGTTTCCGGACCGTGGCCTTACCATGAATGACACAGGCTTTTTTGACGGAAACCGTGGGGGAATCCTGTCTGTAATGTGAGCACCGTATGCACATCCGATCATGAGAGAACCCTATCCCATACAACAATGGCTCCCCGCGGGGCCGCTGAGGGACATGGGGGAAAAATATGTGAGCGGCCTTCCGGACGTGGCGCAGAACCCCATCGGGCCGGAATCCCTCATGCACCAGTCCGACCACTCCTGGACGGAATACCTGGTGGCCTACTCCCTGCTGTATCCGTGGGTGGTGATCGCGCTGGGCCTGCTGGGCGGCCTGGCCCTGGGGGCCTACTACCTCTTTTGCCGCCGCCGGGAATACGACCACCGCATTTTTTGCTCCAAATGCGGCACCATGATGTACCCGTGCGGCCTGCACTGCCCGAAATGCGGCACGCCCAACCCTTCTCCCCGCGCCCTGAACTGGATCGGTTATTCCAGGCTGCGCACCGTGATTCCGTCCACCGGATGGAAAAGGCATGAGGAAGTCCTCCGCAGCTACCGGCGGTGCTTCTACTGCGGCCAGCCGCTCCATGAGCCTACGCTGAACCAGTGCTGCCCCGCCTGCGGAAAGGCGGTGCTCCAGGGTGAACAATCCGTGGACCGGTATGATGCGTATGTGGGCCGCCGCAGGGGCTGGACCTTCGCGGCCGTGGTCGTGCTGGGGGTCATTCCCATCCTGGGGCCGCTGCTGGCCTCCTCCCTGTACAAGAGGACGCTCATCAACCCGTATTCCCTGTACATGACCGTATTCAGGGAAAGCTTCCTGATGGTGGTGCTCTTCCTGTGCCGCCACCTGTTCCGGCTCCTTCCCTTCATCGGAATTATCGGCATGCCCGTCCTCTGCGTGACGGAATACCACCTGTACCGGCGCATGTTCCTGTGGAAGACGGAGAAATATGACTTCGGGGAGAAATGAGGAAATCCTGTAAAGGCATTTTTTCCCGGTGCGGTATTTCCGGTGCATGCAGGGGGGATGATGGGCTGCGGGATTGACTTGGAATCCGGGCAACGTACCTTTCCTTCATGCAGATGCGTTACGTCCTGTTGCCCTTCCTGGGCATTTTTTGTTTGGCTCTGGCCTCCTGTTCCGTTACGTACGGCAACAAATCCGTGGCGTCTCCTGCGGTATACGGTACCCTGGTTCCGGGAAAATCCTCCAAGGCGGACGTTTACGACGCGCTGGGGCAGCCCTCCGACGTGGTAACCATGAGAAACGGCGTATTGTGGACCTTCCGCTACAGGAAGGCCAAGAATGATGTTCTGGGCAATATTCCCCTCTTTGGCGTCAACCTGATCGCCGGCGGTAAAAACGGAGACGTTTATACGGTGCTGGCCCTGTTTGACCGGCAGGGCATCCTGGCCTCCCGCTCGGAGGGGCGGCAGAAGCTGTACACCTCCAACCTGGCTTCCCTGAAACGCACTCTGGACGGCATGATTGAGGACGATTCGTCACACCGGCGCGTGGAAGCGGAGATGAAAAAAATAGGCCTCCCCTTTGATCCGGACGCCGCCAAGGAGGCAATGCTTCTGGAAAAGTCTCTTGATTAAAGCATTGCGTTCTTTTCATATCTTATTGTATTAGGTATGACAAGGAATTGTTTTTTTCTATTGGACTAAACTTACTGCTTACAGTAAGCAGGCGGCGTTCCCCACGGGGACGGAAGGGGTTCTTCCTGAACGCCCCCCGCTGCCGGAGGGAACAAACCCTAAACAAGATAGAATGAAAATGAAAAGAAAACTGGCATTGGTTCTGGCGAAGGCTTTCTCCGGAAAGTCCGTGCCGGGAAAGAAACGGGAAAAAGAGGCGAAGGCCTCCAAGAAACTGGAAGCATGGCTGAAGTCTTCCAGAATGCGGTCCTTCTAGGGAAGGCCTGCTGACGGAAATGGCGGATTCGGGCGCTGGACGCCCGGTTCGCCAAGAGGGACGGGGAGAAAAATATTAAGTCTCCCCTTTTTTCATCGTACGATGGAACGATGACGCGCTTGAATGGGACGATGGGGACGGCCGGGACATTTGGGGCGGATTGGGAAGGAAGGACGGATGGATGAAGGGCGTTTACTGCCGAAAGGAGGCGGATACAGGCGGCTTCTTTCATTCCGCAAGGCCTAAATCATTGACGATTCAACGGTAGCTTTTTGCAGGCTCTACCTGAACTGTGATGCACGTACCATTGACCAGATGGTGCAGGCGGCGCGTTCCGGCAAGCAGAATATGGCGGAGAGGAAGATGCCGTGTTTCCGGAAGTAGAAAGATTACTCCAATCTCGACGTTTTACGCAGGATGCTATTTCTGCCAAGTAGGCGGAAACTTTTAAGAAAGTGGCATTGCTCTTTGCCGTTTTGACCGACAAATGGAAATCGCTCCAAGTCCGGACAAGCCTATCATCTCACCATCAGAGAAAACGGAATATCTCCAGAATCAAGGATGAATTGATTTAAATGTGAAAGCAGTCAACGCCCGGGCTGGACGCAAGCTTTTGAGGACGAGACAGCGATGGAATTATTCAGCCACTTTACCACAAACAAAAAGCATAACCATGAATAAAATTAATACAATAAATGGAATCCTCATGACATCTCGGGATGAATTGAATGAGCACGTGGAGGACGGAATTGCGCATGTCACAACGGAAGAACGAGCGACGTGGGATGCAAAGATGAACAGCTATCACCGGGGACCGCTGACATTGTATTGGCAGGGCCAATTTGCCGATGAGCGAGCTAGTTTGACCATGTCTCCTGATAATGGCACTATTTCATGGGAAGACCCCACTACTCCGTACAAGAGCATCTATTTGCCGATGCTTATCGAACATCCCACCGATGCTTCGGCGCACGTGACTGCAGCTGAGAGAGTAACATGGAATTCAAAGGCGGACGCCTCCGCCATTTCTGACAAGGTCGATACGGTGACTTTCAATTCCCATACCGGAAATGGCATTGTGCATGTCACGGCGGAAGAACGTGCCGCCTGGAATGCAAAACAAGATGCAATCGTAGACAGTGCCGGAAACATGACGCTGTCCGGAGGCTTGACAACGGGAGCCGTTATCAACGCCAATGGCGGTGTTCGCATGCAAAACGCAACCGCATTCACATCCAATCAATCCGGCGTTAACAAATATGCCGCTATGGGGTTCGGAGCATTGCAGCAGTATGGCATGCAGACCCTCTATATTGATCCGGCACAGTCCAGGCTGGGCAATGGGTCTACTCTATTGCCGGTAGTTGTCCCTGGACAACTATACAAATTACAAACAAGTCTTAATAACCGGCAGTCAAGTCGTGCCCTTGTCAAGACTTGTGGCGGATGCATGCCCTTAGGAAGTGGTTCCGGTTATAATCAATACCGGGGAATATACCTCCCGTTCAATTGTGATAGAATTTACACCGAGAACACTGATAATCCCTACTGGATCAAGTATACTTTTGCAACCACCCGCTACGAAAGTGTTTTATCGTCAGGGTTTAGAGACGCCCTGGATGATTGGGATTGCTACATATCAGATTCTCTCCAGCCTAATTTAAACATGGCTGTTATTGAAATTGCTATGTTGGGAGGAGACAATCCTACCCAACAAAGTACTTTCCGCGTGCGGATACAATATTCAGATGGAACTAATTTTAAAGTAAAAACAACTATTTCCATATTGAATAATTTCCACATGAATGAAAAGGGCATTGCCGGATTTCTCATACAGGGTTCAAAAAATGGCAAATGGTTCGGAGAGACAGAAGAAAGCGGGAAGGTATATATGATCCGTAATGGTATCACTAGGACTGGAGCCGTGTCCTGTCTTGCAACATTCCCAATGCCGGAAGCGTTTGCAGCATATCATAATATATACGTCAACAGTTATTGCAATAATGTCATCTTCTTCCGTAACCCAATAATGAATTTCAAGATTGGGAAAGAAGAAATTTCTAATCCGTTATTTGACGCTCTGGAAAGTGAGGTAAGCATGAATTACGGAGACGGAATCATATCGGAAACAATAGAGGATTACGTAATGCCGGATTACAGCAATTAACCTGTAACCATGATAAACGATGTTAAAATATAGATACAGTTCCCCGTTCCCGGAATCTTGACGGGATCAACCTGGCCGCAGTGATGAGGTGTTCTTGATATTTCTAGAAATTTCCAGGCAGATGATGCAACTGCTATCGTCAACAAGACTGAAGTCCATGGAATGATGGTCGTTATCCGGCCCAACAGAAATCGAAAAAAACAGAAGGATTGCGAGCGCCATCTCAGCAAAGGCAGGCATTTGGCAAAGAATGCTTTCCTTAAACTTAAACGATGGAGGGCCGTGGCTAGGAGCTTTGCTGAGAACACTTCGTCCTGTTTGGTTATCGTGCAGATCAGATGTCTGATGCGGTAGCTTAATAACCCTTAACTACGCTAATAGAGGAAAAGGATGATCCGGCTGCGGAAACAAAGGAGGAAATCGGGAAGTTTGTAAAATCAATTATCTCGCCGGTCTCATTCTTCCCAGTGGGGCGCTCCGGCAATTTCCGGGCTGAATTGCGGGTCAAAAGGTATGTCTTCATGACAGTTGCGCCTTGACTACGGCGGTGGAATGTCCGTTCATCTGGGCAGACATGACCATACCCGGAATACTTGAAGAAAAGTTATCGGCCGCATTGAAGGCGGTATTGGGGGCGGACCTTCCCGCCGATTTTCGCGCCACCGTGGCTCCGTCCGCGGACTTGCGCTTCGGGGACTACCAGAGCAACGCCGCCATGGTTCTGGCCAAGCGGTGCCGAGCGAATCCCCGCGCGCTCGCCCAGCAGGTGGTCGACCAGGCGGGGGAGGACGATGTCTGCTCCCTGGAAATCGCCGGACCGGGCTTCATCAATTTCCGCATCAAGCCGGAATTTTACGCCTCGCGGCTGCTTGCCATGCTGGCGGACGAACGGCTGGGCGTGGAGCAGGTGCGGGACCCCAAAACGATCGTGATCGACTTTTCCGCGCCCAACGTCGCCAAGCCGATGCACGTGGGCCACATCCGTTCCACCATCATCGGCGACGCCCTTTCCCGCGTAGCCCGCTTTGTAGGCCACAAAGTCATTACGGACAACCACATCGGCGACTGGGGCACCCAGTTCGGCATGATCCTGTGGGGCTGGAAAAACATTCTGGATGAACAGGCCCTGGCCGCCAATCCTATTGACGAACTGCTGCGCGTGTACAAGGACGTGAACCTGATGTGCAAAGAAAAGCCGGAACTGCTGGAAACCTGCAAGGCGGAACTAGTAAAGCTCCAGGCCGGGGACGAAGAAAACCTCGCCATCTGGAAACGCTGCGTGGAAGTATCCAAATCCGGCCTTTCCAGGATTTACGACCAGCTTGACATCCACTTTGACTACTGGCTGGGGGAAAGCTTTTACAACGACGCACTGGCCCCTCTGGTGGACGGTATGATCGCCGCCGGGCTCGCCCGCGAAAGCGACGGAGCCATCTGCGTATTTTCCGACGGCTCCGTTCCGCCGAATGAAGACCCTTTCCTGGTTCAGGAAAAGGGCGAGTGGCGCGCCAATCCCTGCATTATCCGGAAGGCGGACGGCGGTTTCCTTTACGCCACGACGGACCTGGCCACGCTGGACCACCGGATCAGGACTTGGGGCGCGGACTCCATCTGGTACGTGGTAGGCGCTCCGCAGGCGCTTCATTTCCGCCAGATCTTCTCCGCCCAGCGCCGCCGCGGCATGGACGGGGATTACCGCCACATAGCGTTCGGCTCCATTCTCGGCGACGACCGCAAGCCCTTCAAGACGCGGTCCGGGGATACCGTTTCCCTTCAGGACGTGCTGGATGAAGCCATGGAACGGGCCGCCCGCGTGGTGGAGGAAAAAAGCCCGGACATGCCGGAAGAGGAAAAGAAGCGCGTTTCGGAAATCGTCGGCATCGGCGCCGTGAAATTTGCGGAACTCTCCCAGAACCGGATGACGGACTACGTATTCAACTGGGACAAAATGCTGGCCCTCCAGGGGGACACGGCCCCCTACCTTCAGAACTCCTACGTGCGCGTCCGCTCTATTTTCAGGAAGCTGGACGGCGCTCCGCTGGACTGGACCGCTCCCGTGGAGCTCTCCCGGGACGCGGAAATCCACCTGGCAAGACTTCTCGCCCGTTATGGGGAAGTCGTTCCGCAGGTGCTGGACGACTGCCGTCCGAACATCCTGGCCGCCTACCTGTTTGATCTGGCCCGCGCCTTCCATTCCTTCTATGAAGCCTGCCCGGTCCTGAAATCGGAAGGCGCCGTTCGCCATTCCCGGCTGGCTCTGTGCGAGCTGACCGCCAGAACGCTGGAACACGGGCTGGGGCTGCTTGGCATCCGCGTGCCGGACAGAATGTAACCAACACCGCCTTATCCCATGCAGTTCCCCTTCAACCGTGTTTTTCTGGCTGCCGCGTGCGGCTTGTGTGCGGCTCTTTCCGCAAATGCCGCTCCCTGGCTGGACCGTCCCGTCCTGAATACATGGAAGAAAGATGCTGCTGCCGTTCGTCCGGCTCAGGCCCCGCCGCTGCCTCCCGGCGTGGAAATGATGGCCGTCTGCACCTCTTCCCCCGCGGCCCAGCCGCTGGTGTTGGAAGGGATGACGCACCTGCTCACCTTCGGCGACATGAAGGCGTACCGGAAATTTTCCGCCGCCCTGAAGCTGGACCCCGACTGCCTGATGGCCCATTGGGGTGTATGCATGAGCCTCATGGCGGCAGGGCCGGAATTCCAGAAGGAGCGCGTGGAATCCATGAAAAGCATGAAGGAACTGGCGCTTCATCCCGCCTTCCCGGAACATGAACGGGCTTATGCGGACGCCCTGGCCGTGCTTCTCATGGATGGCCCGGAAGAAGCCCGCAAGGCGTGGAAAACTCTGTACGAAACATGGCCGCGTGACCCTTACGCCCCCCTGTTTTACGCCATGCTCCTGCGGGACGGCTTTGACGACCGGGGCAAACCCGGAGAGGGGCAGGAGGAAGCCGTCCGTATCGTGGACGAAGTGCTGAAAAAGCGTCCCGGCTCCCAGGCGGCCCTGTTCATGCGCGCTCTGCTGGATGAAGTGGCTTCCGTCATCCCTCCGGAAACGGTGGAAACCGCCCGCAGGGCCGTGGCCTCCAACCCGCAGTCTTCCTCCGCCCATCACCTGCTGGGCCATTTCCTGTTCCGCACGGGAGATTACCGGGGCGCCTGCGCCGCCTTTAAAAAATCGGAGGACCTGTGCATAGACTGGGAGAAATCGGAAAAAGCACCCCGCGCCCTCAACGATGCCTACTTTCGTTCCGCCATTTACCGCGCGGTTTCCGAATTCTGCGCGGGCCGTTACAAGGAGGCGGACAGGATAGCCTCCGCCGTCGCCTCCGTTCCTCTGGACACGAAATATCCCCTCGCCCCCGGAACGCTCCTGCAAATATGGGAGGCCAGGAACCTTCCCGTCCGCCTCATGCTGGCCAATCCGGACCTTCCCCGGCAGGAATACGTCCTCAAGGCCTCGCCGGCTCCCCTTCCCAAGGGCTTCCCGGACTTGAGCAACGGCATGATGGCCATGCTCACCCAGTACATGGGGGCCAAATACTCCTCGCAGCAGGGTGGGGCGGCCGCCGTATCCGCCCGCTTTGACAAGCTCTCCGGCATCATCCGCCTTCTGATGGACGGCGCGGCGACGGCCAGGCAGCAAATGAGCCTTTCCTACTGGGTCCGCAGCCTGCAGCTCGGCAACGCGTACGCCATGGAAATCCGCGCCATGATGTTCCCGGAATCCGCCAATATCTGGCTTTCCAACGCCATCCGGGACCAGCGCTTCGCTTCCCTTCTGCTGCCCCCCGTGCTGCCGTATCCGGAAGAATGGATTCTGGCCCGCGCCTGTCTGAAAGCCGGCAAACACAAGGAAAGCCTGGAAATGTGCGAGCAGGGGCTGAAACGCTTCCCCAACCACGCCGGAGTGCTGGAAACCATGAAAAAGGTCCGCGCCGCAGCCAAATAATCCTTTTCAATAAAACCCATTAATCGACATGAACCATCCTTATCTGGACCCCTCCTTCCTGGTCTCCTGGTCCCGGCTGACGCCGGAAGCCATCAAGCCGGACATTACGGAAGCCATCTCCCGCGCCAAGACGAACATCCAGGCCATTTGCGCCCTGCCTCTGGACTCCCTGACTTATGAAAACACATTCGGCGCCCTGGAAAAAGCCTCCGAGGACCTGAACCGCGGCTGGGGCCGCATCATGCATCTGGACTCCGTAAACGACGAACCCTCCCAGCGCGAAGCCATCGGGGAAATGCTGCCGGAGGTGGTGGCCTTCTCCTCCTCCGTTTCCCTCAACCCCATGCTGTGGAAGGTGCTCAAGGCCGCCGCGGCCTGCGACTGGGTGAAAGACCTCTCCCCCGTGAAGCAGCGCTTCATCCAGGAAACCCTGGCGGACTTCCGCGAAAGCGGAGCGGACCTGCCGGATGAAGTGAAACCGGAATATGCGGAAATAGAAGCGCAGCTCTCCCTGAAGACCAAGAAATTTGCGGAAAACGTCCTGGACTCCACCAATGCGTGGGAACTGGTGGTGACGGATGAGGCGGAGCTTTCCGGCCTGCCGGAATCCGCACGGGAAGCCGCCCGCCTGGACGCCCTGGCCAACGGCCACGGTACGGAAGAAAAACCCGAATGGCGCTTCACGCAAAAATTCACCTCCCTTCAGCCGGTTCTGCAATTTGCGGATTCCGACGACTTGCGCCGCAAGGTATGGGAAGGCTCCTGCACCATCGGCAGGGACGGGGAATACGACAACGAAACCCTCATCGCGGAAATCCTGGACCTTCGCGACCGGAAGGCCCGCCTGCTCGGCTTCGGTACCTTTGCGGACTACACCACCTCCCGCCGGATGGCGGCCAGCGGCGCGAACGCCCTGGACTTCGTCAATGACCTGCACGACAAAGTGAAGCCCTCCTTCCTGGCGGATATGGAAGCCGTGCGCCAATACAAGGAGGAAAAAACCGGAAAACCCGTGGAAAAACTCTCCCCCTGGGAAACCTCCTACTGGGCGGAAAAGCGCCGCCGGGAGCTGTACGCCTTTGATGAGGAAGACCTGCGGCCCTACTACTCCGTGGAGAAGGTCATGGACGGCCTGTTCTCCATTTACTCCGGACTGTACGGAATCACGGTAACGCCCAGAAAAACGGCGGTCGTCAAACCCGGGGAAGAAATGCCGGAAGGCGCGGTGGAAGTCTGGCATCCGGATGTGCTGTTCTATGACCTGCACGACTCGGAAACCGGGGAACACATGGGTTCCTTCTATGCAGACTGGCATCCCCGCGACTCCAAGCGCGGAGGAGCCTGGATGAACTGCCTGAGCGTCGGGGAGCCGCCATGCGGCGGCAATCCGCGGGTGCCCCACCTGGGCCTGATGGTCGGAAACATGACCAAGCCCGTAGGGAACAGGCCGGCCCTGCTGTCCCACATGGAAGTGGAAACCGTCTTCCACGAATTCGGCCACCTGCTGCACCAGCTCCTTTCCGATGTGGAAGTGAAATCCCTGGCGGGAACGAGCGTGGCCTGGGACTTCGTGGAACTGCCCTCCCAGATCAATGAAAACTGGTGCTGGGAACGGGAATCCGTGGACCTCTTTGCCGCCCATTATGAAACCGGTGAAAAAATCCCGGAAGAACTCTTCGCCAAAATGCGCGCCGCGCGCAACTACATGAGCGGCACGGCATTCATGCGCCAGCTCTGCTTCGGCAAGCTGGACTTGGAGCTGCATGCCCGCTGGCCCGAATACAAGGGGGGCGCCCTGGAGGAAACGGATGAACGCATTCTGGCGGACTACCGGGTTCCGATGACGCACCGCGGCCCGTCCGTTGCACGCCGCCTCACCCATATCTTTGCGGACCCCACGGGCTATGCCGCGGGCTACTATTCCTACAAATGGGCGGAAGTGCTGGAAGCGGACGCCTTCAGCCGCTTCCTGAAGGAAGGGGTGCTGAACCCGCGGACCGGCCGCGACTTCCGCCGCTGCATCCTGAGCAAGGGCAACAGCAAGCCCGCTGCGGAACTCTACCGGGACTTCATGGGGCGTGATCCCGATGCGGAGGCCCTCCTTGTCAAATCCGGCATTCTTTAAACCGTCCGCCCGTCTGTCACACTCATGCCTGAACAAAAAAGACTCTCCCTCGCCGGCATCGGCTGCGGTTCCCGCACCCGGACCTACATGGAGCTGGCCATGGAACGGAAGGACCGTTACCGCATTGCCGCGGCGGCGGACCCCGTGAAGGAACGCGCGGAAGCCGTGCGGGACTTTGCCCCGGAGGAGGAACGCGCCTCCGTCCGCCTGTTTCCGGATGCGGAATCCCTGCTGGCGCAACCGCGCCTGGCGGACGTCGCCATCATCGGCACGCAGGACGACTACCATTACGTCCCCTGTAAAAAGGCCCTGGAACTGGGTTACAACGTCCTGCTGGAAAAACCCATCGCCAAAACGCTGAAAGAAGCCCTGGAACTGCGCGACCTGGCGAAACGCCTGGACCGCCGCGTGGCCGTGTGCCACGTCCTGCGCTACACCCAGTTCTACCGCACGCTGAAAAAAATCATCGACAGCGGGGAAATCGGAGACATCGTCACCTTCAACGCCAATGAAGGCGTGGGGGCGTGGCACTTCGCCCACTCCTTCGTTCGCGGCCACTGGGGAAACAGCAAAACCTCCACGCCCATGATCGTAGCCAAATGCTGCCATGACATGGACATCCTCTACTGGCTCATGGGGCGGCGCAAATGCCTGTCCGTCGCCAGCTTCGGGGAACTCTCCTTCTTCACGAGGAAGACGCTCACATCCCCGCGCCCGGAACGCTGCACGGACTGGACCGCTCCGGTGGGGGAAGACCCCTGGGACGCGCGCAAATACGCCACGGACGACGAATGCAAACGCTGGCTGGGCATGGTGTACGACCGTGCCCGGGAAGCCACGGCTGAGGAAATCTATGAATGGCTCAAGACCTCTCCGTGGGGCAGGGACTACCTTCAGTGCGACAACGACCAGCCGGACCACCAGGTCTCCATCATGCGCTTTGAAGGCGGCCTGACCGGCACCTTCACCATGACGGCCTTTGAACAGGGGCGCCACATTGAAGTGTACGGCACCAAAGGCAGGATCCGCTCCGGAGCCTTCTACAAGGAAAACGGCCCGGGCGAAATCACCGTGACGCCCCACTTCGGAGGCCGCCCCCGCATCGTGGAATTGGAAGAACTGGAAGGCGGCTACCAGGGGCACGGCGGAGGCGACTGGGGACTGGTGCAGGCGCTGTACGACGACATGTTCACGGTACCCTCCCCGGCAGACATGACTACTTCCATTGAGGAATCCGCCCATTCCCACGTGATGGCCTTTGCCACGGAACACGCCCGCCTGAGCGGGAAGGTGGTGGACGTGGCCGAGTTTGAACGCCGCGTCATGAACGGTGAATTGACGTATTAAACCGTTAACCCGCCATTGTTTTCAAGGGAGCAGGATAGGAAATCCTGCTCCTTTTTTCTATTCTGAGTTGAAGTAAATATTTAATAAGCAAGAGGCAGGAATATGAAAAACATCTGCTGCGGATTTCTAATCCGTGATAAATCAACGCCGCAACGCAAGAATGCTTATGACAGGGAACATAAGGATCATAGGAATGATAGGGGATTTTGCTGCTCCCTGTTATTCCTATTATCCTTATATATTTATTATCCCTAATCAACTTTTCTCCAGATTTTTTCGTTGACTTCCGGATTAGAAATCCGTTATCTATAACCAATAAAATATTAACAGCCTCATATGAAGAAAACTCTATATCTCATAGGTTGCCTCGCATTGCTTCCCGCAGCGGAGGCTTCCACCGTGCTGATGGACCTGTCTCCGGTGGATTCCGGAACTACAGGTTTGAACGCCAACGGGATTACTCCCTCGGATGTATGGGGGTATGATCTCATGTCCTGGCATGGCGTTTGGGAGAAGTCGGCTTTGGCGAACCAGGTTGCGTTCAGCGCCGGAGCTGTCAGTTTGCAGGTTGGGGGCGCGGCCTCCCAGAACACTGGCGGCAACTTTGCCGGGCTCAAATTTTCTTTGGCCCCTGCCGCCGCTCCTTCTGCCTTGTCCTTTGATATTGCCAAAAGCAGTACGTGGGGTTCCGCTCAGTTTGAATGCACCTACACGTGTGACATTTACGGGTTTGCCGCCGACGGCTCTTCCACGGTTATCGGCACCTGGTCCCTGGCGGATGCGGTTGACAACCTGTCTTCCGATGGCATGCACGTTTCCATCGACCTGAATATGGGTGATGCCTCCTATGATTCCTACGGGCTTATTTTTAACGCCTATAAATCAGGGAGCCAGTCAGGGGGCATGGCCGCGTCGATCACCAATCTTCAGATTTCCGGAGAAATGGTTCCTGAACCGGCTACGGCGTCTCTGGGATTGATAGGCCTGGCCGCCATACTGATGCGCCGCCGCAGAGGTTGAGTAGAGCTTGAATGGCTTCTGTTTCCTGGGCTGCATGGAATGCCGGAACAAGGGGAGAAAAAATCTTTCCTGTCCGGTGTCCCGGCAGCTCTTTTTGCTTGTGAAGCGATCCATATGTTGGATGATCAATGATCATGATGAAGAACAACGTCTTGCTCAGTCTGATTGTGGCGTTTGCATGCGGGCTGGGTGCTCTGGTGCATGGGGAATCCGCCAGGGAATCCTTTGGTGTTGATTTCGGAAATGCCTCCTCCACCACTCAGGAGGGATGGACCAATGCGTCCTTTACGGCAACCAGGGCCGGAGCGGCCAATACCTTCGTGAATGTTCCGCTGAGCAGAAACGGAGCGGCTTCCTCCTCCTCCATCATGGCGGGCAGCTTGTTCGGTAACGCCGTATATCTGTCCGTTTCCGCCAAGGCCAGTGTTAGAAATTTTAATAATCTTCTTTCTTCCAACACACTGTGGACATGGCAGGAAAACTCGGCCAGCCGTGGAACTCACGCGGCGGCCACTCCGGATTCCCCTTCGGCATTTGATTTTCCCAATCATTGCGAGGCATTCAACGCCAGCGGACGGCTGAGTGCCAATGGTACGCCCGAAGCCACGGCCACGGCGCGCGTATCCCTGTCCGGACTGCTTCCGGGGAAGGAATATACGGTTTCTTTCTTCATGGGGTCCAATAAACCCCAGTACCAGTCCGTTTCCCTGGTTTCCGGGGAATTGAAGGAGGTGAATGCCCTCCAGACTTCTTCGGGAACCTTGAATGGCGCAACTTGGACAGGCGCGGCGAACACGGCGGAAGGAGACATTTACATGGCCGTGGAGTGGAAGGCCTGTGCGGACGCTTCCGGCGTTCTGGAATTTGACGTAACCAAGAAGGCGAATGCCTCCGCTTCCGGGAGAATGGAACTGAACGCCCTTACCGTCATGACGGATGACTCTCCGGCTCCTCCCGCACCGGAACCGAGGCCCGTCAGCGTGCTGCATAACAGGGCCCTGACTTCCCTTCCTGCCGCAGTCGCGCTGCCTGTTCCGGCGGACACATGGTCCTCTTCCCGTGCAATGACGTGCGAACTCTGGATCAAGCCGGAAGGAGACTCTTCTTCCGGCAGGATTCTGTCTCTGGGAAACATTAACCTTTCCCTGAACCGGGGAAAACTTCAATTATCCTTCCCGGGACAGGAAGGGGAAACGGTTCTGGAAGCTTCCGGAGACGCGTTTGCCGCCGGGTCCTGGCATCATGTGGCCGTTTCCCTGGATGCTGAAAACGCCCGCCTGTATGTGGACGGCGCTGCGGCGGGTTCTCTTCCCGGCGCTCCTTTCCTCGCCGCCGCGGAAAAAGCCTGGAACGGCGTGGTGCTGGAAGCGGAATTCAGGGGTGCCAGGGATGAAGTGCGGTTCTGGAATGCCGCACTGGGTAATGACAGTGATGATTTCTTTCTGACGGGGCCTCTGCCCATGGCGCATCCCAGGTATGACCGGCTGGTTGGACTCTGGAGGCTGGACGGTGATTTCCGGGATGCCAAATGGACGGAATTTGCGGAAAAAACAGGGAGTGTCCTGACCCGTTCCTACCAGGCGGTGACGCCTGCCGGAGCGGAATTCTCCATCGTGACGGACAATGCCGTATTCCGCTACATGCTGGTGACAGGATATGTTCGTGAAGGCCATATCATGCGGAACTGGCCAAACAGGTCCCACATGATCAATAATTCGGACCTGATTTATATCGGTGCCGCTTCCCCCGCCGCCAATGGAGAGATCAATTTTTCTTATCCGAACAACGATGTGACGGAAAGCACGGGCGTGCGGCTGCTTCCTTCCGACGGCACGCAGACGAACGTTCTGGAATTCTCCGGGGACGGGGCCTGCATGTACGTAGGCAACGGCCTGGTAACGGGAAACAATGCGAATGCGTTCACGATTGAAATCAACATGGCCCTTTCCGTGGGGGAACAGAACGTCACCCTGTTTGAGAACGACAGCGTGTCCATGACGCTGTCATGGGCGGACGACCATTACAAGGCCCGTTTGCAAGTGGGTTCCACCGCCGCCTGGGAGGCTGATTTGCCTGCCGTGGCCCTCCATGAATACTTCTGGCTGTCCTTCATACGGAATTTCGCGGAGGGAACGGCCGTTTTTTACGTGAACGGTTCCGCCGTCGCTACGGCGGAAGCTTCCCCGGGCGACATGAACGGCACGGCGAATGCCGTGGTGGGGCGGAATTTGAAAGGCAGGATTGATGAAATGCGCGTGTGGCATCTGGCGCGGCCGGAGAACCGGCTGGGTACGGAAGTGTTGCCTGATTGGAACGACCGTCTTATTGTCGCCCGCTGGGGGGACAGCGACATCTTCGGGCGTGACACCGCTTCCTGGACGGAACACCTGCGCAGCCTGCGCAAATGGACGGCGGGCGTTTCCGGCATGCGCATCCGGCTCGGCATTGCCAGCGGGTCGTGGTCTTCCATGATCTCCAATGCCGCCGCGCGTCAAAGATTTGCGGACAACATAGCGGAATTGATCAAAACATACCCGCTGGACGGTGTGGACCTGGACTTTGAATGGATGTATGAGAACACTGCCCAGTGGAACCAGTACGGCATGCTGGCCCAGGCCATCCGCACCGCCTGCCCGGACATGTTCTTCTCCATCTCCCTCCATACGGTTTCCTACAAATTTCCGGCGGCCTACATGCAGTATGTGGACTATTTCACTTTCCAGAACTACGGGCCGTCCATTGACGTGAACACGTACAACAGCATGGTCACGGCATGCGGCAATTTCCGGAAGCAGGGATTCCCGGACAACAAGATCATTCTGAGCGCGCCCTTCCAGGGAACGCCCGGAGGCTCCAATCCCGGCACCTATATCAAGGGATACAGGGACATAGCCGCCAATTGCCCGGAAGTGGACAACCCGGACAACGACACGGCGGTTTATACCTACTCCGACGGAACTCGAACCCTCCATTACAACGGCGTAACGACGATCAAGAAAAAGGCCAAGTACATCAGCGACCAGAAACTGGCCGGATTCATGTACTGGGACTTGGGTCTGGACTTGGCGGACTCCGCCGGTCAGAACAACTACTTTGACCGCCGTTCCCTGCTGCGCGCCGCCAATCGATATGTCTCTTCCACATCGTTTCCCGACACGCTCTCTCCTTTCTCCCTCTCCCGCGTGGGGGCCGTCCTGCCGGCGGAAGGCGGCACGACGGACGTGGAAGTGCAGATGGAAGAGGAAAATCTGGGATGGATGGTGACCGTCCGTCCGGAATGGTTATCCGTTTCCGCGGATTCCGGCATCGGCCGGACGACGGTGGTTCTGACGGCCGGAGAAAACAAATCCGGAAGGCCCCGTACCGGAACGGTTGTGTTCCGGGCGTCCGACGGCCAGGAATGCTCCGTCAGCGTCACGCAGGAAGTACCTGAAACGGCAGGATATGACAAATGGGTACAGGACAAATTCCCCTCCGGCACGGCGGGGGACCAGACGGCCCCGGAGGCCGCACCCTCCGGCGACGGTATCGTCAACCTGATGAAATACGCTACGGGGCTTGATCCTCTCCGGCCCTGCGGAAGCGTCACCAGCGTGACGGCAAGGGAAGGGGAGGATGGAAAAATGCACCTGGTCCTGTCGTGGCCCGTCAATCCGGATGCAACGGACGTGAAGCATGAGGTGGAGGCGTCCACGGATCTGAAAACCTGGACGCTGCTGGGTGAAGCGGAAACGGCGGGAAAGACCGCGGCGCAATTTGTGGACCCGGAAGCGGTCGGTGCTGCTGGGGAACGCCGCTTTCTGCGCCTGAAAGTGACCAGGGAATAATCCTCTGCCGGATTTCACCAAAATTTCTTCAAACTCCTTCCGGGGAACGGAAGCTCCGGGTTTTCGTGCCCGAAGGAATGCGGACCCTGCGAGGAAAGAAAAATGGGACGGCGCCATGCACTGCCGGACAGGGAGCCGTCGGCAGGCTTTCAGCATGAAAGGCGGAGTTTTCCGTTTCCGTGCGCGGACAGGAATGGAAAATAACCGTTCTCCACGTTGAGGGGCATTCCCGAAAGCGGAGATTACTTAATCGCCTTCTTCATCTTCTCCTTGACCCGTTCCATATTGGCCCGGGCGTCTTCATTGCCCAGGGCGGCCGCCTGTTCGTACCATTTTTTGGCTTCCTCCAGGTTCTTAGCCACTCCGTTTCCTCCTTCATACATGGAGCCGAGATTGTTCATGGCCTTGTCGTCTTCCTGTTCCGCTCCCTTCATGTAGAACTGGTACGCCAGGGCGGTATCCCTCTGCGTGCCCAGTCCTTCTTCATGCAGATAGCCCAGCAGGAAGTACAATCCGGGAACGGGACGCACCTGGTTCGGTTCCAGCTTGGTCAGAATCTCCAGGGCGGCTTTCGGGTCCGGTTCCATCCCTTCTCCCTTGATCAGCAGCCTGGCCTTTTCCACCAGGGCTTCCGGATCGTTCGTTTCCGCGGCTTTCAGCACATAATCCCTGTACAGCTCCTTGTTCGGTTGCACGCCGATTCCCTGCTCGTAATAACGGGCCATGCGCTTGAATCCGCGCACGTCGTTCTTCCTCACCAGTGCGGTGGAAGCGGTCATGGCGGAGGCCTGAAGCTGCTGGCGTTCGGCCGGGTCCTGCACGTTGCGGGCCACGGTTTCGTAATAGGCGGCCAATTCGTCCAGGGCGGTCAGGCTTCCCAGTTCCGCCGCCTGTTCCCAGAACTTCACGGCTTCTGGATTGACGGTAGCGGGCTCCGGAGCGCTGCGCTCCCTGCCGCTTTCGGTCATCCACGGGGGAACGGCGCCGGGATCGGTGTCCTCCCCTCCCGTGGCCGTCTTGTCCGTGCGGGAGGCATCCTTCCTTTCCTCTCCGGCTGTCTGTTCCGCCGCATTCTGGGGATAGGCCGCTTGGTTTGCCAGGAAAAGCAGGGAAGGGATGTGCCCGCGGGAAGCAAGACCATGCATCATGGCGCTGTAGGGCTGAAGGTTCTCGTTGTTGGAGCTCCATATGTCCGCCGCGTCCACATGGCCTTTCAGGGCCGCGCGGAACATCCAGGAATCTCCTTCCGCCATGCGTTTTTCCAGTCCGAACTCATAAATCAGCGCGCGGCCCAGAACGTACATGCCGCAGGGATCGCTCTGTCCGGCGGAAAGCCGAGCCCAGGCAAGGGCTTCCGGATAACCGGACTCCTCGCTCCTGTAGCTGAACAGCATCAGGTAGGCCAGGTTGGCCTGACTGAGGGAGTCTCCTTCCCGTGCCTTGCTGCGGAGGGGGGTTATCAGGGTTTCCCACTGTTCCGGCGTGACGTATTCCGCAATTCCTTTCAGCGTAATGAAATCTCCGGTGGCGGCTTTAGCCAGGCAGTCGTTCAGCAGGGTTGCCCCCGGCTCCGAAGCCGGTTTCTCCAGCAGGTCGGGGTCTTCCATCTGGGCCAGGCGCAATTTGGCAAGGGGGTGGCCTTCCTCCGCCGCCATCTTATACCACGTGCGCATATTCTCCTGCGCTTCATGGGCCTTTCCCACGGAATCCATCGTATTGGCCAATTCCTCCTTCCACAGCTCGCCGAGCTGGACGCAGGAATCCACGTCCCCCATCTGGGAGGCCAGTTCCAGTTCCTTGTGAGTTTTGGCGTAGGGGGGAAGATGGTTGAGTTTTTTCTGCGGAAGCGCGAGCGGTTCTTTCAGGAAGGGCATGGCCCGTTCGTCATGAAGCGCCAGCAGGGCCCGGGCCGCTTTCTGCACTTCCTGTTCCTGCGGAGGCTTGGCCTCGGACAGAAGCTGGGAATACCACGCGCAGGCATTGTTGCTGCCCAGTTTCCGGGCTTTGTCGAACATGTCCTGAAGCATCTTTCCGTCCACGGAACCGGGCTTTTCCTTCATGTAGCCGGAAAGTCCGGCCAGCAGGCATTCCAGGTCTCCCCGGGCACACAGGCTTTTCAGAAATCCCCTGTTTTTTTCCGCATCGGTTCCTTCCGGCATGGCCGCGAGGGTACGCATGGCCGTGGCATGGCCCTGTTCCGCAGCCCGGGAAAGTGTTTGAACGGCCAAATCCTGCCATTCCTTCCGGCGCGGATCGTTTTGGGGAACGGAATTGCTCAGGGAAAAGGCCAGCTGCCCCATCCGCGCCAGCAGGACCGGTTTGGCATTTCTGCCGTGCTTCTGCAGGGTGGCAAGAGTGGCGGCCGGGTCTTCCTTCAGCCAGTCCGTTTTGATGAAGGCAAGCTGGGCCAGGGCGTCCTGGTCCCCCTTGGCCGCCTTCTTTTCCAGCGGCGCGAGATAACGCTTCAAATCTTCCGCGGGAAGGTCCGTAACCGTGTACAGGGCCGTCACGGCATCCATGTCCCCCTGTTCCGCCAGCTTGCGGCAGTCGGCGAGCCATTCCGCATGCTCCGGCCGCATGGGGGCGGTTTTGAAAATCCCGAAAATCCCGTAGGGGTCCGTCATCATCAGCCGCGGAGCCGGATGCCCGGACTTCTCCGCCGCTTTCTGGAAAAAGCTCTGCATGTGCTCCAGGCAGGCCAGGGGCAGGTCGCCCCGGTTCAAGTAATAAAACCCCATCCAGTACTCCCCAGCCAGCATATTGGCGCGGAAATCGCCCATCAGGGCCTTGTCGAGAAGTTCTCCGTAAGTCCACCCTCCGTCCATGGGCAGTTGGTCCAGATGCGGGGACTGAACCTGTCCGGGTTTTCCGGACGCCGTCTCCATTGATGCCGCGGGAACGTCCTGGGCGTTGGTCAGGGCGGAAAAAATAAAAGGAATAAGCAAAAGACGGGCACGCATGGATTAGTTCTTTTCTAACAGGAAAAACCTATGCCCTACAAGCGTTTTTCACGTGCCCTGATGTTTAAATATTTATTATGTCACGTTCTTTTTCCGGGAGTGGCGGATATGCCTCTGCCGGCACTCCGGAGGGGGAAATGAAAAGCCGCGGAACGGATGCGTTCCTACCGGGGAAAATCCACCCGCTCCCGTTTCTCAGGATGTTCCCGCATCATGGCGCGCAGCGCGGCGCGGTCCAGTTTTCCCATGATTGTCAGGGGTATGGGCGTTTCCATGATGGAGCCTATGCGCTGCGGACCGGGCGCCGTTTCATTCCATTCGCGGGAAGCTTCTTTCAGACGTGCAGCGGAAGGACCGCAGGCTACCAGTTCCGCGCCTGCGCGCGGGTGGGCCGCGGCTTCCACCACGGCGCCGGGCGCGCGGCGCTGCAGGGCCTCCTGGACCGCATCCGGATCAACCAGTTCCCCCAGGATTTTGACGAGCCTGTCGGCCCGGCGCAGGAACGTCAGGAAGCGTCCTTCCAGGCGCACCAGGTCGCAGGTAGTCCACCAGTCGCGGGACGGCACGTGTTCCAGCAGGAATTCGCCGTTGTCCTGCGTCAGCAGGCGTCCGCACAGCTTGCCTTCCCCCTGGAAGCGCGCACGGCCCAGGGAATCCGCCGCCAACTCCCAGTGCGGGAGAATGGAAAGCCGGTCCGTATGGTAGGGTTCATCCGGAAGGGCGGTAGCCAGTTGGGAGCCGGACTCCGTCATGCCGTAGCTCTGAACCACGGGCCAGCCGAGCGCGCGGGCGCGCCTGCCCGTCTCCATATCCAGCGCGCCGCCGCCCACGATGATGCACCGGACGCCGGGGGGAGCCTGTATTTCCCCGTTCACCAGGTCAACGACCTGCGTGGGCACGAGTGAGGACCACCGCGCTCCGGAAGTTTTCATCAGGTCCGCGTAGGCACGCGGATTCCACTTGCCCTCCAGGGCATGCACGGCCGTGCCGGCAAGCCCGGCGCGCAGGTAAATCATGGCGCCCCCCACGTGCCAGACGGGCAGGGGACAGCACCAGTCTCCGCGTTCCGCATGCAGGTGCTCCAGAGCGCCGCGGGCACAGATGTCCAGCGCCTGCCGGGTAAACAAAACGGCCTTGGGCGGAGAGCCGGAGGAACCGGACGTGGCGAAGGCGATCAGGTCTTCCATGCCTTGCCGCTCCAGGAAAGCGGCGGCGCGGCGCGCCCATTCCGACAGGTGCGGAGGCGCCATCACGCACGGTCCGGCGTTTTGCTCCCAGGGCATGGGTGTTCCGGTAGCGGGCATGGCGGCGGGATTACCTGAGAGCTTTCCGGCGCAGGGTATGCCAGCGCTCCTCCATGCGGGGTCTCAAATTCTGTTCAATCCAGGCGTAGGCGGCTTCCAGCCCCTCCGCCTTGAACATGCGGCCTATTTCCGCTTCCACACCCGTGGCGTTGCCCGTGCGGCGCAAGAAATCATTGCTGGTGAATTCCACGAAGAGCTTGCCGTTGATGGCTCCTTCCTCCGCCAGAATCCACTCCCTTACGTAGAGCGCCAGAATGGCGTCGCCCACCCATGCTTCAATGCGGAGGCGTTCCTCGGTAGCCTTGTCGATATGTCGGTTCATGAAAATCTGGCGATGGCTGACTTGCCGCCCAGCGGGTCCTTGATGGGCGGCGGGGCGATACCGGGCGCCTTGTCTCCGGCCGGAGGCGCGGCAGGGGCCGGTTGTCCGCCGTCTTTGGGGAGCACGGGGAGCTTGTCCGCAGGAGATGCGGCGGGAACGGCCGGCGGCGGGGCTGCGGAATTGGGCTGAACCGGGGCGGTTGCGGGATTGGGGACCGGGACAGGTGCAAGCGGAACGTCCAGAACGGTGTCCCCGGCCTGGCGGCGGTTGGCGGCGTCCCTGGCCTCCAGCTTTTTGCGCAGGGCCGTTTCCGACTCCGAATTCCAGTAGCCGGAATCCAGTTCAATGTAAATGTTGGAATAGGGAAGTGCCGTTTTGGTCTTGATGACCAATACATTAAACTGCTTGGAAGCGTCCTCGATCAGGGAATTGATCGTGCGGCTCATCAGTTCAAAATGCTGGCGTCCGGGAAGCATCTTGTTGATATTGTTGCGGTAGCGCTTGATGCCGGGGGCGTAGTCCTCCGTGACGCTGCGCAGCTCGGAGCTGATCATGATGCGGGGCAGCACGTGGGCCTCCTCTTCCAGAATGTCCAGAACCTCAAGAAGAACTTCGTCGGACTTCTTGTCGGAAACCATGGTCTTGATGCCGGAGCCCGTATAAGCCGGGAAAGAGGCCTCCGCAATGACAATCCAGTTCCTGGCCCCGACGAGGGCCAGATTTTTATACAACTGATCCTTCCATTCCTGCTCTGCCGGATTGGCGTTCTGGCAGCTGCCGAGCAGGCTGATGAAGCATACTGACAGGATGGAGGCGAAACGGATCATGGGGCGGGCCCTGGCTCGCAGGGCGGAAAACGGGGCTAAAACTTGTGTGATCTGGGTTCGCGGCATGTACTGGGGCAGGCGCCCTGTTCCGTGGCGAACGGCGCTCCCTGGGTGGGGGCTGCTTCCGTAAACGCGACTCCCGGCACTTCCGTGGGCAGGCCCTGGACGGGGAAATCCTTCCGGAGCGGAAAATAGGGATAACCCTCCCACATCAGGATGCGGCGCATGTCCGGATGGCCGGAGAATTTAATGCCCATCAGGTCCCACACTTCGCGTTCGTGCCAGTTGGCGCCCTGGAAAATCCCGGCGACGCTGGGCACTTCCTCGCCGTCGTCCACCTTCGTCTTGAGGCTCAGGTTCACGCCCGTTTCCGCCTGGGTCAGCGTGTAGATAACTTCAAAGCGGGGGCTCTCGCCCATGTTGTCCACGGAGCAGAGGTTCACCAGCATGTCGAACCCGGCGGAATCCCGCAGCCAGCGGACGACTTCCGCCACGGAATTGCGGGCCACGGTCAGCGTGGTGTCTCCGCGGAATTCATAACGGTCCGTGATGACGTCCCTGCCGAAGCGGTTCAGGACGCTGTCTGCGGCGGTCTTGATCTGTGATTCTGAAGAAGGCATGGAGAAAAGGAGGTAAAAGGTGGAGGAGGGAAGGATTATTCGATGGGCATTTCCGTGGAAATCGGCATGGGGGAGTTGGCTTCCCTGGGTTCATCCTTCTTGAAGAAGGTGCGGGCGGGATGCTGGGTGTCCAGCTTCTTGCGGAGGGTGAGCAGGCTTTCTAGAATGGCTTCCGGCCGGGGAGGGCACCCGGAAATGTAAACGTCCACGGGTAGAATCTTGTCCACGCCCTGCAGCACGGAATAGGAGCGGAACATGCCGCCGGTGGAAGCGCAGGCGCCCATCGCAATGCACCATTTGGGCTCCGGCATCTGGTCCCAGATGCGGCGCACGGCCAGGGCCATCTTGTAGGTCACGGTGCCGGCCACGATCATCACGTCCGCCTGGCGCGGGGAGAAGCGCGTCACTTCGGAGCCGAAACGGGAAAGGTCGTACCGGGAGCAGGCCACGGCCATGAACTCGATGGCGCAGCAGGAAAGCCCCATCGGCATGGGCCAGAGGGAATTTTTACGAATCCAGTTGATGGCGGCATCCAGCGTGGTGTAGACGAAATTGCCTTCCGCATTGGGGTCCAATACTCCTGTTTCGTAAATATTCGGTTCGTTTGTGGTGACCATGATGATAGATAAATCTTGCTGAAGCCAGATTAGCGACCTGCCTTCAACTCTCAAGCCTTAATTTGGTTCAATCATGTTTTTCTACGGCCCCGTTCCGCCTGGTCTTTCAAACCATTCGGGGCGGGATGAATAAACCCGCACAGGGTTGCCCCCGTGCGGGTTTTTATCCAACTATATTACCTATGAAACTCAGAACTCCCCATTATGAACGGCGGTCTCTCTACCTCCCGCCGTCCGGTTTGTTGCTGATGGAGGTTAGAGTCCGCATGACGGTTTGACGTTCAAAAAAGTTGAAGAAATTATGACACGGGCAATTCGAGTATTGATACTCAATAATTCTTGTTGGATTGTCCTCTCTCGTAGTGGGAGGCAAGGCTGGAACGGATGGCCAGATGAACAATCAGCCAGAGCCCTGAGATAATGCTTGCCGCCACGCACGCCGTGTCCCCCAGCATGCCGCTGAAGAGCCATACGCCCGGCACGAAAGCCAGCAGGATGATGCCCCCAAGACGCCAGTAAAGAAACTCTCCCGGATAGCGGGCGCAGGGATTGAGGCTGGAAAGCAGGGACAGGGAATCAATAAGGTCCAGCAGCAAATTCAGAATGGTCATGAGAAATAGAGTTCATGGTTGCAAACGTTCGTGAATCAGCACCTGGAAATGACTGCCCGCGCCGTATTCGTCCGTCAGGAAGGCGTCCTGCGGCGTGTTTTCCGCGTAGGGAAGCAGGTAGTCCCGCTGGGCGGTCAGGGTGACCCGGTCCCCGATGCAGTTGCGGGAAAGTTCCAGAAGGTCCGTGAAATTGACGTCGCAGGTGATGTCCGTCATGCCGGGGTAGCGGTACAGCTCCTCCCCGCTCAGTACTTGGTGGCTCTTGTAGCCGCGCAGGGAACCCTTCGGGCGGCGATGGTACAGGTATTCCATCTCCGCGCCGTAATCGATGACCGTCATGGAGCCCGTACTCCACAGGGGAAGCCATGCGGTGAACCACTTGGCGTAGGAATCATGGATTTCAATACGCTGGCCCGGCTGGGAATCGTACTCCAGCATGTGGGAAAACAGCGGCTTCTGAAGAACGGGGCGCAGTTCCTCCCGGATGGCGCCGTCCTTCACGGTCAGGCCGACTTCCTGCCAGCCCTGTTCCGTGTATTCGAACACCCGCGCGGGAAAGGCGTCCACCAGTTCATTGGAAAAAATAAAGGCCTTTCCGCCGCAATGCTTCAGGGCTTTTTCCATGCCGGAATAGATTTTTGCCTGGCTGCCCAGCAAAAGGTGCTGGAACTCCCGGAGCCGGGGGGACGCCTCCACAATCACGTAATCCGTGTTCAGCCGGTTCCAGAAGCCCAGCTGGTCCATGATCTTGACGGCCAGGGCGCCGGAACCGGCTCCTATCTCCAGCAGGGGCAGGCGCGTGCCGCAGCGGGCGCACGCCTCCTTCCAGCGGGCGATGATAGCTTTGGCCAGAATGGGGGAAAGAGTGGGCGTGGTGGAAAAATCCCCGCGCATCCCGATGTTTTCAATGGTGGTGGAATAATAGCCTTCCTCCGGATGGTGCAGGGCCAGTTGCATGAAGGCTTCCAGGGAAAGCCAGCCTCCGGCTGCGGCAATGTGGTCGGAAAGGCGTATCATGTCCGGGAACGGCGGTCAGGATTTGGACTGTTCCAGCATGCGGAGCAGGGGGGCCTCCGCCCGTTTGCGCAGGTCTTCCGGCAATTCCACGGCGGGGGTGAGGTCACGCAGGGCATGGTACAGTTTTTCCAGCGTATTCATCTTCATGTACGGGCAGGTGCTGCAGGAGCACTGTTCCGTGGGTGCCGGGATGAACTCCTTGCCCGGCACCAGCTTGCGCAGGCGGTGCAGAATGCCGGATTCCGTCACGATGATGAAGGAGGAGGCGGGGCTCTCCGTGCAGAAGGGAATCATCTTTTCCGTGGAGCAGATATGGTCCGCCAGCAGGCGCACGGCCTCCGTGCACTCCGGATGGGCCACTACCAGGGCGCCGGGGTGCCGGTCCTTCAGGGCCTGGATCTGGTCCCGCGTGAATTCCATGTGAACGTGGCAGGAACCGTTCCACAGCTCCATGGGGCGGTCGAGCTGGCGGCCTACCCACGCGCCCAGATTCTGGTCGGGCACGAACAGGATGGGACGGTCCGCCGGAGCCTGGGAAACGATCTTCACGGCATTCCCGGAAGTGACGATGACGTCCGCCAGGGCCTTCACGCCTATGGAGCAGTTGACGTACGCCACGACATAATAATTCCTGTGGGCGTTCTCCTTCAGGAAGGCTGCCAGGTCCCCGGCGTCGCAGGAGGCCTCCAGGGAGCACCCGGCGTCGGCGTCCGGCAGGACGACCGTTTTGTCCGGATTGAGAATCTTGGCGGTTTCCGCCATGAAGTGGACGCCGCAGAAGGCGATCACGCGGCAGTCCGTGCTCTGCGCCTTGTAGGCCAGTCCCAGGGAATCCCCCACAAAATCCGCAATATCCTGGATATCCGCCGTCTGGTAGCTGTGGGCCAGGATGATGGCGTTGCGCTCTTTCTTCAGGCGCAGGATTTCCTCTTTCAGGTCAACGGGTGCCATGCGGGAAAAGATGGGACGGAAGCCCCGGCAAGTCAAGCATCATGTCCTGATGCAGGCCGCGCCTGTTGACGGAGGCGGGGAATTGTGGCACAGTCTGGCACACCGCACGATTATGTTTTCACTTTTAGCAGATAAACTGGACAACACGTTTCGGAGGCTGAGGGGCCTGGGAAAGATTTCTGAAAAGAACATTGCGGACGCCATGCGCGACATCCGGCTGGCCCTGCTGGAAGCCGACGTGGAGTTCGGCGTGGCCAGGGACTTCATTGTCCGCGTCAAGGAGCGCGCCATGGGGCAGGAAGTGCTCAAATCCATCAAGCCCGGGGAACAGATCGTCAAAATCTTCCGTGATGAAATCGCCTCCCTGCTGGGCGGCGATGCCGTGGGCCTGGATCTGACGGACCCTGCCAGAATCATGGTGGTGGGCCTGAACGGCGCCGGGAAGACCACCACCAGCGCGAAGCTGGCCCTGCGCCTGAAAAACGAAGGGCGCCGCCCGCTGCTGGTGGCCTGCGACCTGGTGCGCCCCGCCGCCGTTGACCAGCTGGCTACCCTGGCGGAACAGATCCAGGTGCCCGTGTACAAGCCCGCGCCCGGCAGCCGGGACGTAGTGGCCGTGGCCCGGGAAGCCCTGGAATGGGCCAAAACCCAGAACGGAACCGTCATGATCTTTGACACGGCGGGCCGCCAGGAAGTGGACGAGGCGCTGATCGACGAACTGCGCCATCTGCACTCCTTCCTCTCTCCCCGTGAAACCCTGCTGGTGGTGGATGCCGCCACGGGGCAGCAGGCCGTTGGCGTGGCCCAGACCTTTGACCGGGCCGTCAACGTGACGGGCATCGTCCTGACCAAGCTGGACGGCGACGCCCGCGGCGGCGCGGCCCTCTCCATGCGTTCCGTGACGGGCAAGCCCATCAAATTCTCCGGGGAAGGGGAAAAACTGGACCAGTTCGGCCCCTTCGTCCCCGGACGCATGGCGGACCGTATTCTGGGCATGGGGGACATCGTGGGCCTGGTGGAGCATGCCGCCGCCCGCATTGACGAGGAACAGGCGGCCAAATCCATGAGCCGCATGATGTCCGGCAAATTCGACTTCAACGACTTTCTGGACCAGATGAAAATGATGCAGAACCTGGGACCCCTGGAAGGGCTGCTGGGACTTCTGCCTGGCTTCGGAAAAATCAAAAAGCAGCTCCCGGACGGCGCGCTTGATCCCAAAAGGATGAAGCACATGGAAGCCATCGTCCTTTCCATGACGGCCAGGGAGCGCAGCAACCCCAACCTGCTGAACCCGTCCCGCCGCCGGCGCATCGCCGCCGGCTCCGGACGTTCCCTGATGGAGGTGAACAAGCTCATCAAGAACTTTTCGGAAATGCGCAAGATGATGTCCGGCAAGGGCAAAATGGGCGCCATGATGAAGCAGATGGGGGCCATGAAAGGCGGCAAGATGCCAAGCCTTCCCGGAATGGGAGGAGGCCTGGGCGCCTTGAAAGGCCTCGGAGGCCTCGGCGGAGGTCTGGGAGGCCTGTTCGGCGGCCGCAAATAACCGTTTTGAAAAAGGCGCGTGCATCATGCCGCGCCTTTTTTGTTTTCCCTGGGTGAAAGGGCTCTCCCTCTGGACACGTAAATCCGGAATGAGGCTGACCAGGGAACGTTTTCACCGGATGAGCGCCATTGTGGCTCTGGCTGCATGCCTGACGGCGGCGGGAGGGGCTCCCGTCCCTGCGGAAGACGTTTTGCTTCCCGCGCCGTCCGAATGCAGGTCCGACGCCTCCGTTCCCGTGCGCCTGCCTCTGCGCCTGGCCGTTTATGCCCCCGGCAGGGACGCCGGAAAGGTGGAAGCCCTGCTGAACGTTCTGAATGCCCAGGGCATTGTCACGGGACTCTCCATGACCGGGGACAGGGAATCCGCGGACGTGCTGTGTTCCCTGGAAGGCGAGTCCGCGGAAACGGGAGAGGGCTATGAAATGCGCCTGGAAAGCCGGAAGGGGGGAAGAGGCGTCCTGCATCTGCGCGCGGCGGCTCCGCAGGGGCTCTTCTACGCGTGGCAGAGTGCGGTGCAAATACTGAACGCCAACCGGACGGAAGGCGGATTTTTCGTACCCGCATTCTCCATCAGAGACGTTCCGCGGTTCGAATGGCGGGGCATCATGCTGGACGTCTCCCGCCATTTCTTCACGATGGCGGAAGTCAAGCGCATGATTGACACCATGTCCCTCTTCAAGCTCAACCGGCTGCACCTGCACCTCACGGACGGTCCCGGCTGGCGGCTGGAAATCAAAAAATACCCGCTCCTGACGGCCATGAGCGCCTGGCGCGTGCCGCTGGCCAGCGGGGAATGGAACTGGCAGGAAGTAAAGCTGGCCATTCAGGAAAACGATCCGGAAGCGACATACGGCGGATTCTACACGCAGGAGCAGATGAAGGAAATCATCGCGTATGCCCGGAGCCGTCGGGTGACCGTCGTTCCGGAAATAGAGCTGCCCGGCCATGCGTATGCCGCCATGCACGCTTACGGAGAACTGGTCTGCGACGGAGTCAACTTTCCCGTGGAAGGCAAGAAGGGTCGGGATACCGTTTGCATGGGGCGGCCGGAAACCCTCCGGTTCGTGAAAGACGTGGTGGATGAACTGAAGACCATCTTTCCGCCCGGTTCCCCCATCCATCTGGGGCATGATGAAGTGTCCACGGAATCATGGAGGAACTGCAAGTACTGCCAGAGCCGTTTGAAGGAATTGAATGAAAACAGCCTGAAAGCCCTCGGCAGGGACTTTCTCCAACAGGTCGCGTCCTATGTGCGGCAGGGAGGCTATGACGCCATCGTCTGGGACGAGGGCGGGGAACTGGAAGCCGACAAACACATCTTTGTAATGGCGTGGCGAGGCAATGACGTCGCTGCGGCAGCGGCCAGGAAGGGCCACTCCGTCATCCTCTCCCCTTCCTCCCATTTCTATTTTGACTACTACCAGTCCGCCTCCGCCGCGGAACCGAAGGCCATTGGCGGCCTCATACCCCTCAGGCAGGTTTACGGCTACGAACTGCCGGAACTGGCCCCGGAGGAAGCCCGGAAAGTCCGCGGACTCCAGGCCAATATCTGGACGGAATACCTTTACGACATGGGACTGGTGGAATACATGGCGTGGCCCCGTGCCCTGGCTCTGGCGGAACGGGCCTGGAGCGACTGCGACCCCAGGGATTACCAATCCTTCCGCAGCCGCGCAGCCCTGGCCCTGAAACTCCTGGAAAAGCTGGCCGTGAAATACCGCCCCATGGACGAGGAGGACGGGTAGCCTTTCTCCTAACGGACGGCGGGATCGGCGCAAACATGGCTGAGGAGCGCCGTTCCCGGTTTCTCCGGGAATGCTGCTTCCATTCCGGGAGGATGGGGGGAAAGGGGCGTTTCCGGATCGAATGCCCGGCATAAGCCGGGTTTTATTGACAGGAAAGAGTGTGTCGGGTATGAAAGGATCAAATTGACGACTGATGATGAAGATGCGCCGTTCCCTGTCCCTGCTTTCCGTGATGATGCTCATGCTGCTTGTCTGCATGACGGCGGTCTCCTGTTCCAGCAACTTCAAGAAGGTGCCTCAGACGGGATTTGTAACCCATCACGTCAAAAACGGGGATTCCCACATCCCCTTTGATGCGTACTGGAACGCCCCCGATGAAAAAGCCTGGAATGAACGGGTAAAGGGTGAGCATGGCAAGGAAAACCTGCTGGCCGTAGCTTCCGTCGACACGGGGCACATGGACGTGCGCCCGGACACCCCGGAAGGTCAGGCGGCCTTGCGTGACCTGGCGGAATACTTCCGGAAAAGCGTGAATTCCCAGCTTGAAAAAACGGCGGAAAAAACCCCTCATTTCCGTATGGTACCGCTGGGAACCAGAGGGGCATATACTCTGGAGCTGGCGATCACTTCCATCACGCCGACGAATGCCAAAGCCGGGATTTTCGTAACGGCGTTAAGCGGCATCAAGGGCGGCGGACTGGCAAAACGTTTCATCAAAAAAGGGCATATAGCCATGGCCGGCCGCCTGCGCGACGACCGGGGCCGGGTGGTCTCCGAATTCGCGGATTATGAGGAAGACCACAGTTCCTTGCTGGGCGTGGACACCAAAGACTTTAGAAAATACGCCCATCATCACCATACCATTGATGAATGGGCGCGGGAAATTGCGGATGTGTACTCCACCGCCTACGGGCACAGGACGAACAAGCACATGATGACGCTGAATCCGTTTTAACAGAGGAACGGTCATTCTGCCGGGGCCGGAATGCCTTGTTCTTTCCCTATTCTCCGTATTCCGCCCAGGAACTGCTGGTTTCCCAGACGCGCACGCGTTCCAGCGTGACGCAATCCCTGACGGGGTATTCCGTGAAAGTTTTCTTGGCCTTTTCCAGGGCTTCCCGGGCGTAGGCGAAAATGGTGCGGGCCATCACCTCGCTGGTGGGGTCTTCCCGGTCAAACGGAATAATGCGGTCTCCGTACGCAGCTAGAAAGGTCCCGTAATTCGGATCTTCCGTATTCATGCACAGGGAATGGTCGAACTGCTGGAGGAAATCCCCCATCATCTGCTTGACGGCCTTGAAATCCAGCACCATGTCGCTGGCGTCCAGGGAATCCGCGCGGAACACCATCTCCACGGAACGGGTATGGCCGTGGGGGAATTTGCAGTTGCCCGGATGCTTGGATAAAAGGTGCCCGCTCTCCAGCTCGATCGATTTGCAAATTCGGTATGCCATGCAAGAAGGATAGCGTGCCGGGGCATGGGGAGCAATATCAAACAGGGGCGTTATTTGTCTTGCGGAACTGCCGTTTCCAGATGGCTTCCTCCTTCTGCGGGAGGTTGGACCGGAGTATTCATGTTCCGTCCTGTGCGGCACCATGCCATGACTCCTTTGGCGCTTTCCCCTTCCCGGAAATAAAACAGCAACTGTTCCAACGGGGTCGGCTTTTTCACGATCGACCAGTAGGCAATGTGTTCAGGATGGTAAAGGGAGCCTTTCCATTCATTGCGGATATTCTTCTGAATGCCTGCCGGGGTGACTGAAAATGTCTTGGCATGATCCATGAAGAGCCTGATCGGAAAAATGCTGCAGAGGGCGATATAGGCAACAAGGAGGAATTTCCGAACTTTCCCCAGCATGGGAAAAGCCTGTGTACACAGAATGGCAAGGAAGAAAAAGAAAACGCCTGATGTTTTGAAAACAAGCTCATTGTAGCGAACTCCCACGTAAATGAGTGTACAGGCTGCAAAACCGCAGATCGTTATCCAGAACATGGAGGATTTCCGGAAAACGGGGTAAAGAAGAATTGCGGGAATGACCAGGTTGGCAGCAAGGAAAATGATGGTTCTGCCCAGAAGGATCATGGACTCATCCGTTTCTTTCCGGAAAAGCAGCAGGACGTTCATGGAACTGGCTCCAGACATGAATAAAGCCGTCACCAGAACGATTCCGCAAGCAGTCGCCGTAAGGAAAAAGGACCGTGCGTTCCAGGAACGGAACATGTCGGAAAAGAAACTTTTGTCCGGATAAATGGCGGCCGCCAGGTAGGGCAGGAAGGCGATCCCTCCGAATGGGGAGCACAACAGGAGAAGGCTGCTGAAGAAAAGCAGGCTGCCTTTATCCAGCATCCTGTTGATAAAAACCCCTCCAAACACAAGGCAGGGAATAAAGTGGTTGAATGTGCAAACCAGTTGAGCCATGCAGCAGTTCCAGTGCAGGTCTTGTCCAAATCCTTTCACTCCCAGCAAAAAATAGACGATTCCCGTCTTGTTGATCACTACGTTGAGAGGTGCCAGGGAAAAAAGTACGAGGATGAAAATCCATATCCTGCTTTTAAAGTAAAAGGACATGGTTCCTGTAAACAGCACCATCCCGGTCAGGCTCCACAGCCATAAAAGGTACGGACTCCATCCCAGGGGAAAGAATTTGGACGCCAGGGCGGGAGGAAGCCAGAACCCGAAGTAATAGACAAGCAGGTTTCCGTCCGGAAAAACAAGTGGCCAGTCATAGCGCACCAAATTACTGTAAATGGGATTTCTAAGGAAAAAATCCGCATTCTGTTCAAAATGTCCTGTAAATCCGATGATGGCCGTTGCGCAAAAAATAATTGCCAGAGATGCAATGAAAGGAAGACGCGGAAGAGAAGCCTGTTCTGAAGGAAGCTTGCGGTAAACAAGAAAAATACCTGTTGTCAAAGCCGCCAGAAGAGGTAGCGAGAAAGAAGGCTGAACCCATCCACAAAGCCAAATCATGACGGGCAGCGCAAGATAAAGAATAGATAAGAAAATCCAAGATTTGCTGTTCAAGACAACCATTTGGGAAGAGAAGATATTATTTTGGCTGGAAAAAGCGGTAACAGTACAAGCCTGAAATCCTTAGCGGAGAGTAAGGATTGGGAATCCGGAAGTCAACATGCAATTTTGATAGAAAAGCAGTTGGAATAAAATTCCTTTTTATTTATCTGAAGGAGTTCACTGGGAACGGAAGACTTTCGGCTTTCGGAACCGAATGGTTTTCGAAGCGCTGCGGTAGGGTAATTCTCCTCCATTTTTCGACCTTTCCTGGTTTGGTGAAGGGCAGAAACAATTTATTTGCAGTATATTTCTTCCTTGTTGAAAAAACGAATCGGATTTGATGGTTCAACGAAACATGCCGTTGGAGCCAACCAGAAAAAGAGCGGCAGCTTCTTTCAGAATATATTCCGGATTCCCAATCCGTGAAGTCTGCAAATCTCTTGCCATCCATGCTTGGAGCCTGTATCGTAATAAGGTCGGAAGGAGAACATCCTGACTGGTGCTTATGGCTTATATCTCATGGACATTTCTGAAAATGGGGGACAGGGCCGATCGCAAGACGGGCCTTGTTTTCCTGTTGATCGCGCTGGCACCGGTGGTTTTTGTTTCGGTCCTTGCCTTCATCATCGGCCTGGAGGCAATTGTGTATGGCTGGCCCGCCCTTCTGCCCATGCTGGTGCCGTTTTATTTGCCCTTTGCGTTGCGCGGGGAGACCGTGACCGCGATCAAGGCCGGCAACGTTCTTTTTGACAGGGACCCGCTGGTAGTTACCTCCAGGCCGGCAGTCCGGAATTGGGTGTATGCCGTTTATGCGGTCATGCCCGCTCTTCCCCTGATTCTGTCCGGCTCGCGCGTGACCCTGGACGGCGGAGGCAACGGCAGGGTCCTGGCGGCGTTTGCCCTGCTGTGGATTGCCTTGTATTCCACCTTTCTGCTGTTGGCTCTCGTGCTGGGAAAAATCGGCTATTTGAAAATTGGCCGTTTCCTCATCGCCGCCGCGGTCAATGTTGTGCTTGTTCTGTGCTATTCTCTCTGGGTGGCGTGAATCCGCGGCCGTTCTGCAGGAAAATCGCTTTTCGTGATTCCATGCCTTGCGGAAAAGAATCCTGTACGGGCGCGGGCCTCACTTCTTGAGGAAAGGCTGCATCCGGCACATGGTGGCCGTACGCCACAGCCATTCCAGCGGCCCGTACAGAAAGTGCTTCAGCCACTGGCGGCATACCCATGCCTGAAGGCAGAAGACCGCCACGGCGGAACACAGGCATATCCACGGCCCCATGCTCTGCGCCAGCCCCAGCCCCCAGCCGAAGAACAGGAACGTGAATATCAGCGTTTGCGTCACATAGCAGGTCAGCGTGCATTTTCCGGTGCTGCTGAGCAGGGCGGAGGGCAGGGGAAGCCCGGGGCGGGAAAACAGCAGGACGGCTCCGGAAACGAAAGCCGTCACATAGGAAAGGTTTTCCCATTGAAGGACAAGGTGCCGGAGGTCGGAACCCGCGGGGGAGGACGTCAGCGGAACAAGGAGCGTCCGCACGGCCAGCAGGGACAGGAACAACAAGAGGGAAACTCCCAGCAGCCGGAGGAACAGGACACGCTTGCCGGCGGCGTCTGCAAACAGCCGCCATCTGCCTGCCAGCATGCCCAGGATAAACAGCCCCAGCGTCTGCCAGATACGGCCGCTGAGCAGGAAAAACTGCCATTTCCCGAGCTGCCCCCGGGTGAGGTTCCACCAGGCCGCCTCCCCCCAGGAGCCGCCGGCGTACAGGAATTCCCGGGAAGGCCCCGCCGCCGGGGAATCCGGGAGGAACCAGCCGGAGGAATGGGGCCAGCCCTCCGCCATTCCGGCCCGGGCCAGCGCATCCATGACGTTGACGGGCTGCATCAGGCACAGCAGGCACAGAATGACCAGAAAAGGAGTGCTGCGCCTGTACAGCAGAACCAGCGCGAACCCAAGGACTCCAAAGATGGTGAGAATGTCCCCGTCATAAAACAGGGTGTGGACCAGGCCCAGCAGGAACAGCAGAACGAGCCTCCACATGAATCTTTTCCGGAAATCCACGCCTCTTTGCTCCTGCCTGTCCAGCTGGATGAAGAAGCTGAGGCCGAACAGGAAGGAAAAGAGAAGGAACGACTTGCTGACGAAAAGGTGTTCGTAGAGCCAGTCCGCGGCTCCATTGGCCGCCGCCTGCCATCCCGTAGCGGGGAGAACGGGAAGGTACAGGTTGAAATGGTCATGCGCGTGGACGATGACGATGCCCAGCAGGGCCAGCGCCCTGAGAATGTCAAGAATGGTGATCCGGGGCGCGGGAGCTGGGGCCCCGGAGGAACTCCGGGCTGTCATTGAGAGAAGGAAAAAATTAGTGGATGGAAGGTATTAGTGCGGCGGCGTGGCTCCTGGCCCAGGCGTCCGCCTCCAGAATGGAGTCCAGGTTCCCGCGGGGGTCCGTGTTCACATGGTCGTTCATGACGGCTTCCACCAGCTTCCAGATGCCGGTGAAGCGGAGATCGCCGCGGATGAAGGCGTCCACCGCCACTTCATTGGCGGCATTGTACACGGCGGGCATCGTGCCGCAGCATTCTCCGGCCCTGCGCGCCAGGTTCAGGGCGGGGAAGGCGTCCGGCCGCGGGGCCTCGAAAACCAGTTGGCCGATCTCCGCGAAATTGAGCTGTTTCAGGGAATTGGGAACGCGGTCGGGCCAGGTGACGGCGTACTGGATGGGGAAGCACATGTCCGAACTGCTCATCTGGGCCAGCACGGTGCCGTCCATGTATTCCACCATGGAATGCACGATGCTTTGCGGGTGCACGATCACGTCCACCTTGTTCATGGGGACGTCGAACAGCCAGCGGGCTTCGATCATTTCCAGTCCCTTGTTGAACAGGGTGGCGGAATCGATGGTGATCTTCCGGCCCATGGTCCAGGTGGGGTGTTTGAGCGCCTGTTCCAGAGTGACGTGTTCCAGGTCTTCCTTCTTCCAGGTGCGGAAGGGGCCTCCGGAGGCCGTCAGGATCAGACGGGAAACGGCTTCCGGTCCTCCATGGTTGCCGTTCAGGCATTGGAAAATGGCGTTGTGTTCGCTGTCCACGGGCAGTACGCGCACTCCGGCTTCCCTCGCTTTTTCCATCACGATCTGTCCGGCCATGACCAGAATCTCCTTGCTGGCGATGGCCAGGTCCTTCCCCGCCTCAATGGCGGCCAGCGCCGGGCGCAGCCCCGCCGTGCCCACGATGGAAATCAGCACCATGTCCGCCTCCGGAAGCCGTGCCAGGCGGCACAGGCCTTCCTCCCCCGTTTCAACCTGCACATCGGGAAGGGCGCGGGAGAGTTCCTCCGCCCTGGACGGATCGTAAATGCAGACGTTGTGAACGCCGAATTCCCGTGCCTGGAGGGCGAGGGCCTCCGCATTGCTGCCGGCGGCCAGGCCCACCACTTCCATTCTGTCCGGAATGTCCCGGGCTACTTTCAGGGCGCTGGTTCCGATGGAACCGGTGGAGCCCAGGATAACGACGCGTCGTTTCTGCATAACGGAAAAGAATGATGCAAAAAATACGGCCTCTTGACAAGCCGGGGGATGAAAATCTTGCCGGGGCGCAACGGGGAGGTTTTCCGTCAGGCTTCCGGCCTCATTCCCGTGGGACGCCTGGAGGGGGTCCAGGCCTTGGTTCCGTAAGTGGCCTCCGCCGTGGGAACGGGAAGGCGGCTGAATGCCTCATCCTGGCATTTCTGGCGCCATCCCTGCAAATTGAGGGACCTCCAGTTGGAAATGTGATGGCAGGAGATAGCTTCGTCAATCATCCGGTAGGAATTCGCCCCGGCTGCGGTATCCCCTCCCAGCCTTTGGTAAACGGCTGCGGCAAAGGGGAAATTGTCCCGGATGCCGAAGCGCAGCAGGTCGCCGTCGCTGAAATACCAATTCGGATGGCTGTCCATGGTCATCAGGTTGAGGTCTCCGCTCAACTGGGAGGGGCTGCGGAATCCCGCCAGGCACAGGAAGACGAGGGACAATGCCCCGCAGCGCATCCCGTAGCGTTCCCAGTTGCCGCTGCCGGCCATGTAAACGAACAGGAGGCCCAGGAAGCAGGCCCCCAGAAGCAGGTAAATTCCGGCGGTAACGCGCGTGGGGGAAAAGCCGAAGTCTTCTATCTGGTTGTACAGCCTCACCGCGACGCTGGCGGCGATCAGCCCTGTCTGGACAGCCAGGAGGAAGCCCAGGACGGTCCCCGTTTTTGAAGCCCGCACGGACCCGGAAGACCGGAACATGACCAGCAGGATGAGGGCGGAGAGAATGGCCGCCAGGGTGAGGGAATCCGCTCCTTCATGCAGGTAGCCTGTCTGGGAAATACCTTCCGGCACTGTCCCGCTCCACAGGAAGGCCATGTCCGTCCCGTTGTTGACCAGGAATGCCAGGTTGATGAACAGCAGGGAAATGGCCGGAAGGGAGGGCAGCCACGGCTTCTCCGGCCGGAGGGGCCGGTCCCCGCCAAAGGGGGTGCATTTGCGGTGCATGGTCAGAATGCCGAAGGACAGGGAACCCAGTACCCACAGGAGCATGTGGACAAACGTCTCCCTGCTGGGAAGCAGCCAGGACAGGTAGCGCACGGCCAGTTCATTCATGGCGGTCCTGACGGAAGCGACGACCGGATTCCCGTCCGCAAAAATGGAGAGAAAGAACAGAAACAGGAAGATGCCGACGGCGATGCTGGCGGCAAGAGGAAGTTTTCCCCTGAGACCCTGTGCCGCCTTCCGCGCCTGGTTCATGCGGAAAAATTTGTATTCCAGCCAGGAAGTGTACCTTGTGCCGGGAACATAGCCGTTTCCCTCCTTCTGCGGCAGGAAAATGACGGCCAGGGGGAGGAACATGGCGACAAGCAGGTTGTAATCGGAATCCGGAGAAAGGTTGAGGCCGGCGGCGGTGGCATTCAGCACGGCCATGACGCCCAGGAACCACTGTTCCTTGCGGCTGATATCCGTCCGTAGCATGAGGAAGGCCGCGGTGTACAGCAGGATGCCCAGCGCCGTGCCGATTCCCAGGCCTTGCAGGGTGCCGAACATGAAATCCGCGGCAAAACCGCTGCATACCAGGGCAAGGAGCGGTATGTTCCCGTGCCTCCACCAGGAAGGGGGAAGTGGCGGGGCTGGAGGGCGGACGGGCGTGTCTGCGGACATTGGCGGAAACGCCGGGCGTTCCGGAAAGGGAGGGGGCTGGTCTGTCATGGGAGTTGCCGGGAGAGGGGGAATGGTTCCTCTTTAAAGCTTTCCGTGAAACTGTCAAGACGGATTCCGATGAAAGGCGGAGGTTTGACCGTGCCGTTCCCTGTGGTAGTCACAAGGTATGATGAAAAAGGATTGTATTTTCCAAAAGAGGGCGTATAGCATGCACGGATGAAGCGCATCGCCGTGTACGCCGGTAGTTTCGACCCCCTGACCAATGGCCACTTGTGGATGATCAGGCAGGGGGCGCGGATGTTTGATGAGCTGATTGTGGCCATTGGCGACAATCCGGAAAAGAATTACACGTTTTCCCATGAAGAGCGCATGGACATGCTCCGGACGGCGCTTTCCGACATGCCGGAGGTCCGCATCGCCGAATTCCACAACCGCTTTCTGGTGGACTTTGCCAAGGAGCATGAAGCCTCCTTCATGCTGCGCGGCATCCGTTCCACGCAGGATTATGAATATGAACGCGTGATGCGCCATATCAATGCGGACATGGCCCCCAAGGTCTGCACCGTGTTCCTGATGCCTCCGCGCGATACGGCGGAATTGTCCTCCAGCATGATCAAGGGCCTGATCGGGCCGGAAGGCTGGGAAAGCCAGGTGAGCCGCTACGTTCCCCCGAACGTGTTCGCCCTGCTCAAGAAGAAATATAAAACTCTGACGGAGGAAATGCGCCGGCAGGGCGGCCAATAGGGATATTCCCGGCGTCTGCCACATTTCCCTCAACGCATTTCCGGGAAGCCGTCCTGCGCCTCTTCCTCCGTCCCGGCTGGGGAAAATTCCTCAGAACCTTGACGGCTCAAAATCTCCGCCCTAATGCGTCGTGCCGGAGACATTCAGAAGCACGGTGCCCGTTACAATGAGGACGATGGCAAAAACACCTGCGGCATTCAGATGTTCCTTGAACAGGAAGACGGACAGGCAGGTGGCGGCCGCCATCCCGATGCCGGACCAGGAAGCGTACGCGACGCTCAGCTCAATGCCCCTGAGGGATTTGGACAGGAAAAGGAAGCAGATGACATACGCGGCAATGGCCCCTGCCGTCGGCCACGGGCGGGTGAACCCTTCCGCGTATTTCAGACAGAGCGTTCCTATCAGTTCTCCCGCTATGGACAGCAGCAAATACAAATACGGCATGGCGGTCTCCTATTGATGAGCGGCTTTCCGGAAATGGCGGAGGTACGCGCCGCTGTGGCTGATCAATCCGTTGATCTCTTCGGGGCTCATGGCGTTGAACGCTTCCGATTCGGCCTCGTAAAGTTCGGCCAGGACGTGTTCTGCGTAATCCCTGCCTTCAGGGGAAAAAATGATGATCTTGCTGCGCCTGTCGGCGCTGTCCGTCTGCTGTGAAACGTAACCACGGCTTTCAAGGTTTTTGAGGATGCTGTTCACCGTCTGCTTGGGAAGCATGAGCATCCTGCATAGGTCCGTCTGGGTGCAGCGTTCGGTATTCCGCACCATGTACAGCACCAGAAGCGTGTTGATCGTGATTCCGTGCTGTTCGGCCCATTGGGAATAAAGCTTGTTGGTTTCAAGCCAGATTTGGTAGTAACGCCTGATCGTGGATTTGAGGTCGAGGTGCATGCAATAAATAGTCTGATTTCGGACTAAAAATATCAGGACATACCGGAAAGTCAATACAGAAACCAGTTCCGTCCGGCTGAACGGGGGACTACCGGAAATTGCCCATGGAGCAGGGATGCATGCAGTGGCGCGTCCACGGGGATTGCTTACATGTCTTCCGCTGGCGGCCGGAAATGCGCCGAAGAACGCCTTCTGCGCCTGTCCTTCTGTTTGCGCATGCGCTGGATAACGCGGGCTTTTGCGGCGCACCGGCCTGTCTGCTGCCGTTCCACGGTGTCGCACAGTTCCCGGCGCGCCAGAAAGCGGTTGAGCTCCCGGGAACGGTCCACGTGGCACTTGACGGCGATACCCGTCGGGACATGTTTCAGATAAACGCAATTGTTGGTTTTGTTCACCTTCTGGCCGCCGCGCCCGGCGCCTCTAACAAAACTTTCCTCCAGGTCCTGCTCCCGGATTCCCAGGGATTCCATGCGCTCCTTGAGGGCGGCGAGTTTTTCAGGCCTTACCATAACCGGAGTGATGCAGGGAGTTGAGGCGCGCCTGAACGGCATGGACCAGCATGTCCCGGCTGGACGCCGTCAGGGGAGCCATTCCGATGACGGCGTTTGTTCCGTCCGCCAGGCGGAGCGTCAGCCGCGTTCCGTCCCGCTCTGCGGAGCATATCTGCTGCCAGAGGTGCCACCGCATGGTGTGGCGCGGACGCACAAAGGGGAGAATTTCCACGCCCAGAGGCGTGACGATGACGGCCGCATGCTTCAGGCAGCGGAGCCCCAGATACAGGAAGAGGACGGCCGGGACCAGGGCCGTGGCCTGCATGGCCCACAAGGGGGCGGGAAGATAGGGCGTGATGATGCCGTGCCCCGCAAGCTGGAGAAAGCCTGCTATGGCAATCAGCAGGAAAGCCGATCCGGTCAGCAGGGCTCCCGCCCGGTTGCGCGTAAAGCGCAATTCCCGCTCCTGCACGGGAATGTGGCGGATATCGTCCACCCCCAGGCCGGTTTTCACCGGACTGGGAAGTGTTTCGGATGATGTATGTTCAGGCTCCGGCATAAACGCCAGGAAGGATTTCCTTTGTTTCCTCCGTGTTATTCTCCATCAGCAGGGTGCCTTGAAGGACGGCCCCGTCCTGGAAATGGAAGCGGCCGCGCAGGGTCAGCTTGTCCAGCCCCACCAGGGAAGGCAGGCCGAGGCTGTCCAGGGAATCCACCAGCTTGTACAGGCTGGGGTCCAGATCCACGATGGGGGCGGTTCCGTTCCGTTCCGGAGCCAGGGCCACCTTGCCGTCTGCATCTACGGAAACCGCGTCGGAACGCAGCAAAAGCAGGTCGGAGGTGGTTTTAACGGGGAAAAAGCGGGAGCGCGGCACATTGACGGCGCGCGCGCCGGGGAAGCATTCGATGCCCGCGCCCATGGCCGTTTCCAGCTGGAACACCTTGGCGGACTCCGGGTCCCTGGGGTTCACCGTCTTGCTGTTCCGGATCATGGGGAGGGGGAGCACGCCTCCGTTGGCGTCCAGAATCTGCTTGAGGGAATCCAGGCGGATCCAGAGCGTATTGGTATTGAAATAACGGTGCTTGGAAATGTTCTGGAATTCGGGGATGTCCGCGTCCGGGCACTGGGCTACCTCCCGCAGGATCAGGTGACCGTCGGACTTCCTGACGGCCAGGTGGCCTCCTTTCTTGTCCGCCTCCGTGCGGCGCGTGACTTCCATGACGAAGGGGGCTCCGCTTTCCGCAAACCAGCGCAGGAAATTCATGTCAAGCTGGGCTCCCAGATTGTCGGAATTGGAGATAAAGGCATACTTGACGCCGTCTTCCAGAAGCCGGTCCAGCCAGCCGGAACCCAGCAGGGCCGGGTACAGGTCCCCGTGGCCGGGAGGGCACCATTCAAGTTCGGGCTGCTGCGGATAGGAGGCTGGTTCCAGCGTATCCGCCAAAATCTTTGGCACGCGGTTCTGCATCAGTTCCACCTGATGGGCGTCGGCAAAACCGTCCGCCGCATACTTTTCCAGATAGGCCAGCGTGTCCGCGCTGGTGGAGAAGGAATTCATCAGCAGCAGGCGCACCGGGGTTCCGGATACGGTGCGCAGGTGTTTCACCTGCCTGACGATGAGATCGAGAAAAGTGTCCTCCCCCTTCACCTTGAGTAGGCTCTTGGCCTTCTGGAGTCCCATGCTCGTTCCCAGGCCGCCGTTGAGCTTGATGCAGACGCACTGGGAAATCAGGTCTTTCCCGGCCGGTGCCGTGGAATCCGTGATGTTCGTCCAGTCCGCCACCTGGGCCGCCGGACTGATGTCCGTTTCGGGGATCATGCCGGAATGGTTGGAAACGAGAGCTTCGTAACAGCGGGAAAATGCCTTGATGGCTGCGGTGGAGATGCCCGCGGACTCCATCTTTTCTTCAAAAGGAGTGAACGTACTCATTGCCGGGGGTTGTACAAAATGACCGGAGAACTCTCAAGCATTATGCGCGTACCCCGCATGCAGTTCCGGAAGTTCCCCTTTTTACGCGGAATGACCGGATGCGGGAAGGAAAAGAAGGAAAAGAAGGAAAAGAAGGAAAAGCCCGGGCGTGGCTCCGCGAAAACCTCCTTTAACCGGATATCCGGTGCTTCCGTGGCAGCTCTGCACGGAAAAGAAACCTTCCTTTCGTGGAAAAGCGGTGCGGAAAATGTCATTTCACGGCTATGACCCGGATGCGCCGGTAGTCGGCCACCCATTGGGCGCCGTCCCACAGCTCGTTACGGAGGGCGGACTCTATCTCTTCAATAATCCGGATGCGGCCGGCTTCCGGCAGAGGGGACAGGTCGGAGGCAAAAAACTGCCGCACCCAGTTGCGCAAGCCGTTCTCCCCGTCCTTCAGCGGCGTGGGGCGGTCGTAATCCATGACCAGTTCCGGGTGCAGTCCGGCCTGTTCCACCAGTTTCCGGTATTCCTCCACGGTGGGGAAGTAAAAGGGATTTTCATGATGCCTTTTCTGCCGGGAAAGGCTGAATTGAAAGGCTTGCTGGATGCGGTGTATGTTGCGGACGGCGCCGAATTCGCAGACCAGCCTTCCTTGCGGCTTCAGCACGCGGAAAATGTTTTCCAGCAGGGCCTTTTGATCGGAAATCCAGTGAAAAACGGCATTGGAGAAAACGACGTCGAATCGGTTGGACCACGGCATCCGGCAGGCGTCCACCACCCGGAAGTCGATGTCCGGGTGAAGCATCCGCGCCTTGCGCACCATGTCCGGGGAAGCGTCCGCCCCGACGACATGGGCGGATTTGGCCAGCAGTTCCTGCGTGAGTGCGCCCGTGCCGCAGCCCAGGTCCAGAATGGCCTGTCCCGGATTGTCCGGAACGTGGGAGAGCAGGTCTTTCCCGTAGTCCGCGACAAAGCCGTGCTTGTCTTCATAAAAATCCGCATTCCATTCCATGACGGCGCCAGCATACAGGTCACGGGCTTGTTCTCCAAGGCTAACCCCTGCATTATTTCACCATGCTCCGGCGGTGGAAACGGCCCCTGGCGCATTTTCCGCGTGCGTCCGGGATTCTGCTTGCTTTGGACGGCGTGGAATGGTTAAGATAAGTTTACTATGAAAGCAACAGCCCTGTTCATGACGGCCGGAGCCCTGGCCGCGGTTTCCGCCGGCGCCTATGACGGATACGGATATGATCCCCGGCCGGCAAGTGCCTACAACGATACGATCAGCGGCGCGGCCAGAATTGGCTACGACTCCCGCTATGCCTACAAGGACCTGGTAGCCTCCTCCCTGCTGAACCGCAGCGGCGTGTTCACCTTCGGCGGGGAAGTGGACTTGAACCTCGTCAAGGACTGGAAGCAGGAAATCGGCGCGGAATACCTGGCCTTCTGCGACGGTCTGCTGAGCGACAAGAACGCTTTTGACGCGGACTGGAAGGCCGTGAAGGAATTGTTCCCGAACCTGACTTTCCGGAGCGGTTATGAATTCAATTACGGCGGTCTTCCCGGCTATCTGAGCAAATACACGGGCAAGGCCCCCCATTCCGTGGCCCAATCCTTTACCGCCGGGCTGGCGTACGACGATCCGGGGCACGGCTATTTCGGCGCTCTGGATGTCCAGTACGGTTTTTACGGCATGACGGGCTGGCGCATCGATTTGAACGCGGGCAAGCGCTGGAGCGGCCTGATTCATGAAAAGGTGGATTTGGAACTGAGCGCGGGCACCAGCTATTCCTCCAGCTACTGGGGCGCCGGCGTGGCCGGATTCGACCAGTTCAACATCAAGCTGGCGGCTCCCGTGCGCATTTCCGGCGTGGATTCGCGGAACGGCTTCCGCGTCATTCCCTTCATCCAGTTTGACTGGGCGGGGAACACGCGTTCCGATATCCGCCGCTATACCGGCATGAGCACCATTGAAGACTTCCGCATCCGCGTGGGCGTGGAAGCCGTGTACAGATTCTGACAACGGCCTCCGGGGGCGTCTTTCCTCCCCGTCCGGGGAGGAAAAAAACCTTCGGCGGCATGTGCCGTTTCCGGCTCCGTCCGGGGAATAACGTATGATTCATGAAAGATGCCGCCATGTGGAAAACGATTCTTATTCTTGCCCGCCATACCTTCATACGCCTGTTGTGGCTGCTGCTCCCTCTCGGGATCTTCGCCTTTCTGGTGCGGGCCATTCCCCTGAGTCCGCTCCAGGCCCTGTGCGGACTGATTCCGGTCATTGTCTTTGAAATATGGCTGGTGGTCAAATACCTGCTTCCGGGCATGAGCGACCTGGTCACGAAAACCCTGTATGCGTCCAATATCACCACGGACGAGGAAGTGCTGGTGGACGCGGCCCGGCGCATGCTGGGAGCCGGAGACGCGGCGGGCGCCCTGGAGCTTTTGGAACGCAACCGCAGGGAGAATCCCGGAATGGTGCGTCCCTGGCTGATGGAATCCGGTCTGCTGAATGATATGCGCAGATATGCGGAATCCGTTGAATTATTACAGGAAGGCTTGGCATCCCGAAGATGGAGGAAGGAGGACCGCGCCCTTTTCCTGTATAAAATAGGGGGAATTTATTCCTCCCTGCTTAATAATCCGGAGCAGGCCGTGAAATATTGGCAGGAGGCTGTCAAGAGATACCCGAACACGGCTTACGGCCGTGCCGCCAAGGACAAGCTGCACGAGCTGCGCTGAGTGGAAGGCAAGGCGCATTTTTCAAACAAAAGCGGGGGGAGTGAGAAAAGAATGCACAGCCTTGAATGCGCTCTTGGGAAAAGTGGAAGGATTTGATCATGATGCGCGTGTTGATGAAACAAGGGGGACGTTCCATTTTCTCTGTTGCACGGAGTTTTCTGGATGCAGCCGTGCATCCGCAGGTCCCTTCTGGAATTGTAGCTGGACTCCGGATTCATTATCCGGTATGTGCATGCAGAGACGCCGTTGTTTGATGGTTTTTGTTTCAAGGAGGAATGTAGATATGAAAAAAGAATGCTGTGTTTATGCAAAATACATTCCATGAATTGCCTGCCTTGACTGTTGTTGTAACAGGATTTAATCAGGAAAGTAGCATCCGGGGGGCGATTGAGAGTGTTTTGAATCAGGATTACGCGGGAAAGCTGGAATATATTTTTTCAGATGATGCATCTTCCGACGGAACTTTCCAAATCATGAGGGAAATGGAGCAGGCGTACCGGGGCTCCCATTCCATCAAATTAAACCGCAATGAGCAAAACATGGGTATCACTGACCATTTGGAAAAGGTGTATTCCCTGGCGTCTCATGAATGGGTTATGCGAATGGACGGTGACGACCGCTCTTTCCCGCACCGCTGCCGCATTCTTGCCGAAGCCATCATAAAGTACCCTCAGGCAAGATATATTGCCTCTGATGTGGAACTGGTTGTCTGCGAATCCGCCGGGCAGGCTGTATGGCCTGCCCATTTGGAAGAGGATAAAGGACTGCGTGCCTTCCTTCCGCAGGATGGAACTGCTCACAGGGCGTTTCTCGGAACGGCATCCGCCATCAGACGCTCCTTGCGTGCCCCCTATTCGGAAATCCGGAATCTGTCCATGTGCGAGGACTTGTATGAAGCTCATAGGGCGTGGCTGCATGAAGGACTCGTGGTTTTGCAGAACAAACTCGTTTTATATGTTGAACACAGTTCCAATATTTCCAGGATCAATCCCCGGTTAAAGAACCGGAATATGGAGACTTTCCTTAAGGGAATCAGCCGTTTGAAAGGCATCAACCAATCCTTTATCCAGGCACAGGAGGCTATTGTGCGCATGACGGAAATGTTTTTGGAATCATGCCCGGATGAAAATTCTCCCCATATCGAGTCTGTCTGCAGGGATTTGGAAAATAGAAAAGAGTTCATTCGGGAACTCCGCATGGAGGTTGAATGGCCGGAAATGACGTTGGGCCGGAAAATGCGGCATTGGCCATACTTCAAAAGAAATCCTCTCAAGCTTCTGCCTTTGCCGGTCTATGGCCGGTTGCTGTGTCTGATGTACCGCCTGAAGCGATGATTTGCCCATGCGGCGCCGGGAGGCCGGGGAATATGTATTCCGTTGGAAATTTACTGAAATTCCCTGCCGGAATGCAGGCTCTTTCCGGCAGGAAAAAGTCTCATGATCTCGGAATCAATTTTCCCATGATGGGGAAAATCTTTTTCTGGAGCTTCTCATTCAGGCAGCATCTTGCCAGTTTGCTGATGCGGCGCCTCAAACGCAGCTTCCAGGAGGGTCTCCAGCAGGAAAGTTCTTGTCGGCACCTGATGCCCTTTTCCTTGGTTTCCTCGGAAACGGGATTGGAAAGATTGGTCTGGAGCCAGTCCAGAGCATGCTGTTTCAGGGAATGCTTCTTTAGGGAAACGGCGTCTTCATCCATGAACCTCAGAAGATGAATTTTACCGGGCAATTCTTCATGGGAATGAATGAGACGGTCTTCCAGGCCGAATTGCTTTAGCAGGGACGTGAAGCGGATTGCCCCTCTTTGCGCGTTTTTGATGCACAAAAAGGGCTTGTTGAAGATAATGGCGAAGCATGTCCCGTGAAATGAGTCGGTAATCACACATTTGCAATCCTGAAATGCGCGCACCCATTCGTAGATAGTGGCTGCCGCATGCACGCGGCCTTCCGGAAAATACTGTTTTTTGAGTTCCATATCGCCGGAGGGGTCCAGCAAATGTGCTGAGGGAAGGGCGAGTTCGCGTGAGATGGCTGCACAGGCCTGTCCGTAGGATTCAGTGATATCCAGAAAATAGGTCAACATTCCATCAGGCATGGGAGAGGCTTTCTGCGTTAGACGTTTCCAGTCCTCCATGCTTGTCAGGAAAACGGGATCAACAAGATGCGTGGCGGATATGTGGTATCTTTCCCGCAGTGTCCGTACGGAATCGCCTTCCCGTACGGAAATGGCGTGAAAACAGTCCAAATAACGCGGTATGCGGTCCAGGTAATCCTGTGGAGGCTGAACCGGCAAATCACCCAAAGAAGTGGCATACGCGATTTTACGTTTTTCTCCATCCACAAAATCAAGGTAATACTGCATATCCTGATTATGCGTATATTTGTAATTCCATAACTGGTCGGAACCTGCGATGAACGTATCCGCCAGCCTGTTCGTCCTTTCCGCATCCCTGCGGGAAGAGATGGGAATGGACTCTATTCCTTCCTCCCTGAAGAACGTGCGGAATACGGAACCGGGATCATTAACATGGGAGGCCATGGTCATGGGGGCATGGTCCAGCAGAAGAACCCTGTAGCCCTGCCGGGATAATACGCAGTGCAGGGAGAAGGACGTTAGAACAGCCCCATAGTTGCAGCTCCACCACAGTCCCAGCAGCGCGATGTCCCAGTGCGGAGGGGTGTTCCTGTTATTGCCTGATACGCCAGTCATAATTCTTTTTCAGGGAAACGCCCTTCAGAGCGGCACGGTAATAGGGATAAAACTCGTTCCTGCGGAGAGCCAGGGCCGTATTGATCTTGCGCTTGAGCCATTTGACCTGGTGGCAGAATGCCTGGTTCAGGATGAAGGAATGGCTTTTTCCCGGCATCCAGGAGCCGCAGCAGTGGTGGATGGAAAAACCGCGGGAACGGATGAAGGCGGGCTGCTCGAAAAACTCCTTGGGATACAAGGTTGCCAGATCGCTTTGCCATTTTTTTCCGTTCAGCAGGAATTTGGGTACTTCATTGATGAAGTAATCCGTATAAATCGTGTTGGAAACGGGCCAGCATTCTTTCCTTATTTCATTATGCAGGCTCAGAAGGCTGATGCAGAGGGGATGCTGCGGCGGAGCATAAAGAAAAGCGGTGCCTAGGGCGCAGTCATACATGTACCCCAGCGTAAAGCGATGGTCCACGGGGAGCCGGGACAGGGGCTGGAACAGTTCCACGTCGCAGTCCAAATAAAAACCTCCGTGCTCCACCAGGGCCTGAAGGCGGACGACGTCTCCCAAAAACCCCCATTTGTTCTGTTCCAGGCATCTTCTGCCAAATTCAAAACGGGAAACGTCAATATTGGACTCATTCCATTCTATTATCTCAAAATCCGGATTCAGTTCCTTCCATTTCCGGACATTTTGCCGGACTGCTTCAGGAACAGGAGAGCCGAACCAGCAATAATGGATTTTTTTAATCATATCATGTTGAATATGTTGAACTTCTAGCGGGATTGACGATAGCCGGGAATGGCAGGAAGGGAGACTTGCGGAACGGCTTCCGGGAAGAGTGTCCGGCAGGCGTGCACGGCATCCATCTTTGAATGGAAGCTGTTTTTTGTCAACTTTTCCTCCGGTTTTCTTCCTGAATGTCCGGCATTTGCGGACAGGGGAAGGATGCTGAACGGGAGACTCCTGCATTTTTGTGCGGATGCATGGGGGAGGGGGGACGGCTTTCTCCTTGACCCTGCTGATTGCGGCGGAGTATCATTGAATAATGAGAAGACCCCCGATTCCCGGCCTGGTGATGGCCGACGGATGGCTGCAGCCGTATGCGCGCCAGATCCGCGACCGCCAGCGTTTGTTTGATCTGAAGATGAAGAGGATCATTCAGCGTTCCGGGACCTTGGAAAGGCATGCGGAGGGCTACCGCTATTACGGTTTCAACCGGGACCCGGAGACGGGGGCATGGACGTACCGGGAATGGGCGCCCGCCGCGCGCGGATTGTTCCTGACGGGGGATTTCAACGGCTGGGACCGCAGGAGCCATCCGCTGGTGCGGAATGAACGCGGCGTGTGGGAAATCACCCTTCCTCCGGATTCCCTCGCCCATGGCCAGAAGGTGAAAGTCCACGTGGTGGGGGCGGACGGCACGGGCAAGGACCGGATTCCCGCCTGGATTACCAGGACGGTCCAGGACCCATCCACCTATGATTTTGCCGGGGAAATATGGATGCCGGAACATCCCTACGAGTGGAGGAACTCCGGGTTCGATCCTTCCCGGGTGGACGTGCCGTTCATTTATGAGGCGCACGTGGGGATGAGCGGGGAGGAGGAGCGCGTGCACACGTACCGCGAGTTTGCGGACCAGGTGCTTCCCCGCATCGCGGCCCTGGGGTACAACACCGTCCAGCTGATGGCCGTGCAGGAGCATCCCTATTACGGCTCGTTCGGTTATCATGTTTCTTCGTTTTTCGCGCCTTCCTCCCGTTTCGGAACGCCGGAGGATTTGAAGTACCTGATCGACCAGGCGCACGGCCTGAACATTGCCGTGCTTCTGGATGTGGTGCATTCCCACGCCGTGAAGAACGAGGCCGAGGGGCTGAACGACTTCGACGGTTCCGGCGGCATGTATTTCCTGCCCGGGGAGCGCGGCCGCCATCCGGACTGGGATTCCTGCTGCTTTGACTACGGCCGGGACGAGGTGATCGAATTCCTGCTTTCCAACGTCCGGTGGTGGTTGGAAGAGTTCCGGTTCGACGGCTTCCGCTTTGACGGCGTAACGTCCATGCTGTACTTCCACAGGGGGCATGAGCCGTTCGGAGAGCTGGGCGCGTACTTCGGCTCCTCCGTTGATCCGGATGCCGTCGCCTACCTGCAGCTGGCTTCCACGCTGATCCAGCGGGTGAAGCCGGGTGCCGTTGCGATTGCGGAAGACATGTCCGGCATGCCGGGGCTGTGCCGTCCGGTGGATGAAGGCGGCATTGGTTTTTCACACAGGCTGGCCATGGGCGTTCCGGATTACTGGATTAAGCTGCTCAAGGAGAGGAAGGACGAGGAATGGAGCATGGGGGACATGTGGTACACACTGACGAACAGGCGTTACGGAGAACCGCACGTGGCCTACTGCGAGAGCCATGACCAGGCCCTGGTGGGGGACAAGACCCTGGCGTTCCGGTTGATGGATGAGGAAATGTACTGGAAGATGGCCGTGGACCAGCAAAGCCTGGTCATCGACCGCGGGATGGCCCTGCACAAGATGATCCGCCTGGTGACTCTGGCCGCGGGCGGCGAAGGCTGGCTGAACTTCATGGGCAACGAATTCGGGCATCCGGAATGGATTGATTTTCCGCGGGAGGGCAACGGCTGGTCCTACAGCCATTGCCGCCGCCAGTGGTCGCTGGTGGACAACCCCGGCTTGAGGTTCAAGTTCCTGAACGCTTTTGACCATGCCATGGTGCGGCTGGCCCTGGAGGCGCGCCTGCTGAACAATCCCCCGCCGTTTCCGCTGAATATTGACGAGGAAAACCAGATCATGGCCTTTCATCGCGGGGGGCTTGTCTTTGTATTCAACTGGTCCGGAGACCGGGCGATCATGGACTACACGCTGCCCGCACCTCAGAAAGGGGAATGGAAGGTGGTGCTGGATACGGACAATGCCCGGTTCGGCGGATTCGGGCGGCAGGACGGTTCCGTGCACCATTTCACGGATGAAGAGGGCAGGCTCTCCCTGTACCTGCTTCCCCGCACGGCCCTGGTGCTGAAAAGGGTGGGGTCCGCCGTGATGGCTCGTCCCGCTGAACCGGATGCGTAGCGGATGCCGCAATTGCCGCCCTGTCCGGTGAAAGGAATGCGCCGACACCTTTTCCGGATTCCCTGAAGATGCGGATTGGGGAAATGGCGGACGGTTTTGCCGTTTTACAAAAGAAGGGGAGGGACATTCTCCTGATGCCCGGTGAAGCCTGAAGCCGGGAGAAATCCGGGCGTTGCGGTCCCTGATGGAAAAAGGATGGCCGCTGCCTCTCTGAATGGCTGTGGATGAATCAACTTTTCCGGCCCGTGCCCTTACTAAAGCTTATGGCCTTGCTCCCATGCCGGAGGCAGTTTCTCCAGCGGGGGCGCTTCGGAATTTCTCTTTTTGAGACGGATGGTCAGGGTATCGGTCTTGAAGTTTTTAGACTTCTCGTTGTTGAGTCCCCACAGAATGGCCCCTCCTGTGGTCATTTCCGGGTGGAAGGTTTTTTCCGCGGAGTAGTAGCCCGGCTTGTCCGCCGCCACGTGAATGGGCTTGTGCCTGTTCAGGGAGAGGGTAGCGGGAGCCTGCCCCACGTACTCCCCGTTGACGCGCAGGCTGGCCCCGGAAGGAATGCTGCGTATCGTCATGTCTCCGGAAGTGCTGCTGCATGAGATGCAGGAACAGGCGGCGGCCAGAAGGGCCAGATGGGGAAGGAGTCTGGAGAACATGGGGGAAGGGACGGTTACTTGTTTTCAACCATGCGCATGGCGGCCTGCTTGATTTGGGCTGCCATGGAGTTGAGGGCGTTGGCCCTGGTGGGCGCCAGGTGGTCCTTGAGTCCGGTCTTGTCCAGCTTGGACATGTCCGCTTTCAGGACTTCTTCCGGCGGCAGGCCGGAGAGCAGGCGTACGAATACGGCGATGAGACCCTTGGTGATCAGGGAATCGCTGTCCGCGTAGAGTTTCAGAAGGCCGTTGCTGTCCTGTTCCGTATGCACCCACACCCTGGACTGGCAGCCCTTGATGAGGGACTCGTCCGTCTTGTACGCCTCCTCCAGCGGGGGAAGCTTCTTGCCCAGGCTGATGATGTATTCGTAGCGTTCCGTCCAGTCCTGGAACAGGTCCAGTTCGTCCAGCAGGTCTTGCAGGCGTTCTTCGTAATTCATGGCGGGGGAATGGAAAGTTATGCCTTGCTGGCTTCAGCAAGCGTGGCGAGAACGGCTTTCTGGGCATGCACGCGGTTTTCCGCCTCCTGGAAGATGACCGGGGCGAAGCGTTCCAGTACGTCTTCCGTGATTTCCTTCCCGCGGTAGGCGGGCAGGCAGTGGAACACGGAATGGCTGGGGGCCGCGTGGGCCAGCAGTTCCTCGTTCACCTGGTAGGGGTAGAAGTGCTTTTCCTTGGACTGCCCTTCCGCCTCCTGGCCCATGGAGAGCCAGACGTCCGTGTTGATGACGGAGGCGTCCCGGACGGCTTCCACGGGGTTCGTGGTAAAAATGACGTTGTCGCAGTCCAGATGCCTGCGGAAATCTTCCAGCGGCAGGTAATTGGTGGGCGCGCCGATGGCGAGCGTGAAGCCCAGCCGCTTGGCCGCCCACATCCAGGAGCGGGACATGTTGTTGTCCCCGTCTCCGACGAAGGCGATTTTCATGTCTTTCCAGGAGCCGGGGCCGTAAAGCTCTTCAATGGTCAGCAGGTCTGCCAGTATCTGGCAGGGATGTTCCTCGTCCGTCAGCGCGTTGATGGTGGGAATGCCGGAGAAGGAGGCGAATTCCTCCACTTCCTGCTGTCCGTAGGTGCGGATGGCTGCGCCGTGGATCATGCGGCCCAGCACGCGGGCGGTGTCCTTAATGGGTTCTCCCCGCCCCAGCTGGATGTCATGGACGGAAAGGAACATGGGGCGTCCCCCCAGCTCGCTGATGCCCACTTCAAAGGAAACGCGGGTGCGGGTGGAGGATTTGGAAAAGATCAGCGCCCAGGTCTGGCCTTTCAGGGGAAGGTGTTCATGATGGCCGCATTCCGCCTTGAGCTTGTGGCCCAGGGCCAGCAGGTCCCTGATTTCGTTTCCGGTGAGCTGTTCTATGGAAAGGAGGTTTTTCATATGTTGGAAAGGGAATAAAAACAGGAAAGCCGCACCATACTCCCGGTTCCTTTAAAAGAAAAGGGAATAATGCGGCTTTCCGGGGAGGGGAGCAAATGCCTTTAAAGCCTGGCGGCGGCTTGGTCCGGCCACGGCACGGGCGAGCCTTCGCGGGCCCCCGCGGGGTTGTTCTTCTTGTAGGTGGGCATCTGGGCCTTGCGGTCCTTGAGCAGGGCGGTCATGACCTTGGCCATGGCTTTCACCCGTTCGGGGTGCTTGTCCGCCAGGTTGTTTTCTTCGCTGATGTCTTCCTTGATATTGAACAGTTCGAACTTCTGGGTGGGGTGCCAGTAAATCAGTTTCCAGTCGCCCTGGCGCATGGCGGTGCTGGGGGAATAAAGGGGGCTGTTGCCGTTTCCTTCCCCCCATACGTTGGGCGTATGGAAGAGCAGGGGACGGTTGGCGGCCATTTTGCCGCCTTTCAGCAGTGGTACGAAACTCTTGCCGTCCACGACCTGGGGCGTTTTCACCTTGGTGGCTCCCGCCATCTCCAGAATAGAGGGGAAAAAGTCTTCAATGATGACGGGCGTGGTGCAGACGCTTCCCGCCTTGGTGACTCCGGGCCAGTACACGATCATGGGTTCGCGGATGCCACCCTCGCGGTTGGACCCCTTGCCGAAGCTGAGGGGATAGTTGGATTCCTTGTTGCCCATGCGTCCGCTGATGGCCAGGCCGCCGTTGTCCGCCATGAAAATGATGATGGTGTTTTTATCCAGATTGTTCTTTTTCAGGTACTCCCGGATGTCGCCCAGGCTCTTGTCCATGCCTTCGATCAAGCCGGAATACCTCTTCTCGTTGTCGGACCATTTGTGGCCGTCGTTAGGATTGGAGTAGTTTTCCGCAAAACGCTTGTCATAGCCGTTCATGTTGAAGGGGGCGTGGATGGCGTAATGGGACATGTAAAGGTAGAAAGGCTTGTTGGCCTCCCTGGGGTCCTTGCGGATGGCGTCCAGGCGCTTGAGGGCTTCCAGGGTAAGCGCTTCCGTCAGGAAAGTGTCGTTTTCGTAATAATTGTTCTCATCCAGGCCCCGGACGTGGAAATTGCCGGTGCCGTATTTCTGGGAACCCCGGTAGTCCGCAGGGCCGCCGATTTCCGTGCCGGCGATGTTGTAGTCGAACCCGAAGAGCTTGGGATTGGCTCCCGGCGTTTCCTTGCTGCCGAAGTGGGCCTTTCCGCAGTGAATGGTCGTGTACCCCTGTTTCTTGAGCAGGGCGGGCAGGCCCAGGATGGGGGTGAAGGGCTTGTCCATCTTGTACCGGATTTCCTGTTCCGTCAGCGGCAGACGGGTGGTGCCGGAAGATTTGGTGCCTGCCGGCTGAATGCCGTTGACGCTCCAGTCCGGCGGCGCTTGCAGCGCCTTGTGGCTTGCATCCGTAGTCTTATCCCGCAGAAGCGTCCAGTTCGTCACGCGGTGCCGGGCGGAATTCATGCCGGACATGAGGCTGCACCGGCTGGGGGAGCAGATGGGCTGGGCATAGGCGTCCGTAAAGACCATGCCCTGTTTGCCCAGGGCCTCCATGTTCGGCGTGCGGTAGCGTTTGTTCAGGAAGGTGGGTTTGGGCGTGCCGTCGGCTTCCCTCCAGAAAGGCAGGGAGGTATCCTGCCAGCCCATGTCGTCTACCAGGAAGAAAATGATGTTGGGGCGTTTCTGGGCGGCCGGGGCGGCAGTTGCCGCCGGAGTCGCTGCGGAGGCGGAAAATGCGGTGCCGAGCAGGCACAGGGCGAGAGAGGCGGCGGTTTTGGAATATCTCATGATGAAAATGCTGATAGTAATATAACGCACGTGACGCGTGAATCTGTCAAGACTGCATGTCTGCCCGGCCATGTTTTTTGCCGGATGCGGGATAGAACGGTTTCGTGGCCATGCTCTGGCTTCCGGTTTTATTCGAACAGGGCCGGATAGGATTCCCGGGCCAGGGCCAGGCTCAGATTGACAATGGTCCGGCTGTTGGGAGCGCAGAGGGCTTTCCCGGCCATCTCCCGGCACTGGCCGTAGTCCAGATTGCGGATGGCGTAGCGGATGATGGGAACCAGGTGGACGCCCACGGACATAGAGGTGGCCCCCAGTCCCACCAGCAGGGGCAGCAGGGTGATGTCACCCGCCATTTCCCCGCAGATGGCCGTCGGGATGCCTTCCTTGTCCCCGGCGGCAATCGTCATGCCGATGATGCGCACCACGGCCGGGTGCGTGGGGCGGAACATGTTGGCTACGCGGTTGTTGACCCTGTCCACGGCAATCGTGTACTGGGTCAGGTCGTTGGTTCCCACGGAAAAGAAATCCACTTCCTTCGCAAGCACGTCCGTCATGATGGCGGCGCTGGGAACTTCAATCATGATGCCCACTTTCAAGTCCCGCGCGTAGGGGACTTTTTCCCGTTCCAGTTCTTCCCGGCATTCCTGGAGGATGTGCTTGGCGGTGATTACTTCCGTATAGCCGGAAATCATCGGGAACATGATGCCGCAGCCGGGCGTGTCCGCGCAGGCGCGCAGAATGGCGCGGAGCTGCTGCTTGAACAGTTCCGGACGGCTCAGGGAAACGCGGATGCCGCGCCAGCCCAGGAAGGGGTTCGGTTCCGGAGTGTCGAGCCGTTCGCAGGGCAGCTTATCGCCTCCGGAATCCAGCGTGCGGAAGATGACGCCGTGGGGGGCGCAGCCTTCCGCCAGTTTTTTGTAATAGTGCATCTGCTCCTCTTCATCCGGCATGCCGGATGGATTGCCCAGCAGGAAGAACTCCGTGCGGAACAGCCCTACGCCTTCCGCGCCCACTTCCTTGATACCGGAGTATTCGTGGGGGAATTCCACGTTGACGGAGAGCCGGATGCTGCGGCCGTCCCGGGTGACGGTGGGCAGGTCCCGCAGGGCTTCCAGGGCCTTGTACGCCTTTTCCTTCTCCACCTGGAGCCGCTTGTAGTATTCCACGGTCTCCGTGGAGGGCTTGAGGATGAGGACGCCCTTGTAGCCGTCCAGGATGGCCGGAGCGTGGCTTTCCACATTCAGGAGCGCCTGTTCCAGCCCCACCACGGCGGGAATGCCCATGGAGCGCGCAAGAATGGCGGTATGGGAAACGGAGGACCCTATTTCCGTGGCGAATCCGTGAATCTGGCTGGCGTCCACCGCGGCGGTGTCGGAAGGCGTCAGGTCGTACGCCACGAGGATTTCGGGCTCTTCCTCGTCCTCCTCGTCTTCCTCCGGCGGTTCCGTGCTGCGCAGGTTGTCGATCACCCGCTGCATGATGTCCTCCATGTCCGCGGTTTTGGCCCGCAGGTAGGGGTCGTCCACGCAGCGCAGGACTTCCATGTAGTTCTGCATGACCACGTAGAAAATATGCTCCACGTTCTGGAGGCGCCTGGCCAGTTCCGTGCGGACCTGGTCGAGGATGATCTTGTCCTGGAGGAGGAGAATGTGGGCGTCAAAAATGGCGGCTTCCTTTTCCCCGGAAATCTGGATCATACGCTCGCGCAGGGCCCTGATCTGCACCGAGGTCGTCTGGAGGGCGCGGTGAAAGCGCACCAGTTCGGAATCCACCTCGTCCGGCTCAATGTCGTAGGCGACCGGTTCCTTGGACCCCTTGATCTGGATCCTGATTTTACCGAGGGCGATGCCGGGAGAAACAGGAATGCCCTGGAGATGTATTTCTTCCGTGGAAATGGGTTCCTGAATCATCTGCGGGCTTTCTGGCCCGGACTCATGGCCATGAGCCGGAATATGTTCAATCTTCTTCGAATTTGCGGGCGACCAGGTCTTCCAGCGCGTCGAGCGCCTGCTGCTCGTCCTTCCCTTCAGCCGTGACGGTGATCTTGGAACCGTGTCCCACGGCCAGCATCATGAGGCCCAGAATGCTCTTTCCATCAACTTCTTCGCCATCCTTTTCCACGACGATGTCTGCATCGAAACTGCTGGCCAGTTTGACGAATTGAGCAGCCGGGCGGGCATGGATGCCGAGTTTGTTGATGATGGTGAGTTCCTTGGTAACCATGGAAATAGAAGTAAGGGGTGAAGCGGTTGCTAAAACGGTAAGTACACTAATAAGAGCTTTTTTCCAAGAGTTTTTTGTCAGTCGCCGCTTTCCGGGGCCTGGAAGTTTGACATGAGGCGGCGGTTGAACTCCCCGGCCATGTCGATGCCCATGTCCTTGAGATGGTAGTCCATGGCGGCCACTTCCACCAGGCGGGCGATGTCCCTGCCGGGGGCCACGGAAAGCTGGACATGCAACACCTTTTCCCCCAGAACATCAAGGCCTTCCCTCTCCAGGCCCAGCCTGTCCAGCTGTTCCTGGTCCCTGGCTGGAATGAGCGTGACGATGAGGTCCAGCCGCTTGTTGTGGCGCAGGGACTTCAGCCCGAACAGGGTGGTGATGTTGACGATGCCCAGGCCGCGCACCTCCATGAAGCCGCGGCTCATCTCCGGCGCACTTGCCACCAGTTCCCCGCCCACGTTGCGCACGTAAACCATGTCGTCCGCCACGAGGGCCGCCCCGCGTTCGATCAGGCCCAGGGCCGTTTCACTCTTACCCACGCCGCTCTTGCCGCGTATCAGCACCCCCACGCCGCGCACGTCCACCATGCAGCCGTGCAGGGTCATGCTTTCCGCAAATTCGTTTTCCAGAATGATGGTGGCGGAGTTGACGAACTTCATGGTGACCAGGCTGGTGCGGAAAACGCAGACCCCGGCCTCGTCAGCCAGTTCCACGATCTCCTGGGGAGGGTCCTGGTCCCGGGAAAAGACGATGCCCGGCACCTCGCACCGGAACATGCGCTGGATGCGGGATTTGCGCATGCCTTCCGGCAATTTCTGGAGGTAGGCCAGCTCCGCGGAGCCGAATACCTGGATGCGCTTGTTGGCGAAGTAGGAGTAAAACCCGGCAATGGCCAGGCCGGGACGGTTGAGCGCCGGTTCGCAAATGTGGCGGGTGAGGCCCGCCGGGCTGTTGATCAGCTCAAGCTGGAGGGCTTCCTTGTATTTGCCGTAAAATTTGGACAGGGTGACGAAATCCACTTTTTTCACTTTGGATTTACTGAACATAGGCTTATTAAAGGGACAAACGAAGCTCCAGGGCAATCAAATATATTCCCGGACCGCCCCGATGGCCTATTTTTTTGAAAAAAGCCCCGTTCCGGAAGGGAATGCCACACTTTACCTGTTGATTTGAGGGCCCAGGCATGGTCTCATGGTGCCATGAACAGACTGGATCAATTGGCTACGTTGTTAAGGTTTCCCAGCATCTCCGCGCAGAAGGAGCATGCCCGGGACGTGAGCGACTGCGCGGACTGGCTGGTGGACAAGCTCTCCGGCATGGGATTTGAAGCCGTAGCGCACAAGACGCACCGGCATCCCGTCGTGGTGGGGCGCAGCCCCCGGGAGGAAGGCAGGCCGACCGTGCTGATTTACGGCCACTACGACGTGCAGCCCGTGGACCCGGTGGAGCTGTGGGAATCCGACCCCTTTGAACCGGAAGTGCGCGACGGCAAAATTTACGCCCGCGGAGCCACGGACAACAAGGGCCAGCTGTTCGCCCACATTCTGGGCGTGGAGGAACTCCAGCGCCAGAACGGCGGCCATCTGCCCGTGAACGTGATCTTCCTGCTGGAAGGGGAGGAGGAAGTCGGCAGCGGCAGTCTTTCCCTCTTCCTGAAGGAACACAGGGATGAACTGGCCTGCGACGTCATCGTTGTCTCCGATACCGGCATGGCCGCTCCGGACACCCCCACCTTTTCCTACGGCCTGCGCGGCCTGGCGGGCGCGGAAATCATCGTGAAGGGACCGTCCGCCGACCTGCATTCCGGCGTATTCGGCGGGGCGGTAGCCAACCCCGTCACCGCTCTGGCGGAAATCATCGCTTCCTTCCATGATTCGGAAGGCCGCGTGGCCGTGAGAGGATTTTATGACGGCGTGGAACCCATTGCCACCTGGGAACGCAGCATGTGGGCCACGGTGCCCGGCATGAGCAATGAAGAACTGGCGAAGCTGACGGGAGTGGATACCGTGGTGACGGAAGCCGGATTCACCGGGGCGGAATGCATTTACGCGCGCCCCACGCTGGAGCTCAACGGCATCGGCGGCGGCTACCAGGGAGAGGGCAGCAAGACGATTATTCCCAGCCGCGCCTTTGCCAAAATATCCTGCCGCCTGGTGCCGGGACAGGACCCGGAACGGATCGAATCCCTGCTGGAAGAGCATGTGAAAACGCATACGCCCAGGGGAGTGTCCGTGGAATTCAAGCGGGAGCACAGCGGCAGGGCCTATGTCTGCGATCCCAACTCCGAATTCGGCCTCGCCGCGCAGCAGGCCCTGGAGGAAGCCTTCGGGCGCAAGCCGGTACTGGTACGCGAAGGCGGCAGCATCCCGATCATTGAGGAAATGAAAAACGTGCTGGGAGCGGATGCCCTGATGCTGGGCATGTGCCTCCCGGACGCGCGCATCCATTCCCCCAATGAGAACTTCTCCGTGGAACTGTTCACCAAGGGAATAGAAATGAGCCAGATACTCCTGCGCCGCCTGGGGCAGATCAAACGGTAATCCCCCTCCTCCTATGGACCAGCCTGCCGCCGCTGAAATAGTCGACCTGCACAAGACCTTCAAGACCGGTTTGGGCAAGCCCGTGGTGCACGCCGTGCGCGGGGTGGACATGAGCATCCGGCAGGGGGAGGTGTACGGCCTGATCGGTCCCAACGGATCCGGCAAATCCACGCTGATGAAGGCCCTGCTGGGGCTGGTGAGGCCCACGCGGGGCTCCTGCTCCATCTTCGGCAAATCCAGCCTGTCCCCGGACAGCAGGGAGGAAGTGGGCTTTCTGCCGGAAAACCCGTACTTCTACAAATTCCTGACCGGGGCGGAAACTGTGGCCTTTTACGGAAAGCTGTGCGGACTCAGCGGCAGAAGCCTGAAGGAAAAAGTAAGGGAACTGCTGGACCTGGTGGGGCTGTCGGACGCCGCGGACCGCCGTCTGGGCGGTTATTCCAAGGGAATGCTCCAGCGCATCGGCATGGCCCAGGCCCTGGTGCAGTCCCCCCGCTTGGTGGTGCTGGACGAACCGACCGCCGGGGTGGACCCCCTCGGTTCCCGGGATATCCGGAACATCATTGAAAACCTCAAGAACCGCGGCATGACCGTGTTCCTGTGCTCCCACCTTCTGGAGCAGGTTCAGGAAGTGTGCGACCGGGTGGGCATCATCTTCAAGGGCCTTCTCATTGCGGAAGGCTCCATGAACGAACTGACGAGGGACTCCGACAAGCAGGAAATCCTGCTGGAACACGCCTCCCCCGGCCTTCTGGAGGAATTGAAAAAAATGGTGCGGGAAGACGGGCGCGCCGTGTGGCTGGAGGACGGGCACCCCCGCAATTCACTGGAAAGCGTATTTCTTAAAAGCCTGCTGGAATGGAAAGCGAAGCACCCCAATCCGGAACAATAGGAGGACTGCCGGCCGCCAAGCGGGAACTGCGCCGCATGATCCGCGGGAGGATTGCGGAACTGGACGCCGCCGCCCGGCAGGCCATGTCCCTGGACATCTGCCGGAAATTGGCGGCCCTGGCACGGGAAAAAGACTATCGGCGCGTGGCCGTCTTTGCCGCCAGGCTGGGGGAGGTGGACCTGCTGCCCCTGCTGGACATGATGCCGGAACGGGAATGGTATTTTCCTCTGGTGCATGAAGGGCGCCGGTTGAGTTTTCACCGCGTGTGCCATGGCGGCGAATTTGTCACGGGCAGCTGGGACATCCGGGAACCCGGTCCGGCATGTCCGGAACTGCACGCAGGGGAACTGGACCTGATTGTTCTGCCGGGAGCCGCCTTCACGCGGGACGGAAGAAGGCTGGGCTACGGAGGGGGATTTTACGATACCCTGCTGGCCGGTCCGGCGCGCGGCGTTCCGCTGGCCGGCGTCTGCTTCCCCTGCCAGCTTCTGGACGACCTGCCTGTGGAACCGCACGATAAAAAGGCGGACATGGTCGTCACCCCCGGCATGGAGTAATGCGCATAGTTGCGTATTCCGCAATATTCCGCAAAAGCCCGTTTGTGGAAGCGCGAATGGAAGGGGAAACGGAATGTTCCCCGGAGCGGGCAGGGCGCCCGGAAAAGTAGGAGGGTTAAATGCGGAACCGGTGCTTCTGCACGGTCAGCTTGTAGAACAGGTCATAGCGTGCATTGAGCAGGGGCGTCAGGTGCTCCACGCCTCCGGCCACCTGGCCGCGGATATCCGCGTACAGCTTGCGGTAATCTGAAAGGCCGCTGATCATGGCTTCATAAAGGGGAGTGCGCAGGCCGCAGTCAATCGCAATGCTCATTTCAGACGCTGCGGAGACGATCTGCTTGGACAGCCGGTACTGCATCCAGGCCAGTCCCAGATTGCTCCCCAGCCACAGGACCAGAGCCACGCCCAGGCAGGCGAATCCCGCCCCGTGTTCCCCGAAGCTGCCCAGCAGCGCGCCCAGAATGACCATGACGAGCATCAGCTTGAGTTCCGTCCGCATCACGTCTTCCTGGTCCAGGAACAGCTTGCTGAGGCACGGCTTGATGCCGAAATCCTTCAGCGGCATGTACACGGAGCGTCCCAGCCGTTCCTTGTACACCTCCAGGTCCGCCTGGAGCCGGGCTGCCGGGAATTCCCCGATGTCGCAATCCCACTGCTCCCTGACGCGCGGACGCACGTGGTTCCAGTGTGTCTGGCAGATGTTGAGAAACTCCTTGTTGTAGTAGGCGTGCCGTTCTTCGATGCCCGACTTGACCAGTTCATAAAACCATTCGTCGATGACGGGAGGAAGCTTGTGCAGGATCATCGTCCTTCTGATGGAAAGGAAGCGTCCCAACTGCCGTGCGGACTTTTTGCCCAGCCGCGGCACGCAATCCTGGACGTATTGCGCGTATGCCTTCAGCCTTGCGGGCATTTCCTCCTCCATTTGAAGCTGGATGCGGTCGATTTCCCGGTCGATGGAAGTCAGGAAGCCGGAATCCAGCTTGGAAAGGCGGTGCAGTTCATTGAGCACCTTCCCCTGTTCCTCCAGCAGGCGGTCCGTGGCCAGCAGCAGGCGTTCCACGCGCCTGTCCGTCAGGGGGCTCCGTTTCAGAACCTCCTGCACGCAGGTTCTCAGGGCTTCCACTCCCTCGCCCGCGCGCTCCCCGGCGGGAGTGATGGGGTACAGGGGAAGCTGGACGCCCAGATGTTCCCGGGAGACGGAGCGCATCTCCTCCTTCAGTGCCTGAAGCTGTTCAAAAGGCAGAAGCTCCGCGTGGGTGATGACCAGCACCATGCGGGAATGGAGCCGTTCCTCCAGCGTTTTCAAATACTCCCAGATGGCGGGTTCATTGCCGTCTTTGGCGGAAATGACGACCAGCACGGCGTCCGACTTGGGGACGATGTGCTTCAGCCGCTGGGGGGCGGCAGGCTGTTCCAGGCCGATGGTGTCCCAAAACTCCAGGTTCAGCAGGGAATCCGACGGGTAGAAGCGGTCCTCCACCCATTCATGGGTGTGCGGGGCGGGGTTGGGCTTGTATTGCCAGCGTATCAGGGTGGCTTCGCTGGAAATGCGGGAGCAGAAATGTTCCCCCGCCAGGGCGTCCAGCGTGGAGGACTTGCCGGACCCCGTCAGGCCGATGACGGTGACGTTCTGCGGAGTGCAGCATTCCTCCAGCGCTTCCTCCACATCCTTCTGGGAATCGAAATGTCTGTCCGGACCAATGCGCGCGGAAAATGCCGCGGCGGCATCCGCTACGTCCCGCACCGCATGCGGAATCACATTTTTCCCTCCTGTCAGCATGGGCTATGAAATCAAAAAACCGTCCTTTCCCTTCCTCTTCAGCAACCCTACACGCCGCAATTCCTTCTGTCCAATTAAAATGACGGCGCCGGGGCATACGCCCTGCCTCCGAAAATGGCCGTGCCCACGCGGACGAGGGTGGCTCCCTCCTCCACGGCGGTTTCAAAGTCGTGGCTCATGCCCATGGACAGCTCCGGAAGCGGCATTCCGCTTCTGGCGGCCAGGGAATCCCTCAGCTCCCGCAGGCGGCGGAAATAGGGGCGCGCCTCCTCCGGATCATCCACGGGAGGGGGAATGCACATCAGGCCGGCGATCTCGATATGGCCGAGCCGAGCCAGTTCTTCCCAATCCCGTTCCAGAAGCTCCGGGGAGAACCCGAATTTGCTGTCTTCCGCCCCGACGTTGACTTCCAGCAGGATGCGGGGGCGTTTGCCCGTCTCCTGCGCTACCGTGTCCAGGAACTGGGCCAGGCGCAGGGAATCCACGGCATGGATCAGCGTGAAATGTTCGAGGGCCTTGCGCACCTTGTTGCGCTGGAGGGGGCCGATGAGGTGCCATTCCGTGTCCGGCGGCAGGGCGGGAATCTTTTCCAGGGCTTCCTGAACCCTGTTTTCTCCGAAGACGCGCTGTCCCGCATCGTAGCAGGCCAGGACGTCGCAGGCCGGAAACGTTTTGCTGACGGCTACCAGGCGGGCGGACCCTTCCGGGCGTCCGGCGCGTGCTTCCGCGGCGCGGATGCGGGAAATGATGTGTTCCAGGTTTTGTTGGATGCTCATGACGGGTGATATCAGTTCAGGGAAGGCTGTGCGGGCGCGTGGCTCATGATCTGGTGCAGCGGGGACAGGCGGCGCATGGCCATGGCCCATACCTTGGAATAATCCGGCTCCAGGCAAAGGTCCGGAACCATGGGGGAGACGTACCACGCGCGGTCGTTCAGCTCCCTGCGCAGCTGGGGCAGCGTCCATCCGCTGTGCCCCACATAGGCGCGCAGCATGACATGGGGGTCTTCCGCGTATTCCAGCGCCTGTTCCTCCTGAAGGTGGAACTGGACGCGCAATTTCTCCTCCGTGCGGGAAAAGGCGGCGAAAATGAGCTGGTTGCGCTCCACCGGACCGCCCTTGAAGATGGGGACGGAATAAAGGGACGCGGGGATGTCCGTGCTTGGGGCTACGTCCCCTACGGTCATGTTGGCCGGATGGTTCAGAATGTAGCCGATGACGAATTCCTCCTCCACCCGGCTCAGGAAAATGACGGAATGGTGGAATCCACCGCCTTCCAGGTAGGGAGCGGCCACCAGCAGATGCCCGGCCAGATTAGCGTTGCTGATATCTTCGTGTTCCATCATCTCCATATGCGCATGTTAACAAATGTGACGAAGGCGCGCAACCGCGCGTTCAAACAGCCGTGTCAGGCATGCCGGGAGGGGAAGGAAGCCGGGCGGAGAAAAATCAGCTGCGGCGGGACCGCGATGTTTTGGAGGGGCGGGACGCGGACTTGCCGCTTTTCGCCTTGCGGGACTGTACGGTTTGAGTCCGGGAGGCGGCCTTCTTTTTGGCGGTGGTCTGCTTGTGCGTCAGGGCCACGGCAGGGGGGCGGGAAGACCGGTGGCGGTGGGAAACCAGGGAAGCCGTATTGTGGAGCTCTGCGGCTGCCGGGGCGGGGGCCATGACCAGAAGGGGGGTGTTCTGCATTCTTTCCGCCTCTTCCAGCGCTTTCAGGGAGGCGCTGATGGAGCAGCGTTCAATCACCACGGGGTCTCCGGTGTTGACCAGGTTGAAAGCTTCGTACACGTCGTCGCTCTTCATGCGGATGCAACCGTAGGAGGCGGGGGTGCCGATGGTGCGTTCCTCAGCCGTTCCGTGGATATAGATCAGGCGTGAATAGGCGTTCCGGTTGCGGGATTCCACGCCCTTCAGCCACATGATGCGCGTGACGATGGGGTCGCGGCCCGGAGAATTCGGCGCCACGCATTCCCCGGTGGGCTTCCGGCTTTTAAACACCATGCCCTTGGGCTGGTTTGTCCCTATCTTGGCGGCAATCCGGTGCGCGCCCAGCGGAGTGCGGCAGCTTCCCTTGCTGTCGCCGAGACCGAATTTGGAGGTGCTGACCGGGTAGGTCTTTACGACTTTGCCGCCGCGCATAACGGCCATTTTCTGGTCCCGGACGCTGACGACTACGCCGTCCTTGACGATGGCGGTAGGCTGGTAGTCCCTGCCGGTGCAGGAAACGAGGGTGCCGAGCACCGCAACAGCGGCGGCGGTCAGTTGAATCAGGCGTGCTTGCGAGAGAGGCGCAGGCATGGGAGGCGGCTAGTTCTTGGCTTTGGCGGTTTGCCGGGCGGGCATCAGATTGGAAATCATGCGGCCCAGGGAGCAGAACCCGGTGTAGTAGAATCCCAGGAAGGGAATCATCAGGATGGGGGAAATATAGTGGCCCTGGCGGATCATCAGGATGATCAGGTTCAGGAAGAAGGTGCCGCAGGCGATTTCAAGCACGGGAATGACGACGGATTTGATCGCCTTGTACCCGTTGCGCTTGAGCTGGGAGACATGCTGCCTGTTTTCCTTCTGTTCCACGCCGTACTTGGGCGTGCGGACAAAGGCGGACTGGTGGCCGAAGATGGCTTCCAGAACGGCCTTGGCGTTGTTGACCGCCATGCCCACGCTCAGGGTGAGCAGAAGAGGCAGGTAGGGAAGTTCCTTCCACCAGGACTTGGGACGCACCACGATCTGGGCGCTCATGTAAAAGATGCAGACGGCCACGCTGGTCAGGAAGAACAGGGCCACGTTCACGAACCACATGACCACCGTTTCATTTTCCGGGATGCGCTGCGTGCAGATGGGGTACACCAGAAAGCAGAGCAGGGCCAGAAGAAGGTAGGAATAATTGCAGGTAAGGTGGGTGGTGGCCTCCACCTTGGCTTTCAGCGGAGCCTTGGAACGCCAGATGTCCAGCAGTATCTTCTGGCAGACCTGGATGGAGCCCTTTGTCCAGCGGTGCTGCTGGGACTTGAATCCGTCCATGTCCACGGGAAGTTCCGCGGGGGTTACCACGTCGTTCAGGTAAATGAAGCGCCATCCCTTGAGCTGGACGCGGTAGGAAAGGTCCATGTCCTCCGTCAGCGTATCGTGGGACCATCCGCCTGCGTCGCCGATCACGCATTTGCGCCAGATGCCGGCAGTGCCGTTGAACGTGAAAAAGCGTCCGGAACGGTTGCGGGCCGTCTGTTCCATGGCAAAGTGGCCGTCCAGGTACATGCCCTGAACGCGGGTAAGAAGGTTGTATTCCCGGTTGATATGGCCCCAGCGGGTCTGGACGAGGCCGACGCCCTCATCCGTGAAATAATGAATGGTCTTCTGCAGAAGGTCGGGTTCCGGGACGAAATCGGCGTCCAGGATCAGCAGGAATTCCCCCTTGGCCACCTTGGTGGCCGCTTCCAGCGCTCCGGCCTTGAAGCCGGTGCGGTCCGTGCGGTGGATGCAGACGGCGTCAAAGCCGCGGGACTTCAATTCCTCCACCTTCCGGTAGCACTGTTCCGTCGTATCGTCCGTGGAATCGTCCAGAATCTGGATTTCCAGCTTGTCCTTGGGGTAATCCAGGGCGGCGACGGATTCCAGCAGGCGGTCGACGACGAACTTTTCATTGAACATGGGAAGCTGGACCGTGACCACGGGAAGCTCCCGGAAGCGGGATTTGGGCTGCGGCTTGTTGTTGCGGTTCTTCCAGTAAAGGTAAACGATGGTGAGGCGGTGAAAACCGTAGCCGGCGAGGCCTACGAGGACCAGAAGATAGCACAAGAGCCAGATAAAATTGTAGTTCATGCAGGGCGGATGGGTTGTTCAATATCCTTTTTGCGTCAGACGCAAGGGATTTCCTTGACGCGACGCCCGTATAAGACACCATAAGCCGAGAGTCAAGACATATTCAGTTTTGCCTAACCTTTTTGAATATTGTTATGAAGAGATTTTATCTGCTGGCCGCGGCCGTATCCGTGACGGGGGGAATGGCATTTGCCGATCCCGGGGAAGAAGCGCCTGACAGGGACGGTGCCGTGCTGGACATCCAGCTTCCGCAGCCTGACAGGCAGTCCCAGCCGGCCATTCCGGAGCGCCTCCTGGACGACTCCCACATGAATGAGGAATTGGGGATCAACGAATTTACCGCCCCGTCCATCCGCAAGATTTTTGAAGACCTGGAGGGACTGCCGGAAATCCCGGAAAACGCGGCCCTGCGTCCGCGTCCGGAACGGCCGCCGATGGACCGCTGCTCACTGGCTCTTCAACTGGGAGGAATGATGGCGGACGGCTTTGTCATCGTGCAGTGCGGCAAGATGAACGAAGTGAAGCCCATTGCGCTGGACCTCTCCAACTACGCGAAGGCGATAGGGGCCGGAGAGCGGGTGAACCGCCACGCCGCTAGCCTGCTGAAAAATGCGGAGGACGGCGATTTGGGCAGCTTCAAGAACAACCTGGCCCTGATTCAGTCCGACGTGGAGCAGGAGCTTGCCTCCCTGCGTGATTCCGACATGGCTAACCTGATCGGCCTGGGCGGCTGGATTCGGGCGCTGGATGCCGCTACGGCGGCCCTGGACAACAAATTCTCCGAAGACAAGGCCAAAGTCATTTTTCAGCCGGACGTGCCGGAATACTTCCATTACATTCTGGACGGAGTGGAGCCGGAAATGAAGGAGCGCCGGGACATCGGCAAAATCATGGAACTGCTGACCACATTGCAGGAGCAGATGACGCTGGCACCCGGAGCCAGGCCCACGAAGGCGGGAGTGGAAGCCCTGCGCAAGACGACGCTGGAGCTGATGAAGGCGGCGCTGGCGCCCGCGGAATCATAACTCTCCCTGTTCCTTATGGTGCTTCCCCTCTTGACGAGCCTGGACGTGCGTCTTTCTCCGCGCAATCTGTATTCCCAGGATCAGGAATTGCAGCAAATGGCGAGCGACGACGGGCGCATCCCCGTGCCCTACAATGTGAGCATCCGCAACACGGGGGACGGGGCCGTGCGCATCATCGGCAAAAAATGGACCGTCCGTTCCCACCAGGACGGCACGCAGGTCATTGAGGGGGATGAACTCTTCGGTTCCCGCCCCCTGCTGTGCCAGGGGCAGATTTTCGCCTTCAACGGCCTTCAGATGCTCCGCCTTCCCGCGCGCATCCAGCTCACGCTTCTTGTCCGGGACGAAGGCGGCATGCTCTACCATACGGACCCCGTCAGCCTGACTTGGTGATGCTGCCTGGCGAATGGACATTTCAGCGGCCATGCCGCTGAAACAGTGCCCGATACCCATGATGAAAAAAGGGCAGGAATAGGAATCCTGCCCCTTTTTTGGTCTTTCATCATGGACCACTGCCATTCGGCAGTGCCGGACGGCTTTAACCTTCCTCGTCGTCCCCGTGGTTGAGGATGAAGTTCAGGTCGTCAATGCCGAGGCTGGACGTGAAGCCTTCGTCTCCAAGCACGTTGGCAACCAGCTGGTTCTTCTGGTGCTGGAGGATGCGGATTTTCTCTTCCACGGAATCCTTTGTTAGAAGACGGTAGGCGATTACCTTGTTCTTCTGGCCGATGCGGTGCGTACGGTCGATGGCTTGGCTTTCCACAGCCGGGTTCCACCACGGATCGTACAGAATGACGTAGGAGGCGGAAGTCAGGTTGAGGCCGGCGCCCCCGGCTTTCAGGGAAAGAAGGAAGACGGACGGGTCCTTGGTCGTCTGGAATTTTTCGATTTCTCCGCGGCGGTCCTTGGTCTGTCCCGTGAGGTAGTTGAGCGGACGGTTCTCCGCTTCCAGGCGGTTCTTGATGATTTCCAGCATGGAAACGAACTGGGAGAAGACGAGTACCTTGTGTCCTTCCTCCCGGAGTTGGTCCAGCAGGTAGAACAGGGCGGTCATCTTGGCGCTGTCCTCCTTGGCGTACTTCGGGTCCACCAAGCCGGGATGGCAGCAAATCTGGCGCAGGCGCATGAGGCCCTGAAGAATGGCAAAGCTGTTCTTCTTCACGGATTCGTCCGAATCCAGGCCGAGCAGGGCCTGCTGAATGCGGCGCAGTTCCGCCTTATAAAGCTGGCTCTGGATGCCTTCCATCTTGGCGTACACTTCCTCTTCCGTTCTGGGCGGCAGGTCTTTTGCCACCTGGGACTTGGTACGGCGCAGCAGGAAAGGCTTCAGGCGGGCGGCCAGGCGGTTCTGGCTCTGCGGGTCCTTGCGCTTGTCGAACCTCTTCTTGAAGTAGGAACGGGAGCCGAGCACGCCGGGCATGGCGAAAGCCATGAGGGACCACATGTCCAGCAGGCGGTTTTCAATGGGCGTGCCGGAGAGGACGAGGCGGTTGTAGGAAACGATGTCCCGCGCGGCCTTGGCGGCCTTGGAATCCGGGTTCTTGATCTGCTGGCCTTCGTCCAGAATGACCGTGAGCCATTTGATCTGGTTCAGGGTTTCTCCGCAGACGCGGAGCTGGGCGTAGTTGACCACGACCATGTCGTAATTCTTGTTGATGTCCTCCAGATTGGCCTGGTCCTTGCTGCGGATGACGAGAACGCGCACGCCGGGGGCGAATTTCTCCGTTTCCCCCGCCCATACGTCCAGCACGGATTTGGGGCACACGATGAGCACCGGAGGCACGGCGAGCTTTTTCCTGGACTTGTTCTTGCGTGCGTATTCCTCGCGCAGCCACAGAACGTAGGTAATGGACTGGATGGTCTTGCCCAAGCCCATGTCGTCCGCCAGAATGCCGCCGAACCCGTTCGTGGCCAGGTAGGCCAGGAAGTGGAAACCGTCGATCTGGTAGGGGCGCAGGGTAGCCTGAAGCTGGCTGGGAACGTCCGGCTTGACGTCGATCTGGATTTCTGCGGTACGGTCCTTGATGCGTTTCCATGCCTTCGGGTCGAACACTTCCGCGGCCTTGGGGTCCGCGAGCTGCATGGCGTGCATGCGGTGGGTTTCCCCGGAAAGGTCGAAGGGGTCCAGGCCCAGGCGGGTAACGGCGTCGCGCTGGTCGTTGTCCAGCTTGATTTCCAGGCGCATCCAGCCGCCGTCGTCCATGCGGACGTAGCCGCCTCTGGCAGCCACCAAGGCGCGGATTTGTTCCTTGGAAAGCTGGACGCCCTCCACGTCGATGACGATGCGGAGGTCGAACCAGTCGATCTCCTGGTTGACTACCTCGAACCGAACGGCCGCCGCCACCGGGTCCGCCAGCAGCGTCTTGAGCTTCTCGTCCATGTTCACGGTCAGTTCTTCGGGCAGGTGCTTGGCCCATTCCGCAAACTTTTCAGGGAACTGGCGCGTGACGCGCGCCTTGAAAGCCCCCACCTGGGGATCGTAGGAAAAGCCCATCTCCTCCAGCAGGCCGGGGATGGGGTAAAGGTGTTCGCGAATGAAGCGCAGGAGCGCCTTGTTGCGCATGGGCTCCTGATGAGCCACTTCCCAGCCGTCCTTGCCGAGTTTTTCCGTGCGGTAGCCGGAGGCGTCCGTGGCGGTCACTTCGCACAGCACGTGTTCCGTTTCCGCGGAGGTGAGGCCGCGCACGATCTTCATGTCAAAGCTGCCGCGCAGGTCGATGTCCACCACGCGGTCCTCCATGCTGGGGGGCAGGGTGGCTCCGATCTTGCGGAGGAATTCCACGCCTTCCAGGCTGTCGATGACCTGCTTGGGGATGGAATAGCGGGGTTCCACTTCCGTGCTCTCCAGCCAGCGGGGAGGGCCGGGGAAAACGGTTTCGTCGGACTGGTACAATTCCTGCTGGCCGGGAAGCTGCCTGACGGAGTGGGAAACGTTGATGCCGGAGGAAGTGACAAGCTGGAGCGCGTAGCAGTCCGGCTCGATGGGATCGTCCTGGCAGACCCACTTGAGCGGTTCGTCCACCACCTTGAAATAATTCTCATCCAGGTTCACCAGGTACCCCTTTAGGGCGGGCTGGTGGAAAAGCTTGTTCATCAGGGCGCAGGCGGCCTCCTGGTCCAGGTCCAGCGTCAGAGCGTCTTCCTCATGGGCGTAATCGGCCAGGGACACCAGCAGGATTTCCGTCTGGGCGTCCATGCGCACGGCGGCGCGTTCATGCAGGTTTTCCAGATGTTCCAGGTCCTGTTTTTCCCGGACGGGAATCCAGTCCTGCTTCAGGGAATGGCGGTACTCGAAGTGACCCTCGTTGATAGTGGAGACGAGCCGCATGAACAGCTCGCCGCGCGGAGGCTGGGGCGGCCGTTCGTTGACGGACTGGATGCGGTCATACCAGGTGCCCACCTCCCGTGAGCGTTCCCACTCGTGGATCTTGTGCTGCACCTTTTCCAGGTCCGTGATGCTCTCCATGAACTCCGGATAGGGCAGGCGCCTCTTGTTGAAGGCGTAGGCGATGTAATTCCAGAACTCCAGAATGTTCGTGGGCGGCACAGGCCACAGCTCCAGAGGATCATAGGTGGTGATTTCCCACCGGGGATTCAGGCGCACCATGTCGTGGTCATGGATTTCCTGTTCAATGGCGAAACGGCGGTAGCGCTTCTCCAGCTTGCCTACGTAATCCGCCTCCTTGTCGTCCAGCTCCCGGCCCAGCTTCTCTTCCAGAATGTCCAGCAGGGGAACGTCGTTCAGCTCGTTGGGGGACTCCGGAAGGTCCTGGCCGCGGTACATGCGTTCCAGCATGGTGGCGTACATGGCGGCGCCCGCCAGATCCTCGTCTTCCGTGGAACATGCTCCGAACCATCTGTTCCCCTGAAGGCGGAGGTTCACCCGGTGGACGCCGTGCGTGTCTTCCACACGGCCCTGAATATATAAATGATTGCCGAAAATTTGTGTAACTGCTCCGTCTTTTTGCAGCTTTTCACCGCGCAGCCGGATTTCTTCCGGGAAGGCATTGAGAAAGTTCAGGGTAGCCCTGTCAGGATTAAGTGCCATGCTCATAATGTCAGACTGTCATATAAAAATTGGTGTCCAGCGTTCCCGGGAAAAGGACGCTATAGGTCTATGCACTTTATTATGGCACAAAAGGTAGATTAGAGCAACTATTCTCTGAAATTAATTCTAACGAATGTTTAAAACGATTATTATTGTGTTGATAACGATGGCGTTTCCTTTTTACAGGCATGGTTCCGGCTTCAAATGAGGCGCTTGAATGAAAGGGTCCGGGAAAGGAGAATGTCAGTCTTCCGGAACATGTATCCTTGACACACCCGTTCCAAAAGAGTCTTTTACGTATGAAAATTTATGTCCTCCGCATCTCTTTTACAGTTATTGGCGACTCAAGCGCGCTTGAGCGATGGCGAATTGGCCGAACGTCTCGACATGACTGAGGAAGCCGTGCGGGCCCAGCGCGAGCAATGGGAACGGGAAGGGCTGATCGTGGGCTACCAGGCCGTGGTGAATGAGGAATACGAACACGACAACAAGGTGGCGGCGTTCATCGAAGTAAAGATGACTCCGGAACGCGACGGCGGATTCGACCGCCTGGCGATGCGCATCTCCCGTTTTGACGAAGTGTCCTCCTGCTATCTGGCTAGCGGAGGATTTGACCTGCTCGTCCTGGTGGAAGGCAAAAGCATGCGGGACATTGCCCGGTTTGTCGCGGAAAAACTCTCCACGCTGGAAGGGGTGCTCTCCACCTCCACGCACTTCCATCTGAGAACCTACAAGAAAAACGGCTGCATCTTTGAAGCGCCCGCGCAGACGGAGCGCCTCGTCGTTGCGCCGTAAGCCTCTGCCGTCAAGAAAGGAAACATCATGAACTGGCAGAATAAAATTGCGGAGCAGGTAGGCTCCATACCCCGTTCCGGCATCCGTGAATTCTTTGACCTGGTCACGGGCAGGTCGGACATCATCTCCCTGGGCGTCGGGGAACCGGATTTTGTCACGCCGTGGAACATCCGGGAAGCCGCCATTTACTCCCTGGAAAAAGGCCATACCTCCTACACCTCCAACTACGGCCTGGAATCCCTGCGCCGGGCTATTGCCAAATACGTCCGCGGTTTCTTCCATGTGGACTACAACCCGCTGAACGAAGTGCTGGTGACAGTGGGCGTCAGTGAAGCCATTGACCTGGCTCTCCGCGCCGTCCTGAATCCGGGGGATGAAGTACTGTACCACGAACCCTGCTACGTCTCCTACGCGCCCAGCGTCAGGATGGCTTACGGCGTGGCTACCGCCGTGCCTACGAGCAAGCAGGACCTCTTTGCCCTCAATCCGGCCGTGCTGGAAGCCGCCATCACCCCCAGAACCAAGGTGCTGATGCTCAACTTCCCCACGAATCCGACCGGGGCTGTGGCTCCTGTGGAAACCCTCCAGGAAATCGCGCGCATCTGCATCAAGCACGACCTCATTGTGCTGACGGATGAAATCTACAGCGAACTGCGGTACGACGGCAAGCCGCATGTCTCCATCGCCGCCCTGCCGGGCATGAGGGAGCGCACGCTGCTGCTGCACGGCGTCTCCAAAGCCTTTGCGATGACGGGATTCCGCCTCGGTTACGCCTGCGGGCCAGAACCCCTCATCTCCGCCATGATGAAAATCCACCAGTACTCCATGCTCTGCGCGCCCATCACCTCTCAGGAGGCGACCATTGAGGCATTGGAAAACGGCACGAATGCCATGCTCAAGATGCGGGAAAGCTACCGCCAGCGGCGTGACTACCTGGTGAAGCGCCTCAATGAAATAGGAATGGACTGTCATATGCCCGGCGGTGCCTTCTACGTTTTCCCGGACATCTCCAAATTCGGGCTCAGCAGCAAGGAATTCGCTACGCGCCTCCTGATGGAGGAACAAGTGGCGGCTGTGCCGGGTACCGCCTTCGGGGAAAGCGGGGAGGGTTTCCTGCGCTGCTGCTATGCCACGGCCTACGATCAAATCAAGGAAGCCTGCAACCGCATGGAGCGCTTCGTCAAGACACTCTCCTGACCCGGTCTTCTCATGAACTCCGACCTGGAGTACCAGAAAACGAAGGCGTATGTGGCGCCGTTCGCGGTATTCATGGGATTCACCCTCCTTTGGCAATTCGGCGGCCCCTTCCTGGAATGGGACCATCCGGCTGCCGCGTGGTGGAGAAGGGCTCCCGAGCAATGGTTGTACCCGCTCCAGGCCGTTGTCTGCTTCATTCTGGTCCTCTGGTGGAGAAAATCCGTGGACTGGGACTGGAAAGGAAAGCCTGCGGCGTGGGGAATCCTCTTCGGCGTGCTGGGCATCCTGTGCTGGCTGGCCCCCACCATGGCGGCGGATCGCCTGCCGGGCGGGCCCGATGCGTGGTTCGGCCATCCGGAATGGCCCTGGTACCGTTATCTGCTGGGAATCGACGCCCGGCCGGAGGGATTTGATCCTTCGGCAGTCTTTGCTCCGGGATCCTGGAGCTGGCTGACGGCTCTGGCACTGCGGTTCTTCCGCGCCGTCATCGTGGTGGCCGTGGTGGAGGAACTCTTCTGGCGCGGATACCTCATGCGCTTCCTGGTCAATCCCGACCATCCGTGGAAAGTCCCGTTCGGCACGCACTCCTGGAAAGCGTACTGGATCACTACGCTCTGCTTCATGGCCGTGCACCAGCCCGTGGACTACTGCGGCGCCTTCATCTACGGTTCGCTGGCGTATCTGCTCGCCGTCTGGCAGAAAAACCTGTGCGCCGTCATCGTGATGCACGCCGTGGCCAATGCCCTGCTGGGCTGGGCCGCGCTGGAATGGGGCAAATGCGGACTGTGGTAAATCCGGCATTTACAGAGACACCAATCTTGAGTACACAGGCGCGATGACTCCGGATGAAGCCATGGAAATCTTGTGGAACTACCATCACGTCGGGCAGGAGCTCCGCCCGGCTGATCTCATCTTCGTGCTTGGCAGCAATGACGTACGCGTGGCGGAATATGCGGCGGAGCTCTATAAGCGGCATCTGGCCCCGGTCGTCCTTTTTTCCGGCGGCATGGGACGCTTTACGGGAGGCTGGGCCGTCCCGGAGGCGGAACTCTTTGCCGAGGCGGCCATCAAGGCGGGTGTTCCGGAAAACTGCATCCTGATAGAAAACAAATCCACCAACACCGGGGAAAATGTCCGCTTCTCTCGGGAAGTGCTGAAACGGGCGGGAATCGGGGAGCCCGTCAGCCTCATCGCCCTGCAAAAGCCCTACATGGAACGGCGGACGCTGGCCACGCTCCAGGCCCAGTGGCCGGAAGCGCGGGTGGCGGTCAGTTCTCCTCCCGTCACTTTTCGGGAATATCTGACCGTGGAACTGCCGCAGGAGCTGGTTGTCTCCGCCATGGTGGGGGACTTCCAGAGAATCCTGGAATACCCGCGGCAGGGATTCTCCACGGAACAGCCCGTAACTCAGGAAGCGATGGAAGCCTTCCGCACGCTCGTGGAAGCGGGCTATGACTCCCAGCTGCTCAGGAACATTCCCCTCCCCTGGAATTCTTGAGAAGACACGCTTTTTGCTTTCACTGCCCTCCGTTTGAGGTCATCAATACCCCCGCACAGCCAACCCAACCTATATTCAATCATGGCAGACAGAACCAATACAGATCCCGCCCGAATGGAGAAAATTGTAAGCCTTTGCAAAAGGCGAGGTTTCATTTTCCAGGCAGCCGAAATCTACGGCGGTCTGAATGGTTGCTGGGACTACGGTCCCATGGGGGTGGAGCTCAAGCGCAACCTCAAGGAATACTGGTGGCGCAAAACCGTCCAGGAACGTGACGACGTGGTAGGCATGGACGGCTCCATCCTGACCCACAACTCCGTGCTGGTGGCCTCCGGCCACGTGGGCGGCTTCTCCGATCCGATGTGCGACTGTCTGCTGACCAAGGAACGCCTGCGCGCCGACCAGGTGCCGGCCCAGAGCGGCATGGGATTCTTCTACACGGGAGCCGCGAAAAAGGACGGTTCCTGGAGCATGGAAAAGGAATACTCCGTGCTGGTGGAAACTGAAAAACAGGCGGACAAGGCCCGCAAAACCGCGGCCCAGTACTACGCGCAGCTGGCCGGCAAGGACGTATCCCACAAGGAAATCGAACTCAAAGGAGAGCGTATGGAACCCGTCACGGACTCCACCATGTACAACCCCGCCAACGGCTCCCTGCTGACGGAAGCCCGCGAATTCAACCTCATGTTCAAGACGACCATCGGGGCCACCTCCGATGAAAACGATCCCAACGCCACCGGATGGCTGCGGCCGGAAACGGCTCAGTCCATCTTCTGCCAGTACAAAAACATTTTGGACAGTTCCCGCGTGAAACTGCCGTTCGGGATCGCCCAGATCGGCAAATCCTTCCGCAATGAAATCAATCCGCGCAACTTCACTTTCCGCTCCCGTGAATTCGAGCAGATGGAAATCGAATACTTCTGCCGTCCGGAAGACGGCCTGAGGCTGGTGGACGAATGGCTGGAAAAGCGTCTCAGTTTCTATGACGAAGTGGGGGTTCCCCGTGAACACATCCACATTCTGGACGTGCCGGATGACGAACGCGCCTTCTACTCCAAAAAAACCTATGACCTGGAATACGAATTCCCGTTCGGCATCCAGGAACTGGAAGGTATCGCCTACCGCACGGACTACGACCTGACCTGCCACCAGAAAGGTTCCGGCCGTCCCCTGGAATACTTCGACGAAGAAACGCGGGAAAAATTCATTCCCCATGTCGTGGAACCCTCCGCCGGATGCGACCGGACCGTGCTTGCCATCATCTGTGAAGCCTACGATGAAGAAGAGCTTGTGGACGACAAGGGCAAAAAGGACGTGCGCACGGTGCTGCGCTTTGTCCCCCGCATAGCGCCCATCAAGGCCGCTATCTTCCCGCTCCTCAAGAAAAACGAGGAACAGGTACGCATTGCCCGGGAAATTGAAAAGGCCCTCCAGCCCTGGATGACCGTCTTCTACGATGAAACGGGCGCCGTTGGCCGCCGCTACCGCCGCCAGGATGAAGTGGGCACCCCCTTCTGCATCACGGTGGACTTCGAAACCCTCGGAGAAAACGATCCTTCCCTCAAAGACACGGTGACCATCCGCCACCGCGACTCCATGGAACAGGAACGCGTCGCCGTCAAGGACCTGCTGCACTGGCTCATTGCTCGTGTGCGGTAATATGTTCCTTAGCAGAATTAAATATTGTAAATATACAAGGCCGTTCCGTTCATGGCGGAACGGCCTTCTGTTTTCCGGAACTTGTAATGAAAAGAAAAGTTGCTGGACGGCGCATGAATGAATGTCTAGCATTCAGGAGATGCAGGTTGTACAGGCAGGCGGAAAACAGTGATCTCAACACTTGTTGAAAATCTGCTGTTCTGTTTGCGCCAACCCCAAGCTCACAGGAATTCTCCGGAAGTTCGGTGATTGATGTAAGTCATTGGAAAACGAAGTTTGACATATCCGATTACAAAATTTAAGGCGTGCGGAATATCGTGATGGAGGGAGGTTGGCGCAAAAAGTCTTCTGCGCTGTTCTCTCTTAATGGATATTTCCCCACGCCGTCGCACCCTCACGGGTGCGTGGATTGAAA
>NZ_KQ971094.1:86721-87139 GCF_001580195.1 Akkermansia sp. KLE1798
TCGCACCCTCACGGGTGCGTGGATTGAAACTTTTGCCGCTGATGGGGTGCGTGATGGCCGGCGTGTCGCACCCTCACGGGTGCGTGGATTGAAACCTTGAAGCTTCCGGAACAATTCAGTCACATGGCCGTCGCACCCTCACGGGTGCGTGGATTGAAACTACGACCAGTACGCTTCAGGCATTGACATTGATAGTCGCACCCTCACGGGTGCGTGGATTGAAACATGTCTAGTGGGCGGCTTGGATGATGGTTTGAATGTCGCACCCTCACGGGTGCGTGGATTGAAACCGCTGACGGCTCCGGCCGCCGCGGTCGTCCGCGCGTCGCACCCTCACGGGTGCGTGGATTGAAACCAGACGCCGCCCTCAAGCACGAAGGCGTCGAAAAGTCGCACCCTCACGGGTGCGTGGATTGAA
>NZ_KQ971094.1:87239-87625 GCF_001580195.1 Akkermansia sp. KLE1798
GACACCGCTGCAAAAAGCAGAGGAAATCGCTACGTCGCACCCTCACGGGTGCGTGGATTGAAACAGCCAGCTTAAAGACGTTGCGAATGACGCGCTGGTCGCACCCTCACGGGTGCGTGGATTGAAACTTTGTGAGCACCGACGATCTGTCTGCTTACATGGTCGCACCCTCACGGGTGCGTGGATTGAAACCCGTCCCTGGCCGGGGCGCGCTGGATTATCCTTGTCGCACCCTCACGGGTGCGTGGATTGAAACATCCGCAAAGCCTTCAAGCGTGGCGGAAGAAGAGTCGCACCCTCACGGGTGCGTGGATTGAAACTGACGACCAGAATCGTCATTGAAAGCAACCCCAGTCGCACCCTCACGGGTGCGTGGATTGAAACCG
>NZ_KQ971094.1:87725-96697 GCF_001580195.1 Akkermansia sp. KLE1798
TCGCACCCTCACGGGTGCGTGGATTGAAACCACCACTTCCGGGCATCGTCCGGCCCCGGTCGGCAGTCGCACCCTCACGGGTGCGTGGATTGAAACCTTCTGCAATTTTGCCCTCCGGGCTTCCAATTCGTCGCACCCTCACGGGTGCGTGGATTGAAACCAACATGGCCAGATGTCCAGGATGTCCTCGTCCTGTCGCACCCTCACGGGTGCGTGGATTGAAATTCAAAAAAGGCTTCCAGGATCAAAAAGCTGGACAGCCGCATCCTCACGGGATGTATTGATATAACAAGACAGAAAGAATCTGAAATGCTATTAAAACAATGAGTCCCCTCAATAAAATTTTCTAAAAACGGAGGTATTTAATAAAAAGTATTGAATTGTTCTGGAAAGAGTGGGTGACTCATTTGCCATATTATAGTATGAAGAAATAAATATAACCCCCATTTTATCTACAAGGGCCAGTTTACAGGGAAAGGTTAAGTCCAAATTATAGGTGAAATTTAAAGGCCGGCCTATTTTCAATGAAAATAGGCCGGGCAGGAGAGATTAAAATCCGTCAATTTCTTCTGGGGTCAATCCCTGAAGTTCTTTCAATTCATAGGTGCCATCATTGTTGACAATGAGGCTTCTATGGACTTTTGCAGAAGAATATTGACCTGCTGGGCAGGAATGTTTCCACCAGATCACTTTCTTCACTTCCATGCTTCCTTCAGGCCGGGAGGAAGAGGCATCTCCTTCAAACATAAAGGGAAGGGTATTTTTTAATAATTCTGCATCTTCATCACTAAAACCTGTCAGGGAGGCAAGCTGTGGGGAAATGGCCCCGTAAAATACATAGACTCCTTGATCTACACGGTGTTTCATCCCCATGGTATCAGATGCTTTTTTGCTTCCATCTCCCTCCCCACTGACACTTTTCGTGATTTGGGTGCTGGTGATTTCCACAGGTTCTACGCTGAAAGCTGCCTGAACGGTGACGGGGCCGCGAATACCGAGAGAAACGCCGTCGTTCTTTTTTTCCCCGGTACCTTTATAAGCAAACAGTTGGCCGAAAGCGCGTACGTCAAACCAAGTCTCGCAGGCCAGCTTTGTTTGTTCCTCCTTGGTTTTCTTTCCTTCCAGAAGGATGGAGGCCCTGTCTTTTAATGTTTTGCATTCATCCACCTTGTGATCGTCTGATTGAACAAATATAGGCACTCCCGAATCAAGAAGCCTGTTGCGGATTTTACGTTTCAAGCAGACATCAGAAAGTTCTCCATTCCCGTCAAGCGTGGTGCGCGGACGGTTGCCATTTAACGGATCTCCGTTGGGGTTTGCATTTTTTACGGTGAAAATCACCGCAAAGTCTATCTTATGTTGTAGTGACATAATGTTTATTCTTTAGGTTGGGAATTTTCCTTTTCTTTTTCAGAAGATTTTTTAGGGAACATTTCTGATTTTTGACAGTAGTATCCAAGAAGAAATTCTCCTGATACCTTGCTGTCGTCGATGAAGTCGTTTCGATCGAAAAGGGCATGGATACTTGCTAATTCCCTGTCGTAGTAGAATTTCAACCCAGGTTCATTTTTGGTCAGAATCTGAAAATAGGGGTCTAATGCTTTGCGCAGTATTTCCCACGTTGAATGCGGATGAATGCTGAAGCGCTGCATCAGTTTTTCCGCATTCGTGGGACGTTCCGTGTCAGAGGAAGTTTTCTGGGCGGTTTTTTCCAGCAATTCCGCCACGGCGAGCAGCCTTCCGTATAAATATCCCCGTTCTGTAATGGTTTTATCCAGACTCATGGTATAATAGTGTTGTTTTTTAGTTGAGTTAAATCGGTATCGAAATAAAGCGCACGCTGTATTGACGGCAACATTCCATTCCTCGGATTTCCGGCCATTTCTGTTACAGGCTTGATGTATGCAAGCTTCCACGAGATCGGAGGGTATGGGACTTTTTTTAATGATGCAGGGAAGTAAGCGTGCGACTGTTTGCCTGCGCAATTTTTCATCTACGGATTTTCCATAAGCTACTTCGGCAATGGTTCGAGGAGAGGGGGCTCCAACATACCGCAACTTGTTTTTGTCATCCCATAGCTTCCACACGCATTCAGTATGCCAATGCTCAATATTATTCCAGTATTCGACTGAGTCCATCTCATTGAAGAAGGTGATGGACAGACGTCCTTTATCCTTAGAGGTAGAATCTAGTCCCATAATAAAGACTTTGCTGATATTAGCTGCTTTTTCTTTGTAGCCTGAAATTTTCGTTCTAAGTTTCCTTCCAATTTTTTCAGCGGTATATTGAGCAACCTCTGGTTCTTCATCAGGATCAATATCCAGTAACTCCTCTGTGCCAGTCAATGGATGGGGCATGAAAAAGCTTTTGGATGACCAGGCTACAATTGCTTGGGAATCATCTCTCCATCCCTGGTTAGAAATGAGCCATCTCAAGGCACTGTGGGCTTTCTGAGAGACTTCGCGCCCTACGCTGCAAACCTCAGTCGAATCATTAAATTTTCCTCTGAAAGTATATCCATTAGTATCGTTGGAGGAAATAATTTTAGCACCGTCCCCAGCCTTTCTGATAGATGCTGGATGTTGTATTGCCAAATTAGTTATTTCACCTGTTACATAGCAAAGACCTGTATTTTGTTCTTGTGACTCTTGAAATCTGATCCAGGAATCCCACATTTCCTTGTTTTTCCATACATCCGGGATAAGGTTTCCGGGAATTTCCACACGCCATCTGATCAGGAGGGCATCCATGCCAACAGCTCCAAGAGCCTCATAAATCTCCGGTGCGTCATTCTTTTCTCCCATCCATTTTTTCATCAAGGTACCAGAAGTTTCATTCACAGGAAGAACCCCTGATTTGACGAGGTCTTCCAAAAGACAGCCTTTGGATACATACAAAAAGATGGAAGAAAGCGTTGTATTGGAAGGATCAAAATCTTTCCAACGCTTCAGTTGGTTGAGATATTCTTTGTATCCAGTTTTTGTATTACCTGTCCATTTGGTGAAATCTCCCGCTACATATTGCAATTTGTCACAAAGGGGGTGGGGACACAATCCGCTGGTTCTGCCTCCCGACTTTTCAGTAACGGGAATGATTGTCTGCTGGTTCCCGGCAGGGACTACCTCCGCTCGTCTGAATGCACCGGTACCGTCCAGTACAACTGTTACCTGGGCATTTTGGCTGCCATGATAAAGCGGAAATAACGGGGTGATTGTTCGTTTTTTTGAATTTTTCTCTTCCGAAGAATTCAAGCCTGTCCATTGGGCATTATCTTCATATGTTTTATATAAAGCTTCCATCCAGTTCATTGTTCACCTTACTTTCTATTCTTCTAAAGATAAATCATTTACACCACATGATCGTGGAGGGTTAGCCTTCATCTTGCGGACAACTCTGGTTATTTTGCACTCTTCGGGACGAATGAATTTAACAATCCCATTCTTCATGACAGGTTTCCAGAACCGTACTCCCAATTCTTCTCTTCCTGTTTCATCCGGATAATCAAATCCATGGAACATAACGCCAAAGGCTAATTCCGGAATATCATCATACGCTCCCGGGCCTTCTCCAAACCGGCACGGTTCCACATAAGCCTGGCATTCGCGCGCACCCAGGCAGATATCGCGTCTTCCGCCCTTTTCCAGCGTGCGCTGGATAATGGCGGAATGCTTGCCTTCAATTCGGTCCGCCTTCATATCATCGCGAAGCAGATTCCACTCGTAATGAGCCCGTACCTGATAGGAAACGTCTGTTAAATAGGTATATACGGATAATTCGGCGCCGCTTTCATGATACTTGATCAGTTTCATGTTTTTTGCGAAAGTACGGACAGGATTTATGATGCGTACTTCATCAATGACCCAATTAATGGTGGGTTTCCAGTAGACGGATTTGGTCACCCCTTTTAATGCTTCATAGGTGGGGATATGGTAGGAGCATTTTTCACCGCCCATGCGGGTAAGGGGATCAGTGAATAAGGCTAATTTCCCTGATACCAGATATTCTATGTTATTTCCCATGATAAGATAGGTTAAACGGTAAGACCGTTCGGGTTTTTAGCATATGGTTCCGACTTTGACCATGAAAAACCAGTTTTTTCATCATAATGATGTTTTGAAAGTATATAGACAGGATAATCCGTGGGCAATAAGGCAATGATGCCGCTTGCAAGCATGGCATTGATATCCTTCTCTGTATAGTTTAAGGAGAGAGTATATTCCATGGCTTCCTTGAGCAACTTTCGGACTGCTTCCCATTCTTCCTTGGAGTGGGGATGTGCCAAGGCACGCAGATGCTCAATGATTTCTGCACCTTTTTGTTTACCCACAATGACAGGAGTTGATAAACCTTCCAGGACTTGATAATTTTTTGCTGCCTCCTGGAAGGACTGGTGCAGAAGCATAAAGGAGTAATCGGCCTGGATCCGCTGAGCCTCCATTTTGATGGTGCTGTTCGTTGAAAGAAGATCCATCATAGTATAACTGTTGGCTTTCAAAGGATAATCCAGCTTTTCATTGTTTTTGGAATAATAATATTGATAAAAAAGGTTCAAGGCGTTCTCTTCCATGAGTAAGTTGGCATTGCCTTGTACATCAGGGAGAATCGTTTTTAAAAGAGACTTACCTATGTTGATTTCTTCCAGTTTGTTTGTATTTTCCAATTTTTCCGATGGAAAAACGACAAAAATTTCTCCTTTATTCAGTTGCGCATCTCTGTTGCAGCGTCCTCCGGCTTGGACAAGAGAATCCAACCCGGCTGCACTGCGAATAACCACATCAAAGTCTACATCCACGCCCGCTTCAATCAATTGCGTACTGAAGCACAAAACGGGCTTTTTTATCTTTTTAGCCGTTTTAAGAGATTGCCTGTCTATTCTATTGGTGATGATATTTGAGCGATCCTGTGGAATCATGTTCGTACTCAAATGGTAGATTTGCACGTCCGGTACGTCTCCACACGCCTCATATAAATTGCGGGCAAATGTTTTGGTATTAACAACCATTAAGGTGTTTCTCCCGCTGTGAGCTTGTTTTAGAGCAAAATCGGCAAATTGCTGCAGCTTCCATTTTTCGGATTCTTCAATCATATTCACAGCGATCCGGCGGTTGGAATAAAACAATTCAAAGTACCGTTGATAGTCGGGAATGATATGAGGATCCGGATTCAGTCTTAAGTGCCAGTTTTCGTCTTCCAATTGGCTCCATATGGGTTGCGTGGCCGTGCATAAAACAAGACTGCATCCCATGACTTCTTCCATGAAATTTAATGCAGACGTCAACAGGTAGGTCGATTTTAAGGGAAGTGCTTGTACTTCATCAAAAATCATCACGGAGCTGGCCAAACTGTTCATACGGCGCACATAGCTGCTACCCTTGGAAAACAGCGTCTGTAGAAACTGTACTGCTGTTGTCAGGATGACGGGAGGTTTCCACGTACATCCTGCTTTATAACGGCGTTTTTCCTCCTGGTAGAATTCTTCTTCAGATAGATCGTTTTTTGGATCCACCAGCACATTGGCATGATGAACCAGGATAAGGTCGGCGAACTCATTTCCCAATGCCTCGCGGATAGTGGCTGCATTCTGATCAATAATAGAAGTGTAGGGAATGACATAAATTAGCCGGTCCAGCTGGTGCTTCAGGGCATGAGCCAATGCAAATCTCAGGCTTGCCAAAGTTTTTCCGGCTCCTGTGGGGAGTGTCATCAAAAACTTGCCTTGAGGACGGTCAGCGGCGGTGAAACTGCGCTGGGAAATTTCTGCCCGCAAATCATCAATCATTCCTCGTGAGGCAAGGCGTGCCAGGTATCTGTCCAGATTTGCCAACATTTTATCCCATGGAGGCGTAGGTACGGCTTTAATCGGTTCGCCCCCCGCACTGGAATGATCGGCATCTACAAGACAACTCAGTAAAAAGCGGGATAAAAGGCCATATCGGTATTTTATTTCCTTGGAGGAAAGTTTTTTTTCACCCTTCCGGAGTAGGGCGTCAAACGAACGCCATTCTTCTCTTAATGCCGGGTCTGAAAGCAATTCGTGCATCCGGGCCTTTTCTTCTGCCGGTATATTTTTCCAGGCTTCTTCATAGTAGGATTGCCGGACGTCTTTGGTAATGCGCGCCTTGAAATGATTTGTTCCCTCTGTCTTTAAGTTATCAATCAGGCACCCTTCATGATGGGAAAGACAGCAGAGGGCTATTATTTGAACCCAATATCTTTCAAAGGGCTCTATTGCTTGCCGTTCATCTGTGAAATAACGCCATAAATGTTGTGCCCCTGCCGTAGAATGATCGATGGAGCCCTTCCGAGTACGATCTTGCCCTGAGGCAATAGCTTCCATATAGTCATAAAAGGCATCACTCCATTTTCCAAAATCATGGAACGCTCCAATGAGAGCAGCCGTCCTTGCCAAACCTATTTTTGAGGCGTTGAGCGAAGCTCCTACAATACACTCATATGTATGTTGTTCTATTGTCTGTCCGGGTCGTGCTAGCATGTTCCCTGTATCCTTTCCATTTGGGTACGGAAAATCAGAATAGTCTTTCCCATGGGATTTTCAAGGTATGAATTGATTTTTTATTATTTTATGCAATAGTAACACTTTCAAACAAATTTACTGGATGTTACCTACTCTCTTTTCCGTTCCCTTGGCGGCATTGCAGCATTATCTGTACTGTCCCAGGCAGTGCGCGCTGATTCATCTGGAATGTGTGTGGGCTGACAACCAGTTTACGGCGGAAGGGAATGTATTTCATGAACGGGCGGATTCCGGCATGACGGAAAACCGCGGACGAAAGAAAATTCTGCGGTCCCTGCATGTTTCCTCCCTCCAATGGGGAATTCACGGCATTGCGGATGTTGTGGAGGCTGTTTATGCTGAAAAAGGCGGCGTTCCCATATCCATGACTCCGGTGGAATACAAGGTAGGCAAGCCAAAACCGCACCGTGCGGACGAAGTACAGGTATGCGCCCAGGCCTTCTGCCTCGAGGAAATGTTCGGAATGGCCATTCCTGCTGGTTTTTTATTTTACGGGAAAACCCAGAGGAGGCATGAGGTGGCGTTTGATGATGAATTGCGTTCTCTGACGTCTCGGATTATTCGGGAGACCAGGGATATTCTGACCGGAGTGGTAACGCCTTTGCCCCAATATTCCAAAGCCTGCAAATCCTGTTCCCTGGTCAACGACTGCCTTCCGGACGTATGCCGGGAACGCAGGCAGGGAATGAAGGACCGTGTGGACGAAGTATTTGAGGAAAGTCTGAATATGTGGGAAGCTGATGATTTATGAAGAAGCATTTAAATACATTGTTCGTGACGCTGGAAGGATGCTGGCTGTCCAAGGACGGAGATACTGTAAAAGTGAATTCGGAAGGTCAGTGCCTGCTGCGGATCCCTCTTCATAATCTGGAAGGCATCGTCACGCTGGGGTGGGATATCGGTGTGTCCCCGTATTTGATGGGGGCCTGTGCGGAAAAAGGAATTACCCTGTCGTTCTGCAATCCTTACGGTAAATTCCTGGCTGGCGTGCAGGGATTCATGAAAGGAAACATCCTGTTGCGCCGCGAACAGTACCGCTGGGCGGATGAAGAGGCAAAATGGGTTGGAGTGGCGCGGGAAATGATTGCTGCAAAAATCGCCAATTGCCGCAACTTGCTGTTGAGGGCACAGAGGACCTACGGGAAAAATCTTGCGGAAGAAGTGAACCGGCTGGCTGCTTTTTGCCGCATGGCCCGCGGGTGCGTTTCCGGAGACATTCTGCGGGGAATTGAAGGCTCCGCGGCGGAAACGTATTTTTCCTGCCTGTCCCACTGCCAGCGCACGGAAGATCCGGAATTGGTATTTGAAGGCCGCAACAGACGACCGCCAAAGGACTGTTTCAACGCATTGCTTTCCTTTTTGTACAGTTTGTTGTGCCATGATGCCAGGTCCGCCTTGGAAAGCTCCGGGATTGACGCGGCTGCAGGGTTTCTGCACCGCGATCGTCCGGGACGCCCCGGCATGGCATTGGACCTTATGGAAGAATTCCGGGCTCCTTTGGCGGACCGTCTGGCCTTGACTCTGATTAACCGCAGGCAGATATCTTCAGACGACTTTGACAGGGAAGAATCCGGAGCCGTCTTTTTGAAGGAGGATTCCCGTAAAAAAGTTCTGACCGCATGGCAGGAACGCAAGAAAACCGTTCTGGTTCATCCTTTCCTCCAGGAGAAAACCACGCTGGGACTGCTGATCCATATTCAGGCGCTGTTGCTGGCGCGCCATCTGCGCGGAGATATGGATTGTTATCCTCCGTTTATTGGCAAATAAATGCTTTCTTTCCATGTATATTCTCATCACCTACGATGTTGTTACGGAAGACAAGGCCGGCCAGCGCCGCCTGAGGCGGGTTGCCCGTGCTTGTGAAAACATCGGGCAGAGAGTACAGAATTCTGTGTTTGAATGCGAGGTCTCTCCGGCCCAATTGGTTGACATCAGGAGCAAGTTGCTTAAAATTATTGATCAGGACAGCGACAGCCTCCGGATTTACCACATGGGGTCCAATTGGCATCACAAAATCGAACAATTAGGCAAGGAAAAGAGCTATGACATTTCCGGGCCGTTGATCATTTGAGCGCTGTTTGACATGGTCTTTGCGCCAACCCCAAGCTTACATCAAATTGCCGGGAGGTCGGCGATTCTTGTAAGACATTGGAAAACGTAGATTGACATTCAAACATGATGAAGAGAAGACGGTATGTGATGTGCCGTCTTCGTGAAGTTGGCGCGAAGCCCCGCTTGCATGATTGATTAACAACATGTACCGTTGGGGCAGTCGCTCTCCGCAAGGAGGGCGTGGATTGAAACGATCCTCCCTGTTCCGCTTCTTCTCTCAATTCCCGCGTCGCTCTCCGCAAGGAGGGCGTGGATTGAAACGCCGAGAAGTCATTACCGAATACAAGCCGACGCGTCGCTCTCCGCAAGGAGGGCGTGGATTGAA
>NZ_KQ971094.1:96797-179109 GCF_001580195.1 Akkermansia sp. KLE1798
CGCTCTCCGCAAGGAGGGCGTGGATTGAAACTGGCGACCAGCAGCGAGGCGGTTTTCACCGGAGAGTCGCTCTCCGCAAGGAGGGCGTGGATTGAAACTGCTCCGTGTCGGGCATGGCGAGGTAATCGTCCAGTCGCTCTCCGCAAGGAGGGCGTGGATTGAAACTTGAAGCCTTAACGGTCCTTCAATTATGATTGCAGTCGCTCTCCGCAAGGAGGGCGTGGATTGAAACTGTCCGGACAGTCATCATCAACAACGATCCTTGGGTCGCTCTCCGCAAGGAGGGCGTGGATTGAAACTGGACCCGCCCAACCATTGCCACACCGCCATTTCGTCGCTCTCCGCAAGGAGGGCGTGGATTGAAACAATCCCCAGTGCTACATCGGGGTCGACACGGGCGAGTCGCTCTCCGCAAGGAGGGCGTGGATTGAAACTCGCCCATGATGTCCTGGCGCACGACCACCCTGGTCGCTCTCCGCAAGGAGGGCTCGCTGACTTGTACGATAATTAAAAAGCACCCCGGATCAGGTAAGTCCGGGGTGCTTTTTTGTTTTCTACCGCAGGAGTCAGGGAATGGGTCGATCTTTCGGGTTGAGTTCGGCGGGCGGCAGGGAACGGAGCAGGGCCAGCAGGGGGTCCTGCACTGCGGTTCCTGTTTCACTCTGGCGTTTGAATTCCTCTTCTTCCTGCTGGAGGGCGGCCAGCTTGGTGTCTTCCACCAGGGCTTTGAATTTGTCCGCCTGGGAGTATTCTCCGTCCGTATCCCGGAACACGCGGGCAAGCCAGCGGCGTTTTTCTTCCGTGCTGAGCAGGGGATCGTTCATGAGTCCGGCTGTGTTTGTTTGTCCAGCAGGTTTCCGGCCAGTTGCCTGCCTCTCTCCGTAGAGCGGTAGACATAGGGACGGCAGTCCCCGAAGCGCTCTACGTAACCCTGCGCGATGAGGTCCTGCAAAATGTTTGTAACGGTGTTGGGGTGCAGCCGCGTCGCTTCCGTGATGGTGCTGTGTCGGCGGTACCCGGCAATGATGGCCAGAATGACTTGCGCGCTGCTGAGGCGGAAGTCCATCCTGCGTACGTTGGAAGCGAATATTTGGATGAAGTCCAGGGCTTTCATGAGTTTTTATTCACAGGTTTTTTGGATATTATTCACTTGTTATTCTCAAGTTATTCACAGTCTTCCGGATTGCGTGGGGACTTGATTTTTCTCAAGAGGTCCAACAGAGGGTGAGAGTCGTTGGAGAAGGATTGCACGGCGTTGACCGTGGCGGCCTGCGGAAGAATGATCTTGTGGAATTCCTGGTGAAGATTCTGGCGCAGGCTCTGGTTCCCTGTCATGGGCATGGCCAGTTTTTCCGCCAGGCGCGTCGCCAGGGCGTCCATGAAGAGGGGATCGAATTGTTCCGCGTCTTCAATGTCCGCGATGTAGCTCATCCGCAGCGGAGCCCGGGAGGCAAGAATGCGGCGGCCCTGCATTTTCCATTCCGTGCATTCCACGTCCAGAACGCGCAGGCAGTCTTTCGGCAGGGTGAATTGATAGGGCGTCAGGGAATTGGGGGCCTGGGCGGAAACGGAGTCCAGCGTGATTTGCACGGTGGCGAACGTCCACCGGGCCATGCAGAGTGTTTCCCTGCGGGCCGGATGGTAATGCAGGACGCAAAGGCGGGACGCTGTAGATTCATTGGCAATCAGGGCGTCCAGCGGAGCCTCCCCGATTTTGGATAGTGCGGCATTGCATATATCCAGTGCGGACGGTGTGTCCGGCTGAAGAGTAGATTCATTTGTCATAGCGCCCCATGATTGGCGGAAAATTTTTCCTGGTGCATCATGTTTGGCTGGCGCCTCTTTTGTGCCATCGGTGGCAGGTATGTGTTCGGGGCTTCCCCGGATGCATTTTATATGAATTCCGTTATTGGATAGGGGCGTCCGCCGATCGGAACCTTCCGGCAGGCGGCATAGCGTTCCTTCCGGATGCGGGGAACGGGGTGTTTTCAAGGGCAGGCCGTTTTATGGACTGCCGGACGGAATATCCCGCAGTCGGCCCAGGCCGTCCCGCCATGACCGGAACGGTAAATAACAAAATACAGAGAAAGAAGATATTATGGGATTCATGAAACCGTCCACACCTTCCACCCCGGCTCCCGTTCAGACCATCCCGGTCAAGGCGGAAAGCGTGGGTGCGGAAGTGGGAGAAGATTATCAGGCCAGGGAACGCCAGAGGCAGGGAATGATTTCCACCATTCTGGCGCGGCGCGGTACCGCCGGAGGGCAGGAGGATGTCAACCCGAAGACCCTGTTGAGAAAAACACTGGGATAACCACCGCCATGGAAGAACGAATTGCGGAACTGACTTCCGTGTACAAGGCCCTGGCCGCCCAGCGCGCGCCCTGGGAGACCTGGTGGGACCGGCTCCGGGACTATGTGCTGCCCAGGCGCCTGAACCGGGAGGGGGAAGTTTCCCTACCCAGCCGGGACGCCATGGACCGCATGACGGACACGACCGCCGTGGAAGCCTGCCAGAAGCTGGCCAGTGGCCATATGTCCTACATCACTCCCAGCCATGACGTGTGGTTCAAGTGGTCCGCTCCGGATGACCAGGGCGGGGATGAGGCGGAGGCGTGGTACAACCAGTGCTCGGAGGTCGCCTTGAAGGAACTCTCCGTATCCAATTTCTACACGGAGATTCACGAATGCTTCCTGGACCGCGTGGCTCTGGGAACGGGCAGTCTCTTTACCGGAACGTCCGCGGACGGGCGGCTGCTGTTCACGAACATTCCCTGCGGGCAATTCGCCTGCGCGGAGAATGCGGAGGGCAGGGTGGACACCTACGTCAGGGAATTCACGTTCACGGCTCATCAGGCGCGCAGCATGTTCGGGCTAAAGGCTCTCGGCCCTCGGGCGCGGGAAGTGCTGGAACGCGGCGGCAATCCGTATGCCACTTCCCTGAGGTTTCTTCACGTGGTGCGTCCTCGCACCCGGCGCATCCGCCGCAGGGTTCAGGCGTCCCATATGCCGTTTGAAAGCGTTTACCTGTCTCTGGACGACCAGGTGATCGTGGAGGAAGGGGGGTACATGGAATTTCCGTATCTGGTCACCCGGTTCCTGAAATGGGGAAACGGCCCGTACGGGCTGGCTCCCGGCAGGCTGGTTTTTCCCGCCATCCAGCAGGCGCAGTTCCTGAACCGTATTCTGGACACGCTGGGAGAGGTAGCCGCCTTCCCCCGCATTCTGGAACTGGCCAGCCAGATCGGGGAGGTGGACCTGAGGGCCGGCGGCAGAACGGTGATTACGCCGGAGGCCGCCTCCCTCCATTTGCCGCGGGAATGGGCCACGCAGGGCAGGTACGACATAGGGATGGACCGCCTGGCCCAGAAGCAGGAGGCCATCAAGCGGGCCTACTACCTGCCCATGCTGGAACTGTGGAGCGGCCACCACGGCAGCATGACCGCCACGGAAGTGATGGCCCGGGAAAACGAGCGCGTGCTCATGTTCTCCCCGTCTTTCACCCTGTTCGTGAGCGACCTGTATTCCACCATGGCGCGCATCTTTTCCCTCCTGTTCCGCATGGGCAAATTCCCCAGGCCGCCCCGCGCTGTTCTAAGGGAGGGGCGGGACGGCACCGTCCGGGTGGGAGAACCCAGGGTGGTGTACCAGTCCAAAATAGCCCTGGTGCTGCGGCGTTTGCAGAACGAAGGCATGGACCGCAGCCTGCAGCGCCTGAACATGATGATGCAGGCGGCTCCGGATCTGGCGGACCACGTGGACTGGGACTCCTGCTTCCGCCTCTCCGCACGGGTGGAGGGAGCCCCGGAAAGCATGCTGAAACCCTGGGCGGACGTTCAGGCCGTGCGGCGCCGGCGCCAGGCCCTGCAGCAGGCCGCGGAGCAGGAACCTGCCGTGGAGGAAGACCCTTACGCCTCCCTTGATCCGTTGCTCAGCCAATTAACAGCCATTCAGGAATGAACCAGGATACCATCTTGCAGCAGGAGGCTTCCCTGAAGGAGGCCCGCCTTAAAAGGCGGCAGCTTCTCCGCGTGTTTGACACGCCGGACGGCCGCGACGTCCTCTCCTTTCTGGAAGCCCGCTTCCAGACTGATTTACCCGTTTTTCAAGGCAGTCCGGGGAATTACGATCCCCTGGACGCCATGAGGCGCGATGCGTACAGGGAAGTATTCCTGTACATCCGCCGCCAGCTCCAGCTAGCCCTTAAAGAATCCACAACAGAAAACAAAAATGATTGATTCCATAGACACCAATGCCGCCGCACCCGCCGGGGATGCGGACTTTTCCTCAGCCGCGCCCCTTGAGGCGGAATCCCCTGCCGGCTCCATCCCTGCTACCCCCGCTTCGTCCGGCCTGCTGGGGGAAGACGGTTCCTTTGTTCCGGAATGGTATTCCCGGTTTGAGGAATTGAAAGGAACGGAAAAATCCCTGGCCAAATTCAAGACTCCGGAAGCCCTTGCCCGGAGCTACACGGAACTGGAACGCCTGCGGCGTTATCCCGGGGTGGATAATGAAGAACAAATGGCGCGTTTCCGCCAAATGGCCGGCCTGCCTGACTCCGAAGAAGACTACCGCCTGGAACGTCCGGAAACCATGCCGGAAGAGGAATGGAACCCTGAACTGGCGGAACGCATGGCCCGTGCCGCCTACCGCTACGGCGTTCCTCCGGAAGCCATGAACGCCCTGCAGGACACGATGGCGCAGGCCTACCAGGAGGCCAGGGAAAAGGTGCAGGAACAGCAGATGGAACAGGAAACCCAGGCGGAACAGTCCCTGCAGAACGAATGGGGCGGCAGCTACGAGCGCAACATGGGCAGGGCCACGGCGGCCCTTCAGCGCCTGGCCTCGGAAACGGGGGTGGATGCGGACGCCCTTCTGGACAACCCGGCCCTGGGTTCCAATCCGGACGTCATCCGCCTGCTGTACCAGGTCTCCCGCCTGCTGGATGAGGCGCCCCTCCATCAGGCGGGAGCAGCCGCTCCCTCCCCGGCTGAAGAAGCCATGCGGATGGAGTCGGACCCCTCCCATCCCCTCTATGAGGCATACATGAGCGTGAACCATCCCAATCACAAGTACGCCAATGAATTGTATGACCGCCTGACTTCCCGGTAACGGCCCCGGCCCGCGGAACGCCGCAGCCGGATAAAACAAGCCCGGCGGAAGGGGAACCTCCGCCGGGCTTAATGTCAGTTTTTCATCAGGGGAAGGTTTCAAGGGCTGGGGCCTTCTTTTTCCTTCCTACCATTAGCGTCCTGAGAGGGTGCTTGTGTTCAAAAAAAGTTGAAAAAAGATTTTTGAGCATCAGAAATTACGGTGTGGAAAAGCGTTCTTCTTATCGTATCGGAACACGTCATTTAAGTTTTGTTGCCCATTCCCGGCGTGTGTCCTGTTCCCGGAAACAGTGCCATAAAAAAATCCCGTCCGGAATGGGACGGGATTTTAAGGGGAAGTGGTACGCGGTATAGGATTTGAACCTACGACCTCCACCATGTCAAGGTGTTGCTCTACCACTGAGCTAACCGCGCGTTTGGAAGTGCGGGCGGATTATTACCCGATTAAGGCGGAAAGAGCAATACTTTTTTTGAACCTTGCCCATTTTATGGAAGAGGCAGAAAACTTCCGCCCTTGGGAAAGACACTGATTTTTCTTCCTATGAGGCTTGTTTTTGGTAAGTTGAAAGGAACATTTCCAAAGTGCGATGAACAGACATTTAATTTTTGCATTATGCGCCGCGGTGGGATTCAGCGTTTCCGGGGTTTCCCTGGCTCAGGACGCCCCGGCGGACAAGGAAGCCGCCGCCAAAGCGGCCAAGGCCGCCAAGGTGAAATTCCGCTGGGGAAAGAGCCTGAAGAGCGCCCAGAAGCAGTCGGAGGAAACGGGGCTTCCCATCGTTCTTCTCTTCACGGGAACGTCCTGGTGCGGTTACTGCGTCAAGCTGGAAAAGGAAGTCCTTTCCAAGAAGGAATTCAAGCAGGGCATGGACGGCGTAGCCATAGGCGTCAAATTCGAATTCAGCAGTTCGGATTTCAGCAAGTCGAAGGAAGCCAAGACGTACAAGATCACGGGCGTTCCGGCCATGGTCGTGGTGGATGGGGAAGGCAAGGAACTGGGGCGCACGGGTTATATTCCCGGACGCACTCCCGTCCAGTACGTTGAATTTTTCAAGAAATACGCGCCCAAAACTGCTGAGGCCAAATAGGGAGGGTGGTCCTGACCGAGGCATTTCAGGCAGGTGCGGCGGCAGAAAACCGCCGTTCCTGCCGTTTGTTATTGGAGGGCAAGGAAAAACGTTCTCTACAATCTTTTTCGTGATAAAAAACAAAAAAATATCACGGAAACGTTATTTTAAAAGCACCTTGAATGAAGGAATTTGAGCATCCGATGATACCTGCATACCTGAATTTTCAAATGAATCCGGCGGATGGAAGGAGGGCCGGATTCCCTTCGTGATGAACTTGGCGAGGGGTCATCCGGTTCATGATCGCGGCGGAATATGAATCCGTTCAGCTTTATGCCCGGTTCATGGAACCTACAGGCAACAAGCTGGCTTGGAACCTCCTTTGGGACATCACGAATGAAGGAAGAAACACGCCGGCGAATTTCTCCTTCACCTTCAGGTACGGGCCCCGGACGAACAGGGCTTTTACGACGAAGGAATGGGCAAAACCAATGAAAAAATTGAAAAGCTGAAGGGGCCCTGCAAGAGCATTCCATGTACTTTCTGCAAAACCGTCCTCTGACGGGGAATTTTCCTCCGTTCATGGTGGAAACGTCCGGCTTTCTCCACGGAGGCGGGATATTGGGACGCGGCACGGTTCAATCCGTACTGCCTCGTCAGGCATGGCAAAAGGAAGGGCAGAACAGGCACGGTGCAGGCTGGACGGTCATGGTACGAGTTTTTTCATTCGTTTCCAGTAAGGCGGGGAAGGGCACGAGATGGGAAATCACACGCATTTTGCCCGGTTTTATGAATGCGGAAATCGGACAGCCGACTGCACGGGTTATATTCCTCTCCCCTTCCCGGTTGCTCCTTGGAATTTTGGAAGGATGCGGACGCAAGAGAATTCCGAAAGGGAAGGAACTTTCATTAGACCGTTTTCCGTAATGAAAGTTCAAATAATGTCACGGAAAAATTATGACAAAAGCATATTGAATGAAAGAGTGGCGCATCCGGTCATACCTGCATGCCTGAATTTTCAAATGCATTTAGCGGATTAAAGGAAGACCGGATGCTCACCCACAATGAACTGGTGAGGGCCATTCGGTTCATGATCGCCGCGGAATATGAAGCCATCCAGCTTTATACTCAGCTTGCGGAATCCACGGACAACAAGCTGGCCCAGGACGTTCTTTTGGACATCACGAATGAAGAAAAGGAACACGCCGGAGAATTTCTCCGTCTCCTTCAGGTACTGGCCCCGGATGAACAGGGCTTCTACGACGAAGGGATGGGCGAAACCAATGAAAAAATTGAAAAACTGAAAGGTTCCTGCAAGAGCGGCCAGTGCTCCTCCGGCAAGGACGCCCATTGACGAGGATTTCCCTTCGTTCATGGTTGAAACGCCCGGTTTTCCTCAGGAAGGCCGGGCGTTTTAATGGGCCGGAGTGCCGGCTTCCAGATCCGCCGCCAGGCGTGCGCAGAAGGCGATGCAGCGTTCACACGGGCGGGATGCGTAATAGGCCGCCGTCCTGTCGCCGGGGCGCGCCGTTTCCCCCGCCAGTTGTTCCGGGGTCAGGCCCAGCAGTTGCCGGCAGTACAGCGTGCCGAATTCTTTCTTGAAATCCGCGGCCAGGGACTGCACCAGGGAAAAGATTTTTTCCTTTTCCCCGGCATCCGGGGAGGTGTTGCCGTGCAGACTGCCGGCTACCATGCTCAACCCGCAGAACGCGCCGCAGACTTCCCGCATGCGGCCGATGCCCGCCCCCAGCGGGGAGGAGAGCCTGAGAGCCGTCTCTTCCGACAGTCCGCAGACGTCCGCAAAGGCCGTGAACACGGACTGGGAACAATTGTAGCCCTGGTGAAAGTAGTCCAGCGCGCGGGCTGCGCGGTATTCCCCGGGAATGGTCATGGGCGGCTGTTTATTCGTCTGTTTCCGGAGAAGCGCTTTCCGTTCCTTCCTCCGCCTTCTTCTTGTCCGTCAGCCGCAGCATGATGATGTAGCAGACGGCCAGGACGAGCACGGCCAGAATGAGGGGCAGGCTTTCGCTCTTCACGGTGCGGATCAATTCTTCAGGGGACTTGAGCAGTTCCGGATGCCGTTCGCCGATCCGGTGGCCGTACCAGGCGAGCACGGCGCACCAGGCGAAGGCGCCGAGCGTGGTAACCAGGGAAAACACGCCGAATCCCATGCGGACGATGCCCGCCGGGATGGAGATCAGGTGGCGGATGACGGGGAGAAGGCGCGCAAAAAAGACCCCGGACACTTCATAACGTTGCAGGAAAAGTTCCGCCTTTTCCACCTTGTGGGGCGGCATGAAAAAGAATTTGCCCCAGCGCATGATGACCGGGCGGCCGACAACTCTGGCCACCACGTAGGTAATGGCGGACCCCAGCCAGGAGCCGAAGGTCCCGGCAAGGACGACGCCCCAGAAGCTCATGGGGGCGTCCGGCTGGGCGGAAAGAATGGCCGCGGGGGGAATGACCACCTCGCTGGGCACGGGAAAAATGGAGCTTTCCATGGCCATGAGAATGATGACGCCCGCATATCCCCAGTCCTGGACCCAGGACATCCAAAGTGTGATCAGCTCATGCATACCGCGCGTATATTGCATTAAAATCCTTGAAAGAAAAGTCTTTTATTGCCTCGCCGGAGGGGAGCGGGTAAAATCCGCAGGCGTACGGCGCGCGTCGTTCCAGAGTATTATGAATCTTTACATTATAGCGGGTGAAAAGAGCGGGGATATTCACGGGGCCTTGTTGCTGAAAAACCTGCTGCGCCTCATGCCCGGGCTGGAGGTCCGGGGGCTGGGCGGCGGCGGCATGCACGCGCTGTGCCCGGAGGTGGAAGACTGGGCGGATGAAGCGGCGGTGATCGGCTTTGTGGAGGTGGCCAAAAAATACGGCTGGTTCAGGAAGCGCTTCCTGGCGCTGCTGGAGCAGATCCGCCGTGACCAGCCGGACTGCCTGGTCCTGATTGACTATCCGGGATTCAACCTGCGCATGGCGGAGAAAGTCCGCAAATACTGCCCATATACCAAAATCGTTTACTTCATTTCTCCGCAGGTCTGGGCCTGGCACCGCGGACGCATTCCTAAAATGGTTCGCACGCTGGACCTGATGATGTGCATTTTCCCCTTTGAAGCCCCCCTGTTCCGGGAAGCCGGATTGAAATCGGAATTCGTGGGGCATCCCCTGGTGGACGAAATCGCCGCCATCCGGAAGGAAGGCGTGCGGGAACCGTCCCTGGTCGGCCTCTTTCCCGGCAGCCGGAACCGGGAGATAGACAGGCATTTCCCCGTATTCGCGGAAGTTGTCCGCCGCCTCTCCCGGACGCGGCCGGACCTGAAATTTGAGACTGCCGCCTCCAATGAGGCCCTGGCGGAAAGAATGCGCGGCATGGCGCGGAAGGCCGGAATGTCTCCGGATATCTTCAACATCACCGTAGGGCGTTACCATGAACTCATGGACCGCGCCGCGGTGGGCGTGGTGGCCTCCGGCACCGCCACGATGGAAGCCGCCCTCCACCGCCTCCCGTACATGCTCGTGTACAAGGTTCCCCTGCTCACGTACTGGATGGCCCGCATGCTCATTAAAATCCGCTTCATCGGCATGGTGAACATTCTGGCGGAAAAGCCCGTGGTGAAGGAACTGGTTCAGTTTGATTTCACCCCGGACAAGGTCATTGAAGAAATTGAGCGGCTGCTCGTTCCTGAAAACAGGGATGCGCTGCTGGCGGAAATGAAGCGGGCCTCGGACAGGCTGGGGCAGGGCGGAGCCGCGGAACATGCGGCGCAGGCCGTCTGCCGCCTGCTGAGCGAATAACGAATAGGAGCCTTCATTCATCCGGTCCTGCCTGTGCCGTGGAGGAAACTGCCGCAGAGTGGCATTTCCCCGCGGACCCTTGCCAAAACCGTGTGTTTTCTCTAAAATCACGGCACGTTTTTTAGCTCTTATGGCCGGGAAAAAGGAAAGGGATGTCAAAACCAATGCCATGCGGCTGCTGGACGCGCTCCATGTCCCGTACAGGCATTATGCGTATGAATGTACGGAATTTGTGGACGCCCGGCACACGGCGGCGGCCCTGGGACTGCCGCCGGAAAGGATGTACAAGACTCTGGTGACGGAGGGAGCTCCCCGCCAATACTACGTATTCGTCATTCCCATTGATTCGGAACTCTCCCTGAAAAAGGCCGCCCGGGCCGTGGGAGCCAAATCCCTGTCCATGATCCCGGTGAAGGATATTACCGCGGTGACGGGTTATGTCCGCGGCGGCTGTACGGCCCTGGGCATGAAGAAAAAATATCCCACCGTGATTGACTCCGGCGCGGAAGTCCTGCCGGAAATCGTGGTGAGCGGGGGGCGCCTGGGATGCCAGATCGAACTTGCCCCCGCGGATTTGCTTCAGGCGGCGAACGCCTCCTTTGCTGATGTGGCGGAACCGGGCGGCCTCCCGTGAGGGTCCTGTTCAGGAAATGCGGGTATTCCCGGTAAAAAGCTTCCCTATTAATCGGCCTTGTCCTTCAGGAGCTTCATGGATTGGCACTGCCGGATTCCTTCCCCGGACCGCGCGTATCCAACCGCTACGAAGCTGATTTTCCCGTCTCTGGCTTCACAGGTAAAAATGATGCACCGGTCATCCGGAAGGAGAGTCGTACTTTCGGGAGCGGAAGACAAGCCTTCGGCATCCAGCAGGATGTCTGTTCCCTTGACGTTCAGCATCAGGGGCAGGATGCTTCTATGGGCAAACACCACGATTTGATCGCCGTTTCTGATCCCCTTTAAATTTCCTTTCCCTCTGATAAGGGCCGTCCTGACGACATACTTGCCATGATAAAAACATCCGACCGGGTTCAGGAATTTCTGCAGCAGCGTATTGTCCCTTTCGACGGAAATGATGCCTTCCACGGGTATTCCGTGCTGATTGTGCATGCCAACGGCCCATGGTTCTTTTCCGTGCAGATCCGGAGAAAAAACAAAAAACAGGATAAGCATGGCTCCGGGAAGGAGCCATATGCTGATTTTTAGCAAGGTATTCTTTATTCTCTTTGGCATCCCGGTTCGCTTCGTATTTCTGCGGATGAAAAATTCTTAAATGGATATCCTTATCTGCACCATGCATTAAATTATCTTCTAACATTTTTAACGTTTGGTTTCCAGATTTTTTATCCCCGGCGGCTGACTGCCGATGCGTCCGGATCATGCTGCCATGCTGGACATTTTGGCGGAGAGCGGCCCGCCCTGCGTCATTTCCGCCATTCCGGAAAAGCCCGCTTTTCCCGGTAAAAAGCTTTCCCGGCCGACTGTTTTTTTGTATTCCTGCCGGAGCCAGTCCTTCCGGTTCCATGAGCGGCCATCTCCTTTTCCATACATGCCGGCCCCCGATGAATGGGGGGCTTTCCTTCCGTTTCCCGTCGTCGTTCCCTGCGCTGGAATGCTTCTCTTTCCGTGCGGAAAAATCAATGAATACTGTCAGGTGATGAGAAGAAAAGACAGGGAAGTCCGCCGGAGGGAGGACCTGCTGGCCATGATCTCGCAGTGCAAGGTGTGCCGCCTGGGCCTGTGGGACGGGGAGGAAGTGTATGTCGTCCCCCTGAATTTCGGGTATGAGGAACGGGACGGAGTCCTGCACCTGTTTTTCCACTGCGCCAGGGAGGGACGGAAGCTGGACATTCTGCGGAATAACCCGAAAGCCGCTTTTGAAATGGACGGGAATCATCTGCTGGTGAAGGGGAATACGCCCTGCCAGTACGGCTATTCCTATTGCAGCGTCATGGGGCGTGGAATGGTGGAAATTCTTGAAAAAGACGCGGAAAAGATTCATGCCCTGAACCGCATCATGCTGCACCAGACCGGACGGGAAGCGGTCTTGACGCCGTCCATGGCGCGCACCGTCTGCGTCCTGCGCCTGAAAGAGGAATCCGTCAGCGGAAAACTCCGTGAGCGGCCGGATGTTCCCCCGGTCCCGTCGATCGTTGATATTCCTGGTGATTTATGAATGACGACGTTTCGCCCTTGTTCATCCGCTGGAGCCTGGCCCACTGGGCGGCGCTCGGGGCAGTGGCGCTGGCCGCCGCAATCCTGCTGTGGGGCGGCCGCCGTCTCCGGATGGAAAAGCGGATACTGGTGGGCAAGGTGCTGGGGGCCGTCTTTCTGTTGACTTTCCTGGCGGAAACGTTCGGGCGCATCGTCCGGGAACACTGGGAGCCCTGGCAGGACAGGCTTCCCCTGCATTTTTGCAGCCTGATGACGCTGGTGTGCTTCATTGCCCTGTGGTACCGCAGGCCCTGGGCATGCGCCGCGGCGTACTTCGGCGTGCTGACGGCCAGCATCCAGGGGCTGATCACCCCCATGCTGTATGAAGGTTTTCCTTCCGCCGCCTTCTTCGCTTTCTTTGTAGGGCACGGCCTTCTGTTTATTTCCGCCCTGTATCTGCCGCTGGTGCTGGAATGGCGCGCACGCCCGTGGGACGACGTGAAAACCCTGCTCCTGTGCGACGCCTACCTTCTCCTGATCATTCCCGTCAATATCTGGCTGGGAACGAACTACGGATTTACCCGGTACGCCCCGGAGGGAAGCGTTCTGGAATACTTCGGTCCCGCGCCCTGGTATCTGCTGACGCTCCAAATCCCGGCCCTGGCCGTGCTTAGGCTGCTGTATCTGACCGTGCGCCCCTGGAAAAAGAAGAGGGAAGAAGGAACGGCGTCCGTTGAAAAACTCCCTGGGCAATAGGGTGAATTTCCTTGCGTTGTACGATGCGGGTGCTAATCAGGGATGAAGAGTGGAGGGGGGCCGGCCCATGTCTTTCAAAATCCTCTCCCTATATTTGTAATCATTAAATAATGAATGAACCATGAAAATTTTCCCTGCAACTGCCCTGATTCCGTTCTTGTGGTTGGTGCCGGCCACGGAGGCTCGGTCCTCAGATGACGCCCCGGCGCGTGAAAAGGCGGCATCCCCGGAAAAAGAGGAGGCCGTTCCGTGGCGGCGCTGCACCGTATATGCATCCCCCGGCTCCAAGGTGAAGGAGGAGACCTCCCTGTTCCGCATCCGGGTACTGCGCTCTCCGGAGGGCACGGCTTGCGTTCTGAAGGGGGACCGTCCGTTTGAAGTGTTTCCCAAGGACGGAACGCGTCTGGTATTTCAGGAAATGAAAAAGCTTCCCTTGCCCGGAAACGTCCGTGAAATCCTGGATTTGGAACGCCGTGACGACAGCGGGAACATGAGGCGCCCCTTCAGTGAATATAAAAAAACTACCGGGTACTTTGACTACTCCTGCACCGTTCCGCGTGAATATCATACTTTCTTCTTCGGAGACGGGGGAGACGTCTTCCTGCTGGAAAAATCACAGGGCGCCAGTGCTCCCTCCCTGAAAATAAATCATCATTTCAGAAAACTGCATATCCGTAAATGCAGTCTGGACGCCCGCAAGGGAAAAATCCCGGTGTTTTACTACCGCGGAATCTCCGGGGAGGACCCCACTCTGGTCAGCGATTTCCTGGGCCTTGTTTCTCTTGAGGACGGAACGCTCACGGAATTGGGGCCTTATGAAGACATGGGAGTCTCAAGTATCAAATGGCTGAATGATCATGAATTGTTTATCTGCATGAAAACGAGGAAATCCTCCACATGGGCCGTCTATGACATTCGGCGGAAACGGGAGGCGGCACAGGGAACCACCGCTCTTGACAGCAGTGACGAGTCGTGCGAACGGTTTCTCGGCGACTACATCGTCAGAAAAGGAGTCGTCTATGGCCTGCAATGGGACGGGCGCGTGAAGCGCCTGTATCCGGCCCCGTAATGCCCGTTGCCTCCGGGGCACGGTCCCATGAAATGACCGGGAACATTCCTGAAGCGGACTGTCTCCCGTGTGTTTTTTCCGCAGGAACCCGTTTTTCAGCTCAGGGACTGGAGGGCCTCCTTCGTGAACTGGCGGATTTCCTTTTCCCGTGAATGGTGGATTTTCTGCGCCCACTCCGCATCCGCCAGCAGGGCGCGCCCCACGGCGATGAGGTCGAACTCGCCTGCCAGCATCCGTTCCACCAGGGGTTCGATGCTCGCCGCTTCCGCCTCCGGGCCTCCGTCGAAAACATTCGTGAATTCCCGGTTAAGCCCCACGGAGCCGACGGAAATGGCCGGCTTGCCCGTAAGCTTCTTGGTCCAGCCCGCCAGATTCAGGCGGGAGCCTTCGAACTCCGGTTCCCAGAACCGGCGCGTGGAGCAGTCGAAAATGTCCACGCCCGCTTCCGTCAGGGGCGTCAGGAAATCTTCCAGTTCCACGGGCGTACGCGCCAGCTTGGCGTCGTAATGCCCGGTTTTCCACTGGGAAAAGCGGAAAATAATGGGAAACTGGCTGCCTACCGCCTTGCGGACGGCATGAATGATGCGGCTGGCAAAGCGGGTGCGCCCCACCAGGTCTCCCCCGTACTCGTCCGTTCTCCTGTTGGTTTCCTTCCAGAAAAACTGGTCGATCAGGTAGCCGTGGGCACCGTGAATCTCCACACCGTCGAATCCCAGTCTTTTGGCGTCCGCGGCCGCACGGGCAAAGGCGTCGATCACCTCTTCTATCTTGGCGGCGCTCATGGGGTCCGTCGTCTGCCGGAGCGTATTCACGTCAATGCCGGAAGGCCCGATGGGCGGAAGTTCCGGGTTGGGAAGGTTCTCTCCCTTGAAGGGCCGCGCCATGCCCACGTGCCAGAGCTGGGGGGCTATCTTGCAATCCGTCGTGTGGACGGCTTCCAGCACTTTTTTCCAGCCCCGGAGCGGCGCGCCGCCAAAAAAATTGGGATAGTTGGAGGAAGGGGAGGCGCTCGGCTCGTCAATAAATGTGCCTTCCGTAATGATGAGGCCCACTTCATGTTTGGCCCGGCGCTGGTAGTAGGCGGCCACCTCGTCCGTGGGCACGCCGCCGGGGGAAAATCCCCGGGTCATGGCCGGCAGGACGATGCGCGTGGGGGTGTCAAGCTTGCGTGAATGGAAGGGCTGGAACAGAATTTCCATGTCCCTGATCTTGAGTTCATCCTGTGTATTCATGAAATGGAGGCTGTGATGGATGGGCCGGACTGCGGAGCGCGCCGGACATGTACAGGAATGAGACAACTCCCGGCGCGCTCCTGTTCATCCCCGTTCCGGGCATGGGGGAATTCCCGCGTACGCTGCCGCCCCTCCTTTATTCCTGAGAAAGCGCTAGGAAATTGCGCATCATGAGGCTGCCGGACGGAGTCAGGATGGATTCCGGGTGAAACTGGATGCCGTACAGGGGGCGGGTCCGGTGCCGGATGGCCTGGATATGGCCCCGGCCGTCCTCCGCCGTGACAATCAGCTCATCCGGCCAGGACTCCCGTGACAAGCGCCAGGAATGGTACAGGCCCGCGGTGAACTCCTCCGGGAGCCCGGCAAAAAGGGGAGAGGGGCCGCAGCGGCGTATCTGCGCTCGCGCTCCGTGGAGCGGGCTTGGGAGTTGTTCCAGAGCGGCTCCGAAGTGGACTCCCAGGATTTGATGCCCCAGGCAGACCCCCAGCACCGGAATATCCGGCGGCAGGCGGCGCAGCAGGCGGAAGGTGGCCCGGTGGCAGGAATCGTGCACCACGCCCGGACCGGGGGAGAGGATGACCTTTTCCCCCTTCCGCACCGCGTCTTCCAGGCCGGGAAAATCATGGGGAACCACGCGCGGAACGGCCATGCCCGTGGCCGCGGCCAGTTCCGCGAGGTTCCAGGTGAAGGAATCCCGGTGGTCGATGATCCAGACGTTCGGTTGACTCATGGCACGCACATGATAAAATAAATCCCGCCAATGTACACACGGGAAGAAACCATCCGCCGCATGAATGGCCTGGGCCGGGCCGGCGCTCCGTTTTTCTTCGTGATTTCCCATGATTTGGAGCACAACCTGCTCTTTGAAAGGAAGGATGGAGGGCAGGGGCGCTCCGCGGCCTTTTCCCTGCCGCTGGGGGAACGCGGCGGATTGCGGGACTGTCCCCCTCTCCCGGAGCAAATCCGTTTTGACCCCGTTCCCTGTTCCGTGTCCCGGTATGCCGCCGCCTTCTCTTCCGTGCGCGCCCATCTGCTGCGCGGGGATTCCTATCTGCTCAACCTGTGCGTGGCCACTCCAGTGAAGACGAATTTGACGCTTCCCCACCTGTTCCGCTTCGCGCGGGCCCCGTACAGGATGCTGCTGGGGCCGGACGCCTCCGTTCCCGGAGTTCATGGCCGCGCCTGCGCCTGCTTTTCCCCGGAACCGTTCGTGAAGGTGCGGGGGCGGGAAATCGCCACGTTTCCCATGAAGGGAACGGCGGATGCCGCCACGCCGGAAGCCCGGCGCTGGCTGGAGGAGGATGAAAAGGAAAACCGGGAATCCGCCACCATCGTGGACCTGATGCGGAACGACCTCTCCATGGTGGCCTCCCGGGTGCGGGTGAAGCGCTACCGCTACATCAGCCCCGTGGAAACGCGCGGAGGGACGATTCTGCAATGCAGCTCCGAGATTTGCGGCGCCTTGCCTGAAAACTGGCCTTCCCGCCTGGGGGAGATCATGATGGCATTGCTCCCCGCCGGAAGCGTGACGGGCGCGCCGAAGGAAGCCACCTGCCGCGCCATTGCGGAGGCGGAAGACATGGAGCGCGGATTTTATACGGGGATATTCGGCTTTTTCAACGGAAGGGACCTGGACTCCGCCGTAGCCATCCGCTTCATGGAGGAGGACGGGACGGACCTTGTCTATAAAAGCGGAGGGGGAATCACCGTAATGAGCCGGATGGAAGATGAATACCGGGAAGCAATTGCCAAAGTCTATGTGCCGTTTGATCTTTGAAACCGTGAAGTGGGCGGATGGCGCGCCCCGCCTGCTCCCCTGGCATCAGGAAAGGGTGGGGAAGGCGATGGAGCTGTACGGCGCGGCGGATGCGCCCGTTCCGGATCTGGCGGCCGTGCTGGCTTCCTGTCCGGGCCCCGGCAGCGGCATCTATAAATGCCACATTACCTACGACACGCAGGGACGGGTGAAAGCCCCCGTATTTGCACCCTACCGCCCCCGCAGGGTGAAAAAACTGGTGTGCGTGGAAGCCCCACACCTGGATTACTCCTGCAAGTGGGAGGACAGGACGGCCCTGGAGGCCGTGGGCGCGGGATTGGGCGGGGATGAGGAAGCCCTCATTCTCCGGAACGGCCTGGTGACGGATACCCGCTACAGCAACGTCGTGTTCGGGGACGGCTGCCGCTGGGTGGCTCCGGAGACCTTCCTGCTGCCGGGCACCAAGCGCGCGTTCCTGCTGGAACGGGGAAGGATGGAATGCCGCCCCCTGAAAGCGGAGGACGTGAAAAAGTTCCGCTTCTGTTCCCTGGTCAACGCCATGCTGGACCCCGGCGATGTGGTGGTGCGCACGGAAGACATTCTTCTTCCCTGAGCGATCCTTGTTATTGTGGAAAAGCGCCGTTTCCGGCCGGAAAACGGACGGCGTGGAGCCGTCCCGTGTGAAAGCCATCGTGATGGAAGCCGTGAAGTACTTGGATACGGCGCCCCGGTACAGAACAATTTCCAGCGCTTGTTACATGGCTTCCAAGGTTGGGACGCCTATGCCTGTTATGCCATAAAGGATAGGAAGACGTGCCGGATGAAGAAGACGTCCAGCAGCGTGAAAATTGCGGAAAGACGGCCTTCTCCGGATAAAAAACGGCTGCCCCGGGATAACAGGACAGCCGTTTGAACAGAGGTTGCTTTTATTTTGCCGTTAAATGGCGCCGCAGTAGTGGGCGCAGCACCACATGGCGCGGGGATGGTGGAAGAAGGACTTCCAGAGGCTGCCCTTGAGGGTGTTCGCCCTGGAGCCGTCCTTGTTCAGATAGCCGAACCAGTCGCCGTGCTGCACGTCCTGGAAATGGGAGAAAGCCCAGTTGTGCACCATGTTGTGCCGGATGGCGTAGCGTTCCTCCCCGGTAAGCTTGTAGGCGAGGGTCATGGCGATGAGCGCCTCGTCGTGAGGCCACCAGAACTTCATGTTGTGCCAGTATTCCTGGACGGGCTTGCCGTACACGTCCGTGTAGTAGAGCAGGCCGCCGTTTTCCCGGTCCCAGCCGCGTTCGAAGGCCCAGTCGATCATGTCGCAGCCCACCTTGATCAGTTCCGGATCATTGCCGCGGCAGCGGGCTTCCTCCAGAACGAACCAGCCGCCCTCGATGGTATGGCCGGGGTTCAAGGTGCGTTCGTCAAAGTGGTCGATGATGGAGCCGTCCGTTCCCACCACCTCCATCACGGCCTTGATGTCCGGCTTCATGAACAGGGTGCGCAGGTCGCGGATGCAGCGGTCGATCCACCCGGTGTAGAATCCGTCCTCGTCGCCCAGGTATTTGCGCATTTCCTGGGCGGTGGCCAGCGTAATCATGCGCGTTCCCAGCCCGGTTGTGGGGCGGTTCCCGGTGAACTTGGGCGCCATTTTGCCGGGCGTGAAGCACATGTCCGTGAAAATGTCGAACCAGTGGCGGGCTGCTTTGGCGGATTCCTCGCTGCCGGCGGCTTTCGCGTGGGCCGCGAAGGCGATGGCGGCAAAGGACTCGCTGTACGCGTAGCGGCGCTTGCGGATGGGGGTGCCGTCCGCCGCCACATGAAAGTACATGCGGCCGTCGGAAGGGTCCACGCATTTGGCGGCCAGGAAGGTCAGGGCGCTTTCCGCCCACTTGAGCCAGTCCGGGTTCTTCTCAATGCTGTTGTACATGGTCAGCAGCATCCAGGCCATGCGGCCCTGGGCCCAGACGGACTTGTCCGTGTCCACCAGGGTGCCGTCCGCGTCAAAGCAGTGGTAGAGGCCGCCGTTCTTCTCGTCGCAGGCGCGGGGGAACCAGAAGGGAAGCACGTCTTCCAGAAGCTGGCGGCGGTAAAATGCGCCCAGTGCGGGCATGTCAAGCGTTGCAGCCATAGGAAAAGACGGTTCAGTTCATGGCCCACTGGAAGAAGCCGATGGCTTCCAGTTCGGAACGGAGTTCCTTGAGCTGGTCCGCGGTCGGGTTGCCCTGCGGCAGACGCGCCGGACCCAGGTCCACGCCCAGCCAGCCCATCAGGGCCTTGGCGCATCCCATGTAGCCCTTGGAGGCCAGGATGTTGATCATCTGAACGGACTTCCACTGGCAGTCCTTCGCCGTTTCCACGTCTCCCTCTTCAAAGGCCTTGATCAGGTTCTGGTACAGGGCCGGGGCAAAATTGAAGGAGCTACCCACCGCTCCCCTGGCGCCGACGGACAAAGCCCCCGTGAACCATTCGTCCACGCCCCACGGAATATCCACGTTTTCGTCGTAATTCAGGGTGGTCTGGTACAGGGCCAGGTCCGGATTGGTGAATTTGATGCCCGCAAAATTCGGAATCTGCTCCTTGGCCAGCTTGATAAAATCGACCGGATTGAAGCGCACGCCCGTCAGCACGGGAATGTCATAGTAGTAATAGGGCAGGTCCGGAGCCCCGGAGGCGGCAAAGGCGCAGCATTCCACCAGGCGCTGGACCGTGGCGGGCTTGTAATAGGAGGGGGCCAGGGAACTGGTGGCCACAAAGCCGCATTCCTGGGCGAAAGAGGCCAGTTCCCTGGCGTCCCGGACGCTGTTGGACCCGGTGTGGGCGATCACCTGAACGCCATGCCTGGCGGAGGCTTCCTTCCATGCGGAGTAGATTTCCTTGCGTTCCTCAAGCTGCATGGAGGAGGACTCACCGGTGCTGCCGGTAATGAAAGCGAGTTTGATGCCCTGGGAGGCAAGCAGTTTGGCCTGGGCATCTACACTGGAGGCGTTAAGAGAGCCGTCCGTCTTGAACGGTGTATGTACGGCGGCCACCAGGCCGTGGAGTTTCAGTGACGTATTCATGTAGTATGAAAAAGTTCAGGCGGATGATGCCAGAGCATGTTCATGATGACAATCCCGGAGTTTCCGGACCACAAAAAAGACCACATGAAAAACCGGGCGTCCCCCGGAAAGGGACGCCCGGTTGAAGAAAACATGCCTTTAGCGGTTAGCGGACAGCCTGTTGCTTGATGACGCCGAACATGGCCTTTGCCAGGGATTTGGCGTGCGTCAGCAGCAGATCGCCGTCATAACACCAGATCATCACGCCGCCCAGTTTCTGGGTTTTTACGTACTGGCATTTTTTCTTGATCGTGGTGATGCCGTTGAAGTAGTGCTGCTGCCCGTCAATGGTGCAGGTATCCGTTCCGGGAGCCATGTTGGGATAGAGCTGGATGACGGTGGAATAGCCTTTCTGGGCGTCCCAGTTGCGGTTGGAGCGCGTTTCATTCGTGTAAAACGGCAGCCCCATCACGATTTTGCAGTCCGGCACGTTTTTATTCCGCATGGTGTTCACGTCCGTCACCATATCCGGATAAGTGGAATGCTGGCCGCCACGGTCATAGCTCATGACGTTGACGAAGTCCAGCAGGTCCATCATTTCCGAGGTGGGCGCCAGGTAGTACGGATTGATGGCGGAACTCAGGGACATGCCGTTGGCGCCCATGGCGGAACGGACTTCCCCCAGGAACAGGGAAAAATGATACCATTGGGTGTCGTTGTCGGGGTACTCCCAGTCGATGTCGATGCCGTCGAAGCCCTTTTCCTTCGCAAAGGAAACCAGTTGACGGGCGAATTTGACCCGTTTTTCCGGATCGGCCGTGATGGCCGTCATGCCCGCGTCGCAGTGGGCCACGCCCAGAATGATCTTGCTGCCCGCATTGCCGCGCAGGTTCTTGAGCTTGTCCAGTCCGTTCAGGAACTGTTCGTTGTTCTGTCCGGTCAGGTTCCCGTCGGTATCACAGCCCACGTTGAAGTAAATAAGGTCCGTGAAGGATTTGAAATGCTGCGCATTCAACTGGTCGCGGTTCCATTGCATCAGGTTGGTGTGGCGGTAGTAGGGAACCACCCGGAACTGGTAGGGGTAAACCTGGGCGCAGCCTTCCGGAGAGGGATTGGAAATGGCGATGTTGGAGTCCTCCAGCAGGGCGATTCCTGTGCAGGCGGCGTCCACCTTGTTCAGGCCGCGCGCCCTGGGGATAAGGTCCACGCACAGCCAGAAATAGTTGTCTCCGGGGGAGAGAGGGTGGCTCCCTTCAAACTGGAGATTTTTCGCGCCTTTGGAAATGGTGTTGAGGATGGGGAAGGCGCGGCGGTTGGCCTGGCCCGAATTCGGTGAAAAGTACGGAGTGGTTCCGGACGCGAATATTTGCGCCTTGGCGATATCCGCAACAGAGGTGGTTCCCGCCATGGAAAAGGTCATGCCTTTCAATATCTGGCTGGTTTCCGTGACGGTTACCTTGATTTTCATGATGGCCTGGCTGACACCTCCCGCGTACAGGACGGAATGTGTCTGTTCACAGGAGGCCGTAGCTGCCGCCGCCAAAAGAGGGGACGCACCGCAAACGCCCAGGGCCAGGGCGCACAATGCCGGTTTGAGGATGCTGTTCATGGTTGAAGGGTGTGGATGTTTTTAATGGAAGCGTTTTCTTCTGGCAAGCATGCCGCCGGCCGCCACAAGAAGCAAGACGGAAGTTGAGGGTTCCGGGACGCTGAGCCCGGTGGAAATCCAGTCCAGGTGCAGGGCGTGGTTTTCATCCCAGCGCAGTTCCCAGCGGCCCAGTTCCAGAGAGGGGTCATAGCCTTCCAGCCCCAGGTCGCCTGTCGTGACCGTGGAGGAGCTGGAAAGTCCGGAAAGAGCCCAGGAAAATTCACCGTCCGTCCGCGTGACGCCGTCCGCATCCATGACCAGCCAGGACCGGTCGGCCTGCCACGGACTGGAGGTGTAATCCACGGCACTGTCGTCAAGGGCCAGGCTGCCGCCCAGCGTCAGCGTATCCGCATGCAGGACCAGGCCTACCTGGACACCCTGTGAAAGGTCGATCGTGATGCCGCTGGACATGTCAATGGCGGCGGCGGTGATGGAAAAGCTGCCCGTCCCCGTTCCGATGATGGAAACGTCGTTGCCCAGGGTCAGCGTGTCCGCGTTCAGGCTGCCGGTTCCCGTGACGGAAAAACGCGTGCCGTCCGCAAAACTCACATCCGCCGCGTTCAAGGCGGATTGTTCACCTATGTGCAGCGTTCCGCCGCTGACCGTGAAGGAAGTGCGCGTATCTTCCGCGCTCCAGTCGGAGGACTGGTAGCCGTAGGAAGCCCCGTTGCTGACGGAAAACGTGCCTCCGTGCACCGTGGTATTGGCCTTGATGGCGGACTGGCTCTCCGCTCCGGACATGGAAACGGCGCCTTCGGCCCCCGCCTCTTCATTGACGTGGACTTCCACAACGGCATCTTCCAGGGAACTCAGGCCGTCTTCAAAAAGAATCCGGTGCCCGGCCCCGGCGTTGAGGGAGGCCGTGGCTCCGTCATTAAAATGAATGGCGTTGCGCACGCTTCCTCCCTGCGCGGTATTGCCGCGGAAAATAATGTCCGCATGGTCAGCCGCCAGGGTGAGGGTGCCGCCGCTTTGCAGATTGACGGCTCCGCCTTCGCCGTCCGCGCTGTTGTTCTCAAACAGGACCGTATCCGTGTTTCCGGCAATGGTGACGTTGTAGGCATCCAGAGCACCCCCGTCATAGCCGGCGGTATTGCCGGAAAAGGTGACCTTCCCGGAATCGGAAACGGTGATGTCGTTGTAGGCGCAAATGGCCCCTCCGTAGGTGGAGGCCTGGTTGCCGGAGAAAGTGATGCTGTCCACGGCGGAGAAGGAAACGCTGCCGTCTGCGTAAATTCCGCCGCCCCCGCCGTCACCGGCCTGGTTGTCCGTCACGGTGAAGGAGACGGCGGTATCCACCGTCATGTCCATGCCGGCCCAGATCGCGCCGCCCGCGCCTGCCTCCGCATGGTTGGAGATGAAGGAAACGTTTCCGACGCCGGACCATTCCACAGTCTCAAAATCGTTGTTGATGGCGCCTCCGTTTTCTCCCGCCGTATTGCCGGAGAAGGAAATATCTTCCGCAATATCGGAAAATGCCAGGCTGCCCGTAGTGCCTCCCGCATGGATGGCTCCTCCGTGCGTCATGGCGGTATTGCCGGTAAAGCTGATGGCGCCCGTATTGGTGAACAGCGCCCCGCCGGAAGCGTAAATGGCCCCTCCGGAGGCGGCGGAATCTCCCCGCACGCTGTTGCTGGTGAATGTGAGGGCTCCGGTGCCGCTGAACGTGACCGTATCATTGGCCGCGATGGCTCCGGCTCCGTAAAGGGCGTCCGTATTGGCCATGTCCGCCGCATTGTTGGAGAAAGCCAGGTCCTCGGTGTCCTGGAAGGTGACGTTTTCCGAAAGGATGACGGCCCATTTGGCCCCGTAATTGTCAATGTTGATGCCGTGGTTCCCGGTGAAGGAAATGCTTTGAAGCGTATTGTTGTTCCCCCTGCCGCCTATCCAGCAGTTGACGGAGCCCCCCAGTGCGTCCAGGTTCTGGTCCGCGGTCAGCGTAAAAACGGTATCCGTGTCCGTGACCACGCTCCCGGCCCAGGACCTGGACCCCAGTTCCAGCTCCGTGCGGGTCATGATGTTGAGCGTGCCCTTGTTGTTCTCCGTATTCAGGAGAATGCCGCCTTCATGCCAGTTGACCAGTCTGGCGTAGGAACTGCCCCCCATGTCCAGCGTGGCCCCGGAAACCACCTCAATGGTGTTGTTCAGCGTGTGCCCGTTCATGGAAAGCAGGGCTCCGGAGGCGATATTCACGCTGCCCAGGACGGAGCCCGTGCCGAAGGCGTTGTCCACGTCCAGCGTCAATTTGCCTGCATCCACCCGTACCACGCGGTCGGAGGAAATTGTGTTGGCCCGCTTGACGACGAGTTCCCCGCTGCCGGATTTAATCAGGCTCAAGCCGGAAAAATTGGAGGTGGTCGGGGCTCCGTATTCGTTGGCCGTATTCTTGTTGGCGAACTTCTGGTCGAAATTGAACACGGAATTTTCCCCGACGACCAGTTGCAGGGCGCTTCCCGCTCCGGACTCGCAGACGATGGAATCAAAATTCTGAGCGTTGGAAGAACTCCAGGTGAAGGTCTGGTTGGCTCCCAGTTCAATCACGGCAGTGGTTCCCCAGCCGGCAATGTAAATGCCCCGGCTGCCGGTGCCTCCCGACTCGTATCCCTGGGAAATCACGACGCGGCTGGTGGTGCCGGAGGAGAATTTGAGGGCGTAAAAATTATTCTGCAAACATCCCAGTGAGGCGGAATTATAGCCGAACTGGTTCAGCTTAAGCGTGCCGCCGTTCAAGGTAATGGTAGGCTGCTCCCAGTTGGAGGCGTAATTGGCGGCATGGAACAAGCGTCCCCCGCTGGCATCCAGAACGGCGCCGGAGGCAATATTGATCTTCCCTCCCGCCGTAATATCCCTGGCGCCCGTGAACACAAGGGTTCCCTCATTAATGTTCCAGGTTCCGTTCGCCGTATGCGTTCCGGACAAGGTGACCGTTCCGTTTCCCGTTTTGGTAAGCGTGGAGGAACCGCTCAGGCTGGTATCCCGGACGGTCCACGCGTCTTCCGCATCGGCGGCGTTCAGAGTCAGCGCCGTTCCGGAGAGGGTGGCGGAACCTCCGTTGCTGCCGGAAGCATTCCCGGCCAGAGTCAGGGAACCCCCGTTCAGCGTGACGGCTACTCCTTCATAAAGAAGGCCGGAGGCACTGATGCCGCTGCCCACGGCAAGCGTGGAGCCGGTCTGGAACAGGGCATTGCTGCCGTTGACCCAGTCCGCGGCGTTGCCGTCCAGCAGCCACGCTCCGGAGTCAGTCCAAGAGGCGTTGCCGCCGTTCCATGTATAGTCCGCGGCGCAGGCAAGGGGAAGAGAAATGCAGCCGGCGAAGATACCGAACAGAAGTGAAGTAATTTTCATGGGAAATGTATAATGGAGATATGTTAGATGAAAAAAACGGGAAAACAAGACAAGCCTGCTTTCCCGTGAAAAAAGTCAATTGCCGCACAGTGATGCTCTTCAGTATCTGCGGCGGCGGAATCCCGCCGCGGCCAGTCCCAGAATGCCTAATGCGGCCGTTGCGGGTTCCGGCACGGGGAGGGCCGGATTGGCGGCCAGGGCCGCGATTTCATCATTGTTCAAGACGCCGGAATGCAACTGAGGTGTCCATGGTGGTTTCGGCGGCGGAAGCCAGTTTCAGAGACTGGACATCCCCTGTGAAATTGACACCGGAAGCGCTGAACCTGGGCTGGCCTCCGTTCGAGCCACTGTCGCAGCCCTTTCCTTCATATCCGTCCGTATAATTGATCCAGCCGCCGCTGAACGCGGCGGTCCCTGCCGTTTCTCCCGCCAGATTATTGTCGTTCAGGGAAGACAGGCTTCCGTTGAGCTTGTTGAAATCGTAATAATATTTAAGAGTGGCGGCCTGTACGCCCAGCCCGGAATAAAGCAGGGCGGCTGCAATAAATAAGGATTTTTTCATTCTTAATTAAGATGGTTAAAACTGAACAAAAAGATATTCGGATTTATAATCCGTGATAAAACAACGCCGCCATGCAAAGATGCCTTTGGCAGGGAACATAAGGATCATAGGAATGACAGGGGAATTTTGCCGCTCCCTGTTATTCCTGTCATCCTTATAGATATTATTATCCCTAATCAACTTTTCTCCAGATTTTTTCGTTGACTTCCGGATTATAAATCCGGTGCGCTCTGAAAAGGTTTGAAAATAAAAGGACTGTTCCGCATCAATGATAGCGGAACAGTCCTGAAGGTACGAAAAGGGATATTTTTCCCGGATGGGGTTATTTGACGGCGATTGTCTGTTCACGATCGGGCCCCACGCCTACGGTGGTGACGGGGCAGCCGATGAGTTCGCTCATGCGTTTGACGAACTTTTTGGCGTTTTCCGGAATCTCTTCCCAGGTGCGGCAGGAGGAAATGTCCTGAAGCCAGCCCGGCATGGTTTCATAGACGGGCTTGCAGCGTTCCCATTCGTCCACCGTGGCGGGCGGATAGGCCAGGATTTCCCCGTCCAGGTCATAGCCCGTGCAGATTTTGATTTCCGGGCACTTGTCGTAGCCGTCCAGGTTGGTCATGGCCATTTCGTCAAAGCCGTTGAACATGGCGGAGAAATGGAGCAGAACGCCGTCCGCCCAGCCGCAGCGGCGGGGGCGTCCGGTCGTGGCGCCGAATTCGCGGCCCATGCTGTGCAGGTGGTTGGAGATGTCTTCATCTTCCGTGACGAAGGGGCCGGCTCCCACGCGGGTGGTGTAGGCCTTGCAGACGCCGATGATGCGATCGATCTTGTGGGGGGGGACTCCGGTGCCGGTGCAGGCCCCGGCGGAGGAAGTGTTGGAAGAAGTGACGAACGGATAGGTGCCGAAGTCCACGTCCAGGTAAGCTCCCTGGGCGCCTTCAAAGAGGATGCTCTTTCCGGCGGCGATGGCCTCGTTCATGACCGGAATGGTGTTGGTGATGTGGGGGCGCAGCACGTCCGCGGCGGCGCTGACTTCCTTCACCATTTTTTCCTCGTCCATGGCGGGCAGGCCCATGCGTTCCATTTCCGCGTTCGCCATCCTGATGCGGCGGCGCAATACTTCGTCAAAAATGGCGGGGTCCCGCATGTCCGCCATGCGCACGCCGATGCGGCGCGCCTTGTCCGCATACGTGGGGCCGATGCCGCGCTTGGTGGTGCCGATGGCTTTCTTGCCGAGGGCGGATTCCTGGGCGGCGTCCATTTCCTTGTGGAAGGGGAGGACCACGTGGGCGCGGTCGGAGATGAGAAGATTTTCACTGGTGATGGAAACGCCCTGGCCGCGGAGTTCGTTGATTTCCTCCACCAGGCCGACGGGGTCCAGCACGACGCCATTACCGATGACGCAGAGCTTGCCCGGCCACAGGATGCCGGAGGGGACAAGGTGCAGAATGTACTTCTTCCCGTTGGCGATAACGGTATGGCCGGCGTTGTTGCCGCCCTGGCCGCGGGCTACCACGTCGGCCGATTCCGTTAAGAAATCAATCATTTTGCCTTTGCCTTCGTCGCCCCATTGGGAGCCGATAATAATGGTATTCATGATAAAAATGGAACTCGGAGACCTTAATGATTTTCCTGCCGCATGGCAAGACAATCTTGTTAAGTTTTCCTGATTAAAGGAGTTCAGCCGCGCGGGCGTCAGCGGAAGTGCAGGGCGGAGCGGTGCGCCTCCGCCGGGACCAGGGTTTTCCAGATGTCCTCGTCCGCGGCGATCATGCGCTGGATGTCCCGCGGCGTGTGGCGCAGCAGGTATTCGTTGAAGAAGGGGACGTCCACCACCAGTTCGTTGGCCAGGAAGTGCTGGTAAAGGTGCACGTACTGTTCCGGGGCGCGGAAGGTTCTGGCCGTGACGAATTCCCCGGATTTGCGGTTGAGCCAGGGGGAGACGTACAGGCGCGTCTTGTTCTGGAAGGTGCGGCCGAAGGATTCCAGAATGCCGCCGGGAATGTCTTCCGTCCATTTTTCCTTGAACAGTTCGTTGAGCAGGCCGATGGAAAGGGCGATGGCGATGGGTTCCTTCGTGTAGCGGGCGAGCAGTTCTGAAAGGTTGTCAAAACGCGGCATCTTGGTGATCAGAACGTTTTTGCCCAGCGCCTTCAGGCTGTCCGCGCGGTCCAGGAATTCCAGATGGTCCACGTCTCCGCCGCGCAGCAGGTTGTTCATGGAAATCTCGCATATTTCCATGCACCGGTCCGCCTGCGTTTCATTGATGTGGTTGAGGAAGCATTTTTTCACCTGGGACATGACTTCCAGATGCAGGTTGCAGACGGGGTTGAAACTGCCCCTCATCAGCACGATGGGGCGCTTGTACAGCACGTCCGCCGCCTGCGCCACCTGGCCGCTGGCCAGGAACAGGGTGGCCGGCGTCAGGCCGGACTTCACCAGTTGCAGGGCAAAAAGGCGGTTGTCCACCATGGAGAAGCCGTGACCTTCAAAGCGGACCACGTCTATTTCCACCAGCCGGGGGTCCAGGTTGTCCACCAGCGCTTCAATGAATTCCTCCAGCCGGTCCCTTTTGAAAAAGACGGCGTGCAGGATGTTGACGCCCAGAATGCCCAGGTCCTTCATCTGGCTGTCGTGGTCCGGATCATTCAGGCGCACGTGGATGATCAGGTCTGAGGGCTCGGCTTCCGGCTTCAACTGGAAGCGCACGCCTATCCAGCCGTTCCACGGGCCGTTGTCCCGGTAGCCTTTTACTTTTACCGTATTGCAGAAGGCAAAGAAGCGGGTGTCCTTTCCGCGCTTGGGCCCCAGGCGGTTGATGAGCTGGGAGAATTCATAGTCCAGCATTCCCTTGAGGCGTTCCTCGGAGACGTAACGCTTGACAGGGCCATACAGCGTGTCGCTGACGGTCATGTCATAGGCGGAGATGGTTTTTGCCACGGTGCCGGCGGCGCCGGAAGCGCGGAAAAACCAGTTGGCCGTTTCCTGCCCGGCACCGATTTCCGCAAAGGTCCCGTAAATAGAAGTCGCCAGATTGAGCTGGAGAGCCTTGTCCTGTGTCTGTGCTAATGCCTTGGAACTCATGAAAAACAGGTAATCCGGTTAATATGGTCAGTTGTTTTTGGGAAGAAGCTTCCGGGTGGCCTCGCTCATCCAGCCGGGAAACTCCAGCCTGTCTATGATGACGGATTGGTTGCCGGGGAGGTCCGCCGGATAATGAATGGAGACGCAGGCCCGCACGGCGCCGTTGTAAAGCAGCTTGGTGAGTTCCAGCGCCAGCGGGGAATATCTGTCCACATAGGCGTTCAGGCGTTCCCCGTTGGGAAATTCCAGCACAAAGGCAATGTAGGCGGTGCCGCGGTAGCTTTCCGGGGCGGATTCCTCCAGGAACGGAGCCGCATAATGGCTGGACATGCTGATGGTCACCCTCACCGGAACGGGGGAAGAGGGGCGTTTTTCCTTCAATTCATCCGGAAGAATGGGGGAATAGCCTTCCCAAGCCTCCCAGTCCAGCCGCCATTTTTTGGAGTCGTGGTCATACAGGAATACGGCGGGGCGCATCGTGTTGTCGTCCATCAGCACGGGAATCTGGAGCAGGTCGCCGTTCTTGGAGCTTTTTCCCGGTTCATGGGGCAGGTAATCCTTGTAATGGGCGTATTTGGCCCAGTGCGCCATCTTCGGCCGCGTGGCGGCGGGGGAGATGACGTAGTTCAACCGTTCCTCGTCGGACCCGGCCATGCAGTACAGGGCCAGTTCATTCATGGCGGCGGTGATGTGTCTGGCTACGGATTCCGCTTCCCGGTCCTCCTCCCTGCGGTGCAGGAAAGCCGTCTGGTATTGTTCCGCCTTCTCTCTCAGTGCCTGCATCATGGCGTCATCCGCTTCCGTGGAGAAATCGGCCTCGTGATCCACGAATTTTTCCGAGATGTCCAGGATCTTGCCGCCTTCCGCCTCCAGGTCATTGCCGCGGAGGAACATGAATACGCCCAGGACGGCGAGAACCAGCCCGGAGACAAACAGCCAGACAGGCCAGGTGGTTTTGCGTTCCTCCCCGGCAGTTCCTCCGGAAGGCGGATTGTATTCGGGCAATTCTTCCGCCAGGGCGGAGGTACCCGCCGTGGCGATGGCCGGGGCCTCCTCCTTCCGTTCCCTCCGCTTGCGGATCTTCGTGGTGTTCCGTTCCGGAGCGTGCGGGGTCTCGGCGAACCGGGGAAGGTTCCGTATATCCACCTTCTTTTGAGGTGAAGGAAGATATTCGGAAACCGGAGGACGGCTGCGTTTTTCTTCTTCCTTTTCCGGTCCGGATGGCGTGGTCCCTGTCTCTCGCGTTGTTTCTGATACGGTTTCCTGCCGTTTTACGTCCCAGGTGGCTGTAACGATGGAATTGCAGACGGGGCACCTGACCTGGCAGCCCAGACAGGAGAGCTTGACGGCGAACGGATTGCTGCATATGTTGCAGCGGCAGGGTAGGCATTTTTCTTCCTTGTCCCGTTTCTCATCGTCTTGCGCGGCCGTAACGGGGTTGCTGCAAATGGGGCATTTTACCTGTTGGCCCAGGAAGGAAGTCTTGACGGCAAAAAGATTGCCGCATGCCGGGCATGAGCAGGCGACCGTGTCCTCGGGAAGGGATGGCATGGGAAAGGTGCGTGTTACAGGTGGATGAATTCCGGAACCGGAATGGCGATGGGCTTGGGAGCGGGCAGCGTGATGCTCGTGTCCGCGTGGTCCGGGGCGACGGGATCGGAGGAAAGGGCCTGCGCTTCCGGCACGTTTTCATTCGTGCCCAGCAGTTCGAAGTTGCGGTTGGGCGGTCCCTGGTTCAGTTCCGTGTGGTAGGGATCGTCCCCCAGCAGGATGGGCTTGACGGGCAGGATGGGGGGCAGGGGAAGAATGCGGTTCTGCGCCGTGAAGGGGGAGGACGGCGCGGCGGGGTCTTCTCCGTGCAGGTCGCAGAAGGGCAGGCTGGAATCCCCCTTGCGGAGGTATTCGAACATGGTATGGCGGCGGTATTTCTTGTCCACCGGGTCGATGTCGTAGCAGCTGTGGGTGGCCCGCTTTCCGGTCGTCAGGCAGATTTCCACGCGCTCCACGCTGGGCGGGGGCTCCAGTTCCCCGGCGGGGAAGAGGCGTTCGGATTCCTTAAAGGCCGTCCCGAGGATGGAGGCGCAGGTGTCCGAGGAGAAGGCGCCGTTGTAGATGGGCTTTTTCCCTTCCAGGAAGCCGATCCAGATGCCGCAGGTCACCCGGTCGTCATAGCCGAACAGCCAGTTGTCCCCGAAGTCGTACGTGGTGCCGGTCTTGACGCCGCCCTTGAAATTTCCGGGCAGGCTGTCCGCCACCCGCTGGGCGGAACCGTTTTTCAGGGAGGAATGCAGGATGTTGTGAAGCTGGAAGGCCGTGGCCGTGGAGGCGGCCCCTTTCCGGACCTGGGCGTTGTTCCTGGTTTCAATGGCCTGGGTGGACTCCCAGATCAGCCGGCCCTCCTCGTCCTCTATCCTGTCCAGGTAGTAGATGTTTTCCGGACGGGAGCCTCCGTTGGGAATGGCGGTGTAGGCCAGCGTCATTTCCGTCAGGGAGGCCGGTTCCGTTCCCACGAAAATCTTGGGGCGGTAAACCGGGTTTACCTCCGTGCTGCCCGCTTCCCGCACCGGTTTGCGGATGCCGAAGTCCGCCAGTTTCTTGATGAAGGGGGCCGTTCCCATGTCCATGCCCATGCGCAGGGAGGCGGCTATCTTGGAGGCGGCCAGGCCGCGGTGGGCGGTGATCATGCCTTCATAGCGGTTCCTGGAGCTTTCCGCCCCCCATTCTCCCAGAATCCCTTCCGAGCCGCCGATGCCGGTCAGGCGGTTGTCGATGGCGTCGTCCAGAATGCGGGTGACGGGGCTTTTGCCCGTGTCGAAGGCAGCGGCGTACAGGAAGGGCAGGATGGCCGTGCCGGTGGGGCGCGCTCCTTCCTTGATGACGTCGTACTGGCGGTTCGTGTGGTTGCGGCCTCCGTGGTAGGCGAGCACGGCGCCGGACTGGTTGTCCACCATCAGCACGGCTCCTTCCAGGTAGCGGGGCTTGCCGCCTGAGAAGCGGTCGTAGTCCGCGGCTTTCTGGTGGCTGTACCCCGGGCGTTTTTCAATGTTTTCCAGCGCCTGGGACAGGGCCTTCCCGGTAGCGTCCTGAAGTTTCTTGTCAATGGTGGTGTAAATCCTCAGGCCCGCGGCGTTGACGCGCTCCTCACCCAGATAGGCGGTGATTTCCGCGTAAATGCGGTCGTAAATGTGGGAGACTCCGCGTTTCAGGGGCTTGGGGTTGAGGCCCAGGTCCATGGAGGAAAGCCGCTGCGCTTCTTCCGGAGTGATGTATTTTTCCCTGGCCATGCGGTTGAGCACGTGGTTGCGCCATTTCAGGTTGCCCTCCTTGTTGTTGAGGGGGGACAGGCCGTTCGGGTTCTTAATCAGGGCGGCGATGGAGGCGGCCTCCCGCGTGGTCAGGTCCGCGGGTTCCTTGCCGAAGTACCCCAGGGAGGCGGACCGGATGCCGTAAAACCCGCTGCCGAAGTACACGCGGTTGATGTAAAACTCCAGCACCTGTTCCTTGCTGTACCGTTCCGTGATGCGCCGCGCCAGGGCTATTTCCACAAACTTGCGGCCAAAGCTCCCTTCGTTCCGCGCCTTGGCCCTGTTTTTCAGGTCGTAGGCGTTTCTGGCAAGCTGCTGGGTGATGGAGGACGCTCCCTGGTTGGCCTCCCCGCTGTTGCCGGCATATTCCTTGGCCGCTCTCAGAATCCCCAGGAAATCGTAGCCCGGATGTTCCCAGAAGCGCGAGTCCTCCTGGGCGACCAGGGCGTTGATCATGGCGGGGGAAATTTTATCCAGCGTTACATAACTGCGGTTTTCCACGTAAATACGGCCTATTTCCTCCCCGTTCCGGTCAAAAATGATGCTCGGCTTCTCCACGTCGTTGATGCGTTCCAGGTCAAACTCCGCGGCCCAGTTGTCATAGCGCTTCCAGGCGGCCATGAAGCCGAAGTACCCCACGGCGCCGCCGATCAGGGCCAGAACGAGGCACCAGACGATGAATTTTTTGACAAAACCCCGGAACCGCTTCCGGGGCTTGGTCTTGGGATGCCGCCTTTTGTTTGCCTGGGTGTGTCTGCGCGGAGCCTGTGAATTTAATTCAGCCATGAATACGTAGCAGGGTCTGTCCTGAGGAAAAAAACCGTGTAAAAGAGCCTACCGGATTCCGGTTTGTTTAGCAATACCATACACTGTTGGCAGGTGAAAAAAGATGTGTGTCCGCGCCATCCTCCCGTCCGCGTCCGGATGATTGCGGGCCTTTGCCGCGGCGGGACGGTGACAGGACTGTGGACGCACCTGCTTTTTGGGAAAAACTGTTTTCTGCACTTAAAGGAATTTCAACGGACGCACGGACTTGCGGCGTTCGGCCCGGATTGGGACTGAGACTGAGGGGCGGCGGACGATGGGAAGACGCTTCTACGCATCCTGTACGGTATTGAAGATATTGCCCGCCCTGGTCAGCCCGTGCTGCATGGTGTACAGGACGGCGTCCGCGGCTTTGGCCACCATGACGTCCAGAAGCTCCCGCTCCTCCGGGCGGAATTTTCCCAGGACATGCCCCGTCATTTCCCCCTTGCCGCGGGGCAGCCCGATGCCGAAGCGGAGCCGCGGGAATTCCTGCGTGCCCATGTGGGCGATCAGGGACTTGAGGCCGTTGTGGCCTCCCGCGGAGCCCTTCTCCCGGAGCTTGATGACGCCCAGCGGGAAATCCACCTCGTCATGAATGACGAACACGCTGCGCGGGTCCAGCTTGAAGAAGCGCATCATGGGCCCTACGCAGAGGCCGGATTCGTTCATGAACGTGGTCGGCTTCACCAGCAGTACGCCGGGGCCTGCCGCCAGTTCGCACTTGCGCTGTTTGTCCGTCTTGAACACGCATCCCCAGTGGGCCGCCAGGCGGTCCGCCACCATGAACCCGGCGTTGTGCCGGGTATCTTCATAAGTCTTGCCCGGATTGCCCAGGCCCACGATGATTTTGGGGGTAATGTCCACGGTAGGAGAAAATAGGAATAATGAACATGGCGGAACCTGTTCCGGGAACGCGCGCGAGACATCCTGCCCCCGTTGCGTCCGGCAATCAACCGTTCCGTGAGACAGCGCCGCCGCCTCTACCTCCCCGCCTTCTTCTTCTGGCGGCCCATCAGGAACCCCGTCAGCACGGATTCCAGGGAATCCCCGGTGCGGACCAGGCGGTAGTCCGCGTTGATGTCCGTGCAGATATTTCTCGTCTCTTCCAGATAATTGGAGACGATGGTGCGGTACTCGTCCGCGATGAGGTCCGGCTCCGTAATCAGGGAGCCGCCCCCTTCCATGTCCACGAAGCGGATGGGGCGGTCGAAGTCGAAGTCTATTTCCAGCTGGTCCACCAGGTGGAACACGGCCACGTCGTGCTTGCGGAAGTGGAGGTGCCGCATGGCGTTTTTAAGTTCGGCCGTATCCGTGAACAGGTCTGAGAAAATCAGGATCAGGGCGCGGCGGCTCACGCGCTCCGCCAGTTCGTGCAGCGTCTCCGCCAGGACGGTCTCCCCGCGGGGGTGGTGCGTGTCCATCTGGCTGATGAGCACGTTTAGGTGGGCGGGACGGCGGGAGGCGGGAATGTGCAGCGCGGCGCTGTCCTTCCCCTGCTGGGAAAAGCTCAGTCCCACGGCATCCCCCTGCCGGATGCCGATGTAGGCCAGGTTGGCGGCCAGCCTGCATGCGCGCATGTATTTGGACTCCACCTGTTCCGGGTGGTAGTTCATGGAGCCGGAGAGGTCCATGACGATGTAGGCGCGCAAGTTGGTGTCCGCCTCAAACTCCTTGATGTAATACCGGTCGGAGCGGGCGTAGGCCTTCCAGTCCAGGCGCCGGGTGTCGTCGCCCGCCACGTACTTGCGGTATTCCGCAAACTCCACGGAAGAGCCGCGGTTGGCGCTCCTGTGGCGTCCGGACACGTTCCCCGCCATGCTCTGGCGTGCCTCCAGAGGGAGGTTGCCCAGGCGGGAAAGCAGGTCGTGGTTCAGGTACTTCGTGGACATGAACAGTCGGGGAAGGGGGTGAATGCGTTCCGGCGCGTCAGACTTCCGCGGCCAGGCGGGCGACGGCCTTGCGCGGCGTGAGGCCCTGGGATTCCGCGGCGAAGTTCGTGACCACGCGGTGCATCAGCACGGGTTCCACAATGGCGTCGATATCCTCCTTGCGGACGATGTAGCTGCCCTGGAGGGCGGCGCGCGTCTTGGCGCCCAGGATCAGGAACTGCACGGCGCGCGGGCCTGCGCCCCAGGCGACGTACTGCTTCACCCATTCCGGGGAAGTCTCCAGGGAGGGGCGGGTGGAGCGCACCAGCTTCACGGCGTATTCGTAAATATGTTCCGGAACGGGCACGCGCCGCACCAGGTCCTGGTAAAAGATGATTTCATCCCCGGAGAGTATGTGCTTCAGCTCTTCGCTGCGGTTGCCCGTGGTTTCCCGGGCGATGCGCATTTCCTCGTCTTCCGTGGGGTAATCCACTTCAATCAGGAACATGAAGCGGTCGAGCTGGGCTTCCGGCAGGGGGTAGGTGCCTTCCTGCTCAATGGGGTTCTGCGTGGCAAGCACGAAGAAGGGGGGAAGCAGGGTGAAGGTGCGGCCCATCACGGTGACGCGGTGTTCCTGCATGGCCTCCAGCAGGGCGGACTGGGTCTTGGCGGGGGCGCGGTTGATTTCGTCCGCCAGCACGATGTTGGCGAAAACGGGACCTTTGATAAACTCGAACTGGCGTTTTCCGCCCGCGGAATCGTCCTGGATGATGTCCGTGCCCGTGATGTCCGCGGGCATCAGGTCCGGGGTGAACTGGATGCGGTTGAAGCTGAGGTCCAGGGTCTTGGCCACGGAGCTGATCAGCAGGGTCTTTGCCAGGCCGGGCACGCCCATCAGGAGCGCGTGGCCCCGGGAAAATAGGGCGATGCTCAAAAGTTCCACGACGCGCTGCTGGCCGATGATGACCTTGCTCAATTCCGCAGAGAGTTCCTTGTAAATGGTGCCGAGACGGTCAATGGCGGCTACGTCGTCGGCGGGCAGGGAGGGGTTGGCTGGTTCCATATTGAGGATTCATAGCATTTTTTAGCGCGTTTTCCATCAAATAATTGCGTCGCGCGCATTTTCCCTGCTTGGAATGCGGGGGCAAACAGGGTAAGGAAGAGGCATGCCGAAAATCGCACTCATTCAACTGTCCGCAGACGCCCGGCCCGCCGTGAACAAGGAAAAAACGGAAGCCGCCATCCGGGAGGCCGCCGCGAACGGGGCGCAGATCATCTGCACCCAGGAACTCTTCACCACGGAATACTTCTGCAGAACGGAGGAATGCGAATTGTTCGACCTGGCGGAACCCATTCCCGGAGAACTGACGGCGGCGCATCAGAAGCTGGCGGCGGAACTGGGCGTGGTGATCGTGGCCTCCGGCTTTGAAAAGCGCGCCACCGGCCTGTACCACAACACCGCCTGGGTGGTGGACGCGGACGGAACCTTCCTGGGCATCTACCGCAAAATGCACATCCCGCAGGACCCGGGATTCGAGGAAAAATTCTACTTCACGCCCGGCGACCTGGGCTACAAGGCGTTCGACACCAAATTCGGCCGCATCGGCGTGCTCATCTGCTGGGACCAGTGGTATCCGGAAGCGGCGCGCCTCACCGCCATGCAGGGGGCGGAAATACTCTTTTACCCCACGGCCATCGGCTGGCTGCCGGAAGAAAAGCCCCTGGTGGGCGCACAGCAGCACTGCGCGTGGGAAACCGTCCAGCGCGGGCATGCCGTGGCAAACGGTTGTTACGTCTGCGCCGTCAACCGCGTGGGCACGGAAGGGGAAAGCGAATTCTGGGGCCAGTCCTTTGTGGCGGACTATTACGGCCGGATCGTCGCCAAGGCTCCCGTCAGTGATGAAACCATCCTGTACGCGGATCTGGACCTGGATGCTCTGGAAGACCACCGCCGCATCTGGCCCTTCTTCCGCGACCGCCGCATCGACTCCTACGGCGGAATCACGGAACGCTGGGGAAAATAGGATATTGAAAGTCCGTACTGAAAGTTTTTGCCCTTGGCGGTCCGCTCCCCGCCCGGGCGCTTCCCTGAAGAAACGTTATCGGTTATGAAAAGGCTTCTTCATGTGTGCAAGGCGGTGGCGAACCTGCGCAAGGGGGTGCCGTGGAGGGAAATTGTCCCTGTTTCCCTGGGAATCATCAGGGTGTGCTTATTCGGAAACCGGAAACTTGGCAAACGTGAGCCGCAGCCGGAATGGGTTCCCGGTTTTCTTTGCCGGATGGAGGAAGATTGCAGGGAAGTAATGGTTGACTGCCTTGCGGAAACGGTGGCTGAACGGGGATGCCGGATTACTGTCCGGGATCGGGGGGCTATCCTGCACCTGTTCCGCATGCTCAACGAATGGTATGAACAAGGTCTGCCCCGGCGGGAAGATGGCGGCGATGAAGAAAATGATCCGTGGGACGATGTGGAACCGGGCGTGTGGTGCTCCGTGGCGACCTGGCTGTATGAATTTGATTTTTGCGGAAGGCCGGGGGAGCTTGTCCAGTTTGCCATAGAGGCCCGCCTGAATCCCGATGGTTCCTTCCGGGGAATTTATTCCCTGCGCCGTGACGCCTATGGAAATGAGGCCCGTTATTTTGGGGAGGAAAAAGATGTGGCTGAAAACAAATTGAATACGCTGGTTCCGGAATTGAAAAAACTGATGAACGTCCCTCCGAACGAATGCGAATTCCTGGACTGGAAAGACGCGTTTCCGCAGGATGACGATTAACCTGGAGAAAACCGCTCCGGCACAGGGGAGGGCGGTCCCGTTCCGGCGGACAAAAAAGGCTGCCGCACTTTTCAGCACGGCAGCCCGGAAGTGGAGGGAGAAGTGCAGGGGAAGGCTTAATCGCAAATGACGGCGATCTTGATGCCTTTCATCTGGACGTTGGTTTCCAGGGCCTCCGTGATTTCATCCAGCTTGAAGCGGTGGGAAATCAGTTTGGTCAGCGGCAGGCCGATTCCGTAGGCACGCTTGAGGAAGTCAAACGTGGTCGGGTAATCCTGCGGGGAATACACCCAGGAGCCTACGGCGGTTACTTCCTTGTTGCAGAGGTCGAAATGATGGTTGATGACGCTTTCCCCGCCGTCCATGAAGAAGCCCACCTCGCACAGGCCGCCGCCGCGCTTCACGAACTTCCAGGCGTTGGCCCCGGCCTTGCCGACGCCCGTGCACTGGAACACGAAATCCGCCAGACGGCCGCCGTTGTCCGCCTTCACGGCGTCCAGCAGGGCGTTCAGGTCGGCGTAATGGGTGAAATTGTAAGTGCGGGAGGCGCCCATCTCCTTGGCCAGTTCCAGGCGGGAATCGTTGCCGTCCACGGCGATGATGGTTTCCATGCCCAGCGTGCGGAGCGTGGCGATCTGGAGCAGGCCGATGGGGCCGCAGCCCTGGACGAGCACCACGGAATTGAACTTGAGCAGCCCCGTGGACTTGGCGCGTTCCAGGGAGTGGACCACGACGGCGGCGGGCTCCACCAGGATGCGCTGGTCCAGGGTCATGTTGGAAACGTTGAAGAATGTGGAACCCTTGCGCACCACCATGTACTCCCCGAAGTAGCCGTTCAGGTGAACGTCGTCGTCGGGCATCAGGCCGTACACGCCCACGTTTTCGCACAGGTTGGTGCGGGCCGGGGTGTTCAGGCAGGCGTCGCAGGTGCCGCAGGGAATGATGCAGGTGACGATCTTGTCCCCCAGTTTCACGGGATTTCCCGCCGTATCCCTGGTGATGTTTTTCCCCATCGCGACGATTTCCCCGGTGCCTTCATGGCCGAGTACCACGGGGCAGAGGCCGAAGGGGTCGCGGTTGTACTCATGGCCGTCCGTACCGCAAACGCCGCAGGCTTCCACCTTGATCAGCATTTCGTCGTCGCCGATGGCGGGAATGGGGTATTCACGGATTTCAAATGTCTTGGGAGCTGTCAGAACAGCTACGCGAGCGGTTGGTTGCATAGTGTTCCTACACTAGCCTTTTGCCTTCGGCCTCTTCAAGTACAAATGAAAGCGGGCGTAAATTAGTCTGCCGGAATCAGGAGGGAGCTCGTCTTGAAGAGGCAGTTTTTCAGACGGAAACGGAGTAGGAAGCGTCCATAAAATCCCTCCTTCCCGGACGGAACCTGCCGGGATGACGACGGAATCCGAAGTGAAAAGATCAGCTGAAACCTAACTTCTCTGTCAAACCTCCCCGCGGTATTCTGGAGACGCCTGGGGTGAAGAGGGCGGTTTCACTCCACTTATCCGTTTTTCCCTTCTCTCCGGAAAAAGGAAATCTCTTCCCTGTAAATTCCGCCGCCATCGTTGAGGAGAAGGCGGACGGCTTCCGGAGCATCTTCGGAAAATCGCTCTGGAGAAAGAAAATGCCCCGTTTTGTGGGATTGGAGTCCTGGCTGGCATGCCGCCTCTGTACAGGGAAAACAGGGAAAAGGCATGGAAAATGGCGGTTGAATAAAAAGCAATGGTCTTCCCGGAGGCGTCCGTCAAATCTTCCGCGGCCGGGAATCCGGCATATCCCCCTTGTCGTAAGTTTTACCGGAAGAGAGCCGGGAGCCGTGCAAAATACTGCATGAGTTCCTTTGTGGGGCGTTTCTACATTGAATCGGTAGCTTCCGCAGGTTCAATCCATGAGAGAAGGGAGAGGATGGCCGCCGTCAAAAAATGTCAGGGCACACGGTCCCAGCCCGTCAACGTATTTCATCGGGCCATGGATGGCAAGTTACGGGTTGTAAAGCGTGTGCGTGCGTCTGGGAGGCATTTGGAAGCGGATGGCGTTTTTCTGTTGGGGGCCGTTCATTTGGCTTGCCTGACGGAGGGAAGAAGTGCAAGCTGTGCGCGTTATGCTCGATATCCGTGTAATACGAGAAAATCCGGAGGAAGTGAAAGCGCGTCTGAAGCCCCGCAGCGGCGACGCGTGGAAACTTGTCGATGACGTTCTGGCGTGCGACGAAGCGCGCCGCAATGCAGAAACGGAAAAACAGACTTTGCAATCCGAGCGCAATGCCACCTCCAAACAGATAGGCATGCTCAAAAAGAAGGGGGAGGACACCTCCTCCATGGAAGCGCGCGTGCGCGAAATCGGCGAACGCATCCGGGAACTGGACCTGGCGGCGGAGGAAAGTTCCGCCCAGCTTACCTCCCTGCTGATGAACATTCCCAACCTGCCGCACGCGGAATGCCCCGTGGGGGCGGATGAAACGGCCAATCCGGAAATCAAGGTGTGGGGTGAAAAGCCCGCCATTGACAACCCGAAGGACCATGTGGAACTGGCCGCCGGACTGGGGATGATCTCCTTTGAGGACGGCACGCGCATTACGGGCTCCGGCTTTGTGGTGTACCGCGGCGCGGGCGCCCGTCTGGAACGCGCCCTGATCAACTTCCTGCTGAACACGCAGACGGTGGAGAACGGTTACCAGGAAGTGGGCGTCCCCTTCATCGTCAAGCGCGAGTGCATGGAAGGCACGGGCCAGCTTCCCAAGTTCGAGGAAGACATGTACGGCACGGAAGACCAGCAGATGTTCCTGATCCCCACGGCGGAAGTCCCCGTGACCAACCTGTACCGTGACACCATTCTCCAGGAGAGCGACCTGCCCGTTAAAATGGCCGCGTACACGCCCTGTTTCCGGCGGGAGGCGGGCAGCGCCGGACGCATCAACCGCGGCATGATCCGCATCCACCAGTTTGACAAGGTGGAGCTGGTGCAGATACTGAAGCCGGAAGACTCCTTCCGGGAACTGGAAGTGCTCCGCAGCCACGCGGAATCCATCCTCCAGAAGCTGGGGCTGCACTACAGGGTGATTGAACTCTGCACGGGCGACCTCGGCTTTTCCTCCGCCAAAACGTACGACATTGAAGTATGGGCGCCGGGCCAGGGTCAGTATCTGGAAGTTTCCTCCTGCTCCTGCTTCACGGACTACCAGGCGCGCCGCATGCGCCTGCGCTACAAGGACGCGGACGGCAAAAACCAGTTCTGCCATACGCTGAACGGCTCGGGAACGGCTCTGCCGCGCCTGTATGTGGCCCTGCTGGAAACCTACCAGCAGCCGGACGGTTCCATCCGCATTCCGGAAGCGCTCGTGCCGTACTTCGGCGCGGACTGCATCCGTCCGGAACAACCCTGACGAATTTTCACTTCCACCCCCCTGAATCAAGCCCATGCCTGACGAGGGTCCCCTGGAACACTATCTGGCCGCCTCCCCCGGGCATGAACCGGAAAATCCGGCTCCGGCTGCGGAGCGGAAGCCGGGGCCGTGGAGGGAAAGGGGAATCACGCTGGGCCTGGGCTTCCTGCTGGGCTGCATTGGGGCGTATGCCCTGGTTTATACGGAAATGTCCGGCAGCATGGGGGTGCTGAAAAAATCGTTGTCGGAGGAAAGGGAATCCAATGTAGTCCTGCAGAAGGAACGCGAGCGCCTGCTGGAATCCCTGGAGCAGGCGCGCATGGACGGCTTGCTGACGGAGCGCGCGCCCCTCTCCATGACGGGCAGCGGAATTCCGGCGCGGCAGCCGCAATCCGTCCCCCAGGCTCCCCCGCTGACGCCGTTGCCTTCCGGCGGCTTTCCGCCGGGAGTTTCACCTCCTCCCGGTTCCGTGGCGTCCCGGCTCGTCAATCCCGGTCCGGAAGACTGGAAGGAACGCTACCAGTACGCCGCCCTGAAATACAACCGCGTGGTGGAGGACTACAACAGGCTGAGGAAACTTTACATGGGCATGGTGGGAAAAAGCGGCGCGGACGGCGTTCTGGTGACCGGAGCCCAGTTTTACAAGGCTCTCCGGAAGAACACGCGGGAGGAAATGCGCAAGCTGGACGAACGGTACATGAAGGGTGGGCTGCGCGGCAGTGAACTCAGGGAACTGGAAAACAGCCGGGATGAAATGCGCCACCGCGACTGGTGGCTGAAAAAAATGGCCCGCCAGTTCAGGATTGAGTAGGAAGAGATTTTATCCGCATTCCTTCCTCAAGGCTGGGGAGCTGAAGACCATGGTTCCTTAAAAACGGCTTCAAAACTTTCTTGGGATTCGTTCTGAGATTCAATAAAATTTGAGATATCAATCATTGAGGGGGATGTTAATCCTAGAATAATTTCAAAAAGCTTGGTGCTTCCTCGGTAGCATGTCTCAGCACTCACTTTTTCTTCATTTTGCATAGGCAGGAAAATAATTAACAGTCGCCCCTGCAGCTGGGAAATGCGTAGGAATATGAATTTCTGCATTTCGGGAGAAGCTGGAATAGAAAGAGCCTGTTTTTTCATGTCTGCAGCACGGCCCGTGAGTTTTTTAAGAATAGGCAGAACATCCTTGTTGAAAGAATCCGCTGCGGCATCGGCGGACTCCTTGTCCGTGATGGAATTGTACCAGTCCTGCACCTTGCGGACGGGCGTTTCATAGGTTTTTACGAAGGTTTGCCACGCTTCCCTGTTCTGTTCATTGGAGAGCAAATCCTGCCCCGGCGGGTCGTAGGAAAGGTTTTTCAATACTTCAGGATCCGCCTCCAATATTTCCGGTCCTATTCTGTTGATTTTGAAAATATCTCCGTAATATTCTGGAGCATGTATAAGAAAGGGAAGCAGGAGCGCGGCGGATTTTAAAGATGCCATGAGATGAGCAACCATTGGGATAAGTTTGATTTCAAGAAGTTTTGGCATAGGACCGGATAGACCTTTCCGGACGAAAGATTAGGGAGGCTCCGTTCCCCATGGTTCCTGAAAGGTTGCTTTCATGTCTTCCTCGGTTTCGCTACGTGATCCAAGGAATTGGGAAATAGCTCTGGAGCTTGGCGCTGTTAAACCGAGGATGGTTTCAAAAAGCAATTTACTGCCGCAATAGCATGTATTGCTGTGCATTTGTCTTTCTTCTTGCATGGGAGAGAATATCACAAGCAGGCGGCTTTGAAGTTGGAGGATACGGAGAAGGATAAATTTCTGCATTTCAGGAGAGGCGGGAATGTCCAGAACCTGTTTCTTCATCTCGGCGGAACTCCCCGTAAGCTTTTTCAAGATGGGGAGGACATCCTTGTTGAAAGAATCCGCTGCGGCATCGGCGGACTCCTTGTCCGTGATGGAATTGTACCAGTCCTGCACCTTGCGGACGGGCGTTTCATAGGTTTTTACAAAGGTTTGCCAAGCTTCCCTGTTCTGTTCATGGGAAAGCAAATCCTGCCCCGGCGGGTCGTAGGAAAGGTTTTTCAATACTTCAGGATCCGCCTCCAATATTTCCGGTCCTATTCTGTTGATTTTGAAAATATCTCCGTAACATGCAGAGCAATACGTGGACAAGGCGTATATAAGTGCGATGGTTTTTATATTTTTCATATTTTGGCGATGGCTGCATCTTCCCGGACTTTTAAAGGGAGACTGCTTCATGAAGGTTTAAGACCGGATACTCCTGAACGAATTGATGGATACGGGGAACCTCTTCAGCAAAAGATAAAGAAGATACCTTGTGGAAAACCTTCCTTTTTTCAGACAAAAAGACAGTCTGCAGGTAAAAGGGAAGGATAAGCGCCTGGATTTTTTGACCAGGAAGGGAAGGGGTGCCGTCTGTCGCATGGACAAAGTTTTGCGGCAGGAGAACAAGTCCTGTGAAACAGCAAACGAGAGGAATGTTCATTAGAAGGCCCATGGAAATATTTGCCTATTCATTAAGAACAGGAATAAAAATTCTATAAAAGGTCAAGAAAATAGTTGAGCGGATAACTGTTTTTTCAGATTCACTCCATTGATTTGCATGGAGTTGACTTATCCGCGTGCGGCAGGTTCCTTCCCTGTTGTTTCCGGGATAGTTTCATCTCAGCACAATTCCGCGGCGATGGCGTCCACCAGCAGGCGGCCGCGGCCTTTCAGGATGAGGCATTGTTCTGCGGAGACGTCCGCCAGTTCCAGAGAACGGTAACGTTCCAGCAGGGGCCGGGCTTCCGGCAGGAGGTATTTCAGAGGAAGCCCTTCGTCCGTGCGGAGCATCAGGGCGATGCGCTCCAGGCGGTAGTCTTCCGCGGTGACGGGTTCCCGTTCGGATTTCGGCAGGCCGTTTTCCAGCGTGGTGCGTATGTAGATTTCCGTGTTCCGCGTGTTGGAGTAGCGTACGCCGTCGATGGTGCTGACCGCGCCGGGGCCGATGCCTACGTAGTCCTCCCCCTTCCAGTAGGCCATGTTGTGCGGAGACCGCGCGCCTTCCCTGGCGTAGTTGGAGGTTTCGTAATGCCGCATTCCCGCGGCTTCCAGAATGTTTTCCGCCAGTTCAAAGTAGGCCGCGTCCTCGTCCGGGTCCTGGATTTTTTCTCCGCGGGACAGGCTGCGGAAGAATTCCGTGTCTTCCTCATAGGTGAGGTTGTAGGCGGAGATGTGGTCCGTTCCGGCGCGGACGGCTTCCCTCAGCGTGTTTTCCCAGACGGAGAGGCTTTGCCCCGGAATGGCGAACATGAGGTCCATGTTGACGTGGGGCATTCCGGCGTTGTGGAGCATGTCCACGGAGCGGAGGGCCTGTTCCGGCGTGTGTTCCCGGCCCAGCAGGCGCAGGATGCGGGCGTCCAGGGATTGGACGCCCAGGGAAACGCGGTTCATGCCCAGGCTACGCCAGAAGCGGACTTTTTTTTCCGTAAAGGTGGCCGGATTGGCTTCAAAGGAGAATTCGTCCAGGCTGTCCACGGGGATCAGCCTGGCCAGGGATTCCATGAGGTTTCCCAGATGCGTGTCCGATAGCATGGAGGGCGTCCCTCCTCCGAAGTAGAGCGTGGAAGTCTCGCCGCCGCGGCTGGCCGACAGAGCCGCGGCGCGGGATTCCGCCTCCCGCGCCAGCGCACGGATGAAGAGCTTCATGTCCGTGGAAGCCGGCGTGTGCTTGAAAAACGCACAGTACGGGCAAATGCGGTGGCAGAAGGGAATGTGGACGTAGAGATGCACGGGGCGGAGGGCTCAGCGTCTCCGGCGGCGGCCGGAAGATTCCCCTCCTTCTCCCTTGTTGTTGGAGAGGTTCAGGATGTTTTCGGAAGCCTTTTTCATTTCCCCTTTGATGCGGGATTTCTCCGAACCGTCAACCAGGGACATGTAGTTTTTGGTCAGGGCGCTGTAGAAGGGGTGGATTTTCGTTTCCTTCTTGTTCTTGGGCTTGTACTTGAAGCCGTCCGGGCAGGTGTCCAGCATTTCCTTCATCCAGGGGATCAGCTCGTCCTTGGGAAGCACCATGCACAGGGCATCCAGGGAGAAGGACATGTCCTGCTGGTCCACGTCCTTCGGCGCGGCCAGCGCGTTGCTGTCGTTCCGGTAGAAGTTGACCGCCTTTTTGAAGCCGCGGTCCACCGTTCTCTTGAGCCGGTCGGTCCCCTGCGCCTTGGCGTAGGCGATCTGGTAGGCGGCCTTCGGTTCCGGGTAGGAGTTGTCCTTGGATTCGGATTTGAGCCAGGACATGAGTTCCGCCCACTGGAAGGTCTTGTATTCGTTGTTCTGCTTCAGGGCGTTTTCCAGAATCACGGAGCAGAGCACGTTGACGTATTCCTTGGTGTGGTTGGCCAGGATGTCCTTGCCCTTTTTGTCGCCGTGGCCCACGGAGGAAACGTATTTGCGCGTTTTCCAGAGCTTTCTGATGCCCATGCCGTCCGGCAGGGCTTCACGCACTTCCTCCACCATTTTTCTGGCGCCCATGAGGTCCTGCGGCTCCATCTGGAACAGCGTGTACCAGGCTTCCGTGTAGAACGGATTATCCTTGATGATGGTCCTCATGGCCGTCTTGGTGAATTCCTGTGGAAGCGCATTGGAGGCAATTTCCCCGGAAGATTCCGCGGAGGAGCTTCCCGCCGCCAGCTTGTACACGTTCATGGAAAAGCGGCTGCCGATGAATTTTTCATAATCGAGGTTCATGGACAGGGCCAGGCCGGACTGGTATTCGGCGTTACCCGTGCGCGCTGCCTTGGAGTCCCGCAGGTACCAGAAGCCCGTGGTGGCCTTGAGGGTGTCCACGCTCTGGCCTACGCTCAGCCAGCAGCCGTTGCCGCCGAAGTTGGTGGTCATCAGGTTGCCGTGGCCCGGCTGGCCCGCCGGGGCGGCAGGGATGCCGCGCGCGATCTGGGAATTGCGGGAAATGAGGGACATCGTGCCACAAACGCCGCCTTCATGCAGCTTGCGTTCGTTGGATTCACGGGACCATTCGGGGTCCGGGTCAAAGCTGAACAGGATGGGCGGCTCCTTATCGTCGTCCATGCGGTAGGGGCCGTACAGCCACAGGCGCGTCGGTCCGCGCTGGCCCATGTAGCGTTCCCATACGCTGTCGCATTCCCGCAGGGGCCGCGTTTCGGAAAGAGCCATCATGGCCGGCCAGGGCGTCCCTTCCAGGGAAACCCCGGTCCATTCCACCCGTTTGCGGTCCACGTCCCGCAGCTTGCTGCAGTTTTCGTACTTGTCCACCAGGTAGGTGAAGAATTCCACGGGGGTGGGGAACGGATCGCGCTTGCGCCTCAACTGGTTGTGGCGGTACATGTATTCGTGGAGGAATGCGGCGATGTTGCCCTGGGTAATGCCTTCGTCCCCGATTTCCGAGACCGTGTTGTATTTATTGATCCAGGCCTGCTTGGTCGTTATTTTCTTGTTGTCCAGGTAAGTCTCCACCTTCTTGTAAAGTTCCTCGTCCACCACGCGCGGGGAGGAACCATACCAGTTGACGGGAGGCTTGCCCGCGCAGTACAGGTCCGCGGGAGAGGTCATGACGCCGGAGTTCTTGAATTCCCGGAGTTTGCCCAGGGCGTCGATGTAACGGCCCTGCTGGGTGAGATCGAAGGCGCCCATGCCGAATTCACGGCGTCCCACGGCGAAGGCCAGGACGAGCTGGTTGTACTTTTCCGTCATTTCCAGCCCCAGTTCATCCACCATGATGGCGACGTTCGTAGCGACACTGGGGTCCGGTGGGTAGAACATCGCAAAGACTTCGCGGTTGGTCTTCGTGTTCTTCAGCCATTTTTCAAATTCGGGAGAAAAGGAGCCGCCGCGCTTTTTCACATAATCGCGCACGTAGGCTTCCGCATAATAGGGATATTTATCCAGGAGCTTTTCCGTGAATTTCCCTTTGGAAGCCAGGGCTTCTTCCCGGATGGCCTTTTCCATGGCGATGATTTCCGGGGAGGGGGAGAGGTCCGGGGCCGGCTCTTCAGGTTCCGGCTCCGGTTCCGGCGCCACGACGATGGGTTCGGGTTCCGGCTCTGGCTCCACGATGACCGGTTCCGGCTTGGGAGCCTCGGGCTTGGGTTTGGGCTTGGGCGCCGCCACCACGGGCGTTTCAATCTTCGGGGCCAGGGGCGCCTCCTTGTCCTTGAGAATCTGGTATCCCAGGAATCCGAACAGGGCCAGCATCCCGGTGACGATGACCGTGATGACGGGGAAGCCGCCGGATTTCTTCAATTTGGGCAGCGGGGCCCTGGGAACGGCTGTTCCGGCTATGGGCTTGCGGATTTGCGGCTGCGTTTTTTTGGCCGGGCGCAGGGCTTGGGCGTGCGCTACTGCCGCCACGGGAGGCTGTTCCTGAGCCGGAACCGCCGGATAGACGAAGAAGACGGTGCCGAACCCCCGCAGTTTTCCCTGGGCGTCCACGGAGCAGCGGGCTTCAAAGGCTTCCCGCGCCTGGTCGAATTGCGCCTGGTTTTCCGGGGAAACGGTCAGGTTGCCGCTGACCATGTCGCGCGTGGCGAGGCCCTGGGGGCAGAACTCGCGTATCAATACCGTTTGCCCTTCCGGGGACAGAGCCTGGTACACGTAGTAGTCCGGCCCGTTTTCCAAAACGGCCGTAATTTTATAACCGCCTGCGTTGAAATGGGGCGGCAAAGGGGAAATTTGCTGGTTTGTCATGATTAAGGGGTAGAAAAATCAAAGCCTTATATATTAAATAAAGTGCATCCCCGTTTGTCAATGCCGGAGTGCGGAAGTTACGCTGATCCTGTGTCTTAAGAAAGCTCCCGGCGCACGGCGGGAAAAGGATAAAGGCAGAGGCTTTCTCTTTCCCGTCATAACTGTACCGGACCCGCCACCGGTTTGCCTGCCGGAGGGCGGAGCAGGAACGGTCAGCGGATGGTTACCTTGGTGCCGAGAGGCGTGTTTTCAAAGAAGGTCTTGGCCATGTCCGCGGGCAGCCGCACACATCCGTGGCTGACCGGGTACCCGGTCACGAAGCCCACGTGCATGCCGTAGCCTCCCGTGATGCGCATCCAGTAAGGCATGGGCGCCGGGTCAAAGTAGGTGCCCGCGGGCGTGGAGCCGGCTCTGGCGTTATAATCGCTGTTTACAACGGCTCCCGTCGCCCGGCTGCGCAGTACCCCGTAAGTGCCGGACTTGTAGTTGGCGTCCTTCTGGATGATCTTGTAGGTCCCCTTGGGGGTGCCGTACCCTTCCTTGCCGGAGGACATGGGGGAAATGCCTACCAGGGTGGTTCCCACGTAATAGAAGACTTTCTGCTGCTTGAGGTCGATGATGATGTGGGGTTCGCCCTGAATGCCGGCGGGCTTGTCCCAGTAGCCCTGGCCCAGCCGCGCCTCCGGCGGGATTTCCGTATTGACGCCCGCCGTGGAGCCGACGCCTGCCAGATAAGCGTCTTTCTGCCCGTTGCCGCGTACTTTGTCCGCGATTTTATCAAAAAGGGGCGGCCTGTTGTACTGAGTGCAGGAGGCGAGGATGATACCGAAGGATGCTAGTGCCAGTATGCCGGGTTTCATGGGAACGGGAAATTGACAGGCAGGTTATGGGCCCTGTCCGCTCTTTTGTCAAGATTTGCATACTGTTATCCGTTGCTTATTGCGGGCGGATTTGATATACACGCCCCAATCACTTCACCATACTCCGCCATGAACGAGCCATACGACCTTCTGAAAAGCATCCTTCTTGAAAAATCCGTGCGCACGGGCACCTTCACTCTGGCATCCGGCAAGGTGTCCGACCTGTATGTGGACTGCCGCATGACCGCCCTGGACCCCGTGGGCGCCACGCTGGTGGGTTCCCTGGGCTGGAAGCTTGTCCGGGAGGAGATTCTCCCCCGCTTTCCGGAAATTGCGGCGATCGGCGGCATGACCATGGGGGCGGACCCTATTTCCCTGGCCGTGGGAATGACCAGCGCGCTAGAGGGTTCCGGCAAAAAGCTCCAGGTGTTCACCGTGCGCAAGGAACCGAAGGACCACGGACGCGGACGCCGCATCGAAGGGAATTTCCAGGCGGGAGATACGGTTCTTGTCGTGGACGACGTGATCACCACCGGGGGCTCTACACTGAAGGCTATTGACGCCATTGAGGCGGAAGGCGGCAAAGTGGCTGCCGCGCTGGTGCTGATGGACCGGGAGGAAGGCGGGCGCCAGGCGATCGAAGCGCGCGGCATTCCCGTGTACGCCCTGTTTACCAGATCTTCCCTGCTGGGCAAGTAAGCCTGCGCCTGCCATGCTTCCCGTCCTGATCGGCATCGACGGCCCTGATCTGAACGCCGGTGAAGAAGCGGCCATCCGCCGGTTCCAGCCCGCGGGCTTCGTCCTCTTTTCCCGGAATGTGGAATCCGTGGAGCAGGTCAGGCGCCTGGCGGCAAGGCTGAGGGAATTGAGCGGCCACCATCCCGTCATCGCCGTGGACCAGGAAGGGGGAAGGGTGGTGCGGACGGCCGTTCTCGGTCTGAACCTGCCTTCCCCTTCTTCCCTGGCGCGGAACGGTGATTTTTCCGGCGTGGTGGAGATGGCTTCCGTGACGGCGCTGGTCCTCCGCTGCCTGGGCGTGAACATGAACTTTGCCCCGGTGCTGGACATCTGCCACGATCCAGGGGCCGCCAACGCCCTCCCCGGACGCTGCTGGGGAAACAATGCCCAGGACGTGATTTCCTACGCCGGGGTGTATTCCTCCAACCTCCGCAGGGGCGGCATCCAAAGCTGCGGGAAGCACTTCCCCGGCATGGGCCGCGCCCAGGCGGACCCCCATTTCAGCCTTCCGGTAGTTGACCTGGATGAACGCGAGCTGTTCGAGACGGACATGCTGCCCTTTCTGGCCCTGTGTCCGGAACTTCCCGGCATCATGTCCGCCCATATCATGCTCCCCCGGATTGACGCGGAACTTCCCGCCACCCTGTCCCGCCGGGTAATCGGCGGAATGCTCAGGGAGCGCCTCGGCTTCCGGGGGGTGGTGTTTACGGATGACTTGTGCATGGGGGCCATTGCCGGGCAATATGCCCCGGATGAAGCCGCTTTTTTATCCCTGAAGGCCGGCTGCGACCTGCCCCTGGTCTGCCATGATCCGCTTCCGTGGCTGGAACCCCTGGCTGCGCGCCTGGACAAACTTGATCCTTATGAAAGGGAGGATTCTTTCAAACGCGTGGAGGCATTGAGCGATTCCCTGTGTTTCCCTCTGTCGGAGGCCTCCTTGTGGATCAAGTGCCTGCACCGTGCGGAACGCCTCTGCCTGTCTGCGGGAGAGGGGGGGGAGCAGCCCCTTCCTTCCTCCCCGGTGCAGCAGTATTAGAAGGAGCGGCATCCGGAGGCGGTGTCCCGTGTTTTTTCCGTTTGCCTGATAAAAAGAGGACACCCGCCTGAGGGATGCCTCCCTCGTTTTATGGAAGGGAGCGGATTCCGGACGGGAAAGTTCCCTGAGGAACGTAAGCCCGGAGAGTGGAAGGCGCCCGGTTTGCGCCCTTCCTTTCCTGCGCCGGAAGAGGGGAAAGTGCTTGCTTTTTTCCTGTTCGTCATGATCATGACGGTTCACCATTTTTTTAACCTGCATAATACACATTTGTTGACATGAGCGTGATTCCCAATGTTCTGGCGGAGCGGTACGCCTCCCCGGCGATGAAATCTATCTGGTCCGCCGAAGGGCGCATCGTTCTGGAACGCGAATTCTGGATTGCCGTGATGAAGGCCCAGAAGGACCTGGGGCTGGATATTCCGGACGGTGTGATTGAAGCCTATGAACGGGTGAAGGACCAAGTGAATCTGGCTTCCATCGACGCCCGCGAACGCGTCACCCGCCACGATGTGAAGGCGCGCATCGAGGAATTCTGCGACCTAGCCGGATGCGAGCACATCCACAAGGGAATGACCTCCCGCGACCTGACGGAAAACGTGGAGCAGCTCCAGGTATGGAAGTCCATGCAGATCATCCGTGACAAGGCCGTGGCCGTGCTGAACCGCATGAGCGCGCTTTCCGAACAATGGAAGCACGTGACCCTGGCCGGACGCACGCACAACGTGGCCGCGCAGACCACCACCATGGGCAAGCGCGTGGCCATGTTCGGGGAGGATATCGTTCACGGCCTGGGTTCCTGGATTTCCATCATGGACCGCTACAGCGTCCGCGGCCTGAAAGGCGCCGTGGGCACCCAGCTTGACCAGCTCTCCCTCTTCGGGAAGGATGCCTCGCGCGTGCTGGAGCTGGAGGACCGGGTGTGCGCCCATCTGGGCATTCCCGCCAAATGGATGAACGTGGGGCAGGTATATCCCCGCTCCCTTGACTTTTCCGTGGTTTCCGGCCTGGTGGAGCTGACCTCCGGCTGTTCCTCCTTCGCCAAGACCCTGCGCCTGATGGCCGGCCATGAACTGGCTACGGAAGGCTTCGCCAAGGGGCAGACGGGCTCCAGCGCCATGCCCCACAAGATGAACGCCCGCTCCTGCGAACGCGTCAACGGGTTCCACGTCATCCTGAAGGGCTACCTGATGATGATCTCCGGCCTGGCGGGCGACCAGTGGAACGAAGGGGACGTGTCCTGCTCCGTGGTGCGCCGCGTCGTGATGCCGGACTCCTTCTATGCCGCGGACGGCCTGTTTGAAACCTTCCTGACTGTGCTGAACCAGATGGGCGTCTATGAAGCCGTGGTGGCCGCGGAGCTGCGCCGCTACCTGCCTTTCCTGATGACCACCACCATCCTGATGGAAGCCGTCAAACGCGGCATCGGCCGCGAGACCGCCCATGAGGTCATCAAGGAACATGCCGTGGCCGTCTCCAACGACCTGCGCGCCGGAAAGATTTCGGAAAACAACCTGCTGGACCGCCTGGCGGAAGACGGCCGCCTGGGCATTGACCGGGCCGCCCTCCAGGAAATCTTTGACGCCAATTCCGCCGCCACCGGCATGGCGGACGCCCAGGTGGAAGCGTTCCAGGGCATGGTGGCGGACCTGGTGGACAGGTTCCCCTCCGGTGCGGGATACACGCCGGGAGACATCCTTTAAGAGATAGCCGCCGGCGGTTAACTGTTGACGGAGAGCAGGCTCTCCATGCGGGGCGGGACCGGAAGGCTCCCGCTCCCTTTTTTGCCGGCATGGGCGCGGCATGGCGGATGAGACGGAAATCCGGCACGGCACCCCCTCCGCTTCAGGGTGGGGGTGCCCGGAACGCCCGGCCTCCGATGCCGAATACATACATTGTTTTTCAATATCTTTGCGTCAGGAGAGCTTGACGAATCTGGAGGATGCCAGTAATCTGGAAGCCAGTAAACGGGCGCGCCACTTTTCTCGCGCTTTTGCAAATAAACCCTCCTGTAAACAATTTTCAATATGGAAAACCAGCAGCTCAACCTTTTGGACCGTGTATATACCGTTCTCAGAAAGAGAGGGGAAGAGACGGAATGGATCACCTCCGCGGACAATCATGAAATCAGAACGGGCATCGCGTTCGTTCCCTGTGACACGTTCACGCCCGTGAGCCTTCTGTACACGATGATGGAACACCCGGAAACGCTGGTCATTGACGTTCTCTTCGCCGCCAAGGTTCCCGAAAGCCGCCGGGTGGAAGTCAGCATCATCCTGAGCGAACTAAATGCGGACCAGACCGCCGGTGCCTTCCAGCTGGACCCCAACAGCGGATACGTTTATTACCGCCAGTCCTTTGTGCTGGAGGGAATGGACCTCAGCGAAGCCCAGTTCGCCCAGTTGATGAAGAACATTGAAACCGTGGCTGTGGAAACGGCGGAAGCCTACTCCCACATCATGGAAACGGAATATCCCAAGTAAAGGCGGCGGCTTCCCTCCCGCAATGCTGTTCATGAGCGAAGCCCCCCAAAAAAAAGGAACATGGTGGTCCATAGGCGCCGGCCTGGGGATCACCGTCCTTTTGATAGGGACGGCCATCGTGACGGAGCCGGAAACACCGGAATCCTCGGACGGCGGCAGGGAAACGGCGCAGCGCACCCTTCTTCCCCTGCAATTGCAGGACAATTCCTTTGGAATCACGGCGCGCGGCATGGTGCAGGCCGCCCACCTCACCATGCTCTCCCCCGGCGTTTCCGGCAAGGTGGACAAGGTGCATTCCCTGTTCAGGCCCGGAGAAATCATCCTGAAGGGGACTCCCCTGGTGGAGCTGGAAAAATTTGAATACCGCGCCAGGCTGGCCAAGGCGCAGGCGGAACTGGAACAGGCCCGCCTGGACGTGTCCACGGAACAGGCGGAGGCGTTGAAAGCCGTCAAAAAAACGTACAGTTCCGTCTCCAAAAGCGGCCGGGACTCCGAGCTGGTTCTCCGCGTGCCGCAGAGGCGCGCCGTGAATGCCCGGCTGAACGCCGCGGAGGCGTATGTGGAGGAATCGGAACAGGCCCTGCGGGATACGGTTCTCCAGGCTCCTTATACGTGTCAGGTGGTGGAATGCTCCGTGGGGCTGGGTTCCCGCGTGGTGGCCGGCCAGACGGTGGGGAAAATCATCCCGCTTCAGGAGCGGATGATCCGCATTCCCGTGCCGCTGGAAGAATTTTCCGCCCTGCCCAGGGACGAACAGGGCAGGGTGAGGGTGCCCCTGACGGCCTCCTGCACGCTGAAAAACGGGAAACTCCTGCAATGGCGCGGCCGCGTCACGGCGGTGGATTCCGCCCTGGACTCTGCCGGAAGCTCCGCCGTTCTGATCGCCGCCCTGGACCCGAACGAATCCCATGTGGCGGAATGGCAGGCCGCCCCGGTCAACATGGCCCTTCAGGTGGAAATGAAAGTAAATGTGCCCGCCTCCGTCTGGATTCCTTCAGCCGCCCTGAAAGACGGGCAGTCCCTTCTGGTGAACACCCCCGCGGGCGAACAGGAACGCAAGGTGCGCGTCGTGGCCATGAAAGGGGACCGGGCGCTGGTGACCATCCCGGATCTCAAGGATGGGGACAGCCTGGTGATGTGATGCCCTGCGGAATTCCGCAGGAACGCGGGGGAAAATTTCCAGAAGCATCGGTTCCGAAAATGTTCCTGAGCGCCAACTCTTTTTTGCCGCCTGTGCGGGGAATATCCCCCGTACTGCTAAAAGCTTTAATCGTTGGTCTTTAGTATTCAGTCTTTCCTCACCGGCGTCAGCCGTCAGCTGTCAATGCGCCTCCAGCCAGTTGTCCCCCGTTCTGGCCTCCACCAGGATGGGGACGCCGTTGGGCAGGGGCAGGGCGGCCGTCATGGCCGCCTCAATGCGGGGAATAAGGTCCGTTTCCTCCTTGTGCAGGTCCACCAGCAATTCGTCGTGGATTTGCAGGATGAGACGCGACCTGGTGCCTTCCAGCAGTTTGCCCACATTGATCATGGCGATCTTGATCATGTCCGCCGCGGTTCCCTGGATGGGGGCGTTGATGGCGGTGCGTTCCGCCGCGGATTTGATGGTCTTGTTGGCGGAATTGATATCCGGGATGATCCTTCTGCGTCCCAGGAGAGTTTCCGCGTATCCTTTCTGTTCCGCCTGGTGCGCCAGGTCTTCCATGAAGGTCTTGACGCCCGGGAACTGGAGGAAGTAATTTTCAATCAGGGTGGCGGCCTCGCTGCGGAGGCAGCCCAGCCGCTGGGAGAGTCCGAAGGCGGAAATGCCGTAGATGATGCCGAAATTCACCGTCTTGGCCGCGCGCCGCATGACTGCGTCCACCTGGTCGCGGGGAATGCCGTACACGCGGGAGGCCGTTTCCGTGTGGATGTCCCGGCCTTCCTTGAAGGCCTCGCACATGGCGGGGTCTCCGGACATGGCGGCCATGATGCGCAGCTCAATCTGGGAATAGTCGGCGGAAAGCATGGTGTACTCCCCGGAGGCGGGGACGAAGGCCGTGCGGATCAGCCGCCCCTGTTCCGTCCGTACCGGAATGTTCTGAAGATTGGGGTCCTGGGAGGCCAGCCGGCCCGTGGACGTCAGCATCTGGTGGAACTGGGTGTGGATGCGGCCATCCTTCGGGCAGATGTACTTGGGCAGGGCGTCCAGGTAGGTGCTCTTCAGCTTCATGTTTTCCCGGTAGGCCAGGATGTCTTCCACCACGGGATGGAGCGGCGCCAGGGCGGAAAGGGTTTCTTCATCCGTGACGAACTGCCCGGTCTTCGTCTTCTTGGGCTTCTTCACCAGTTCCAGTTCCCCGAAAAGGAAGTCGCCGAGCTGCTTGGGGGAATTCAGGTTGAGGGGATGGCCCGCGGCCGACTCGATCTTTGTGCGCAGGTCCTCAATGATGGCTCCCACCTTGATGGAAGCCTTTTCCAGGGACTCCGGAAGAACGCGGATGCCCGTGAATTCCATGTCTGCGAGTACGGGCAGCAGGGGCAGTTCCACCGTGCGGAACAATTCCTGCATGCCGCTCTCCTCCACCTGTTTCTTCAGAATGGCCGACAATTGAAGGGTGACGTCCGCATCTTCCGCGGAATACCTGCCCATGACTTCCACGGGAATATTCTTCGTGTCCAGTTCCCGTTTTTTGGCTCCCGCCGGGGCAATGTCGCTCAACTTGATGGTGGAATACTGAAGGAGGGATTCCGCCAGAATATCCATGCCGTGCTTCATGCCGGGCGCGATCAGCGCGTGGGCCAGCATCGTATCGAAAAACGGGCCAGAAACATGGATGCCGTGGGCGCGCATCACCTGGAGGTCGAACTTGAGGTTGTGGCCGATTTTTTCCGCGGAGCCTTCCAAAAGGGGCCTCACCGCTTCCAGGTCTTCCGTACCGGAGACGGGCAGGTACCAGGCTTTGTGAGGTTCGGCGCAGAAGGAGATGCCCAGCAGGGTGTCCGTTACCGGATTCAGCCCTGTCGTCTCCGTGTCGAAGCACCAGGAATCGTGCCTGTTCAGTTCCGCGATCATGGCGTCGCGGGCCTCCTTCGTGTCCGCGATGATGTATTCGTGCCTGATGTCGTCCACGGTTTTCAGCTGGCGCTCTTCAAACAATTCCATCTGTCCCGTTCCCGCCTGCTGTGGCCGGGGAGCCGGGGCGGGAGCCTCCTGCGGCTGGGCGGGGGCGAACAAATCGTCTGCGGGAAGGGGGGCGGACGCCCTGGCGGCCGGAACCTTCCTGCCGAACAGCTTGGCCTGCATGGCGCGGAACTCCAGTTCCTGAAGGAGGCTCAGCAATTCGTCCGGCCTGGGCTCCTTCTTGACAAGCTCGTCAAGGGTTACGGTCAGGGGCACGTTCCTGTCAATGGTGGCAAGCTCCTTGGAAAGGGTTGCCAGCGCGGCGTTCTCCTCCACGATCTCCCTGCGCTTTCCTTTCAGTTTGTCCGTGTTTGCCAGCAGGTTTTCCACGGAGCCGAATTCCCCGATCAGCAGCTTGGCCGTTTTCTCCCCCACGCCGGGCAGGCCCGGAATATTGTCGGAGCTGTCGCCCATCAGGGCCAGAATGTCGATCACCTGCTCCGCCCGTTCGATGCCCCAGTGTTCCTTCAATTTTTCCAGGTCGATCACTTCGTGGTCGTTGCCGCGCTTGCCGGGCCGCCACAGGTAGCAAGAGGGGGAAATGAGTTGGCCCAGGTCCTTGTCCTGGGAAACCATGTAGGTGTGGAACTCTTTCGTATCGTCCGCAAGGCGGGAAAGGGTGCCTATCGTATCGTCCGCCTCATACCCCTCATAGCGCAGAATGGGTATGTTCATGGCCTCCAGAAGACTGAAAATGATGGGAATCTGAACGCTTAACTCTTCCGGCATGGACTCCCGGTTGGCCTTGTATTCCGGGTAAAGCTTGTGGCGGGCCGTCGGGGCCGAGGTGTCAAAACAGGCCGCGATGTGGGTGGGGCTCTCCTGTTCCAGAATGGCCAGCAGCGTATTGGCAAAGCCGTAAACGGCCGATGTGTTGACTCCCTTGGAATTGCGGATGGGATTGGAGAAAAAGGCGAAGTGGGCCCTGTATGCCAGAGCCATGCCGTCCAGGATGAAAAGGCGCTTGGGAGTGGATTCAGTCATTTCTGCGCCAATGTACCATTCCGTCCGGAACGTGGCGACAGTTAAATGCGGCTTGTGCCTTCCGGATGGACGGCATTCCGCAAGCCTTATGGCGGGGCAAGGTCCGGCCGGACGAGGGTGGAATGCCTTTCCGGGAAGTGTGCCGCGCGGGGGCGCGGTTTTCATCCGGAAGGGCGGTTTTTCCGGCGCGCCGGAAAAATCAGTGCGTGTAATGCCTGGGGACGCGCGGGCCGATGCCCGTGAATATTTCCCAGGAAATCGTGCCCGCCTTTTCCGCCAGTTCCGTCACGGGAATATTCGGTCCCATGATTTCCACGGTCATGCCGGGTTCCGGGCTGGGCACCCGGCTGACGTCCACCATGATCTGGTCCATCGTGACGCGGCCCAGCAGGGGGCAGGAAATGCCTTCCACCATGACGCGCGCTCCCTTGTGGGCCAGAGAACGCAAATAGCCGTCCGCGTAGCCGATGCCCACGGTCGCCACCTTCGTGGGGTGGTCCGTCACGAAGGTGCCCCCGTAGGAAATGCCGTGGCCTGCCGGCAGGGTGCGCGCCACGGTCAGGCGGGAAAAGAGGGACATGGCAGGCTTCAACTGCGCTTCCCACGGGGAGGGAATGGGGGAAAAGCCGTACAGGACCAGGCCGGGGCGGCACAGGTTGTTGGAGGGAATGTCGTAATCCAGGGAAGCGGCGCTGTTGGCCAGGTGGCAGAATTTCAGCGGCAGTCTTTCCCGGATGCGGGCCGCCATCCGTTCAAAGCAGGCTATCTGCTCCAGGGTGGTTTCCCGGTCCTCGTCCGCGCAGGGCAGGTGCGCGCCCAGCCCTTCCATGTACAGGCTGTCCAGTTCCCCCAGGCGGGAGAGCAGTTCTTCAAGCTGGTCCGGCAGGAAGCCGCCGCGGCCCATGCCCGTGTCCACGGAAATATGAATGGGCAGCGTTTTCCCGTACAGCCGGGCCAGGGAATTGTAATGCACGGCCTCTTCCATGGTGGAAATGAAGGAGCGCCAGCCGTTCAGCACGATCTCCTCCCGCTCCTCCGGAAAGGAGGGGCCCAGGATGTACGGCCGCGTGCGGCAGCCCGCCTGGCTGATGCGCCGGGCCTCCCCCACGTTCGCGACGCCGAAAAAGGCAATCCCCTCCGCATCCAGTGCCCGGCAGACCTGTTCCAGGCCGTGGCCGTAGGCGGACGCCTTCACCACGGGCATGTAATATTCCCCCTTGGCCGCCTGCTTGACGACGTTCAGGTTGTGGCGGATGGCCCCAAGGTCGATTTCGGCCCAGGCGCGGGGAGGGCTGGTGGCTGGCATGGCGGAGAAAGGCGGCAGGTTGAAAGGAAAGCGGGCGCGAACGCCCCAAACACAAAAGATTGTCCGCCTTTGCGCGCGTAATGCCAGACGGATTTTTGTCAGTCGTTACTTTGAATCGTCCGCATGCGTCTCCGGAGGCGCTGCGGCCTCGGAGAAGGAGTGCGGATCGTGCTTCAGGGCTTTCAGCATGGCCGCCAGGGTGTCTATGTCTTCGTCGGACATGGAGGACAGGTGGTCCAGCTTTTCCTTGATGCCTTCAATCACTTCCTCCCGGTACGGCAGTTCCTCCCCTGCGTGGGTATGCAGGAAAAAGGAAGTGATGGTGCTGGTGAGCGTCCCCACGAAGCCGATTCCGGTAATCATCAGGAAAACCGCGAGGAACTTGCCCGGCGTAGTGACCGGGTAGGTGTCTCCGTAGCCCACGGTGGTGGCCGTCACGAAGGACCACCAGATGCCGTTGGACAGGCTCATGCCCTCCGCCAGGTGGATGCCTACGGCCCCCAGCAGGATGATGGTCAGCGCGGCGATGCAGATGTACTTGAATCCGTTCGTATTGAAAAAACGCCGGACGCGCGCGGAAAACCGCATGGAGTAGGAGAACAGGTCCAGGTACCTGGCGAGCCGCAGAATCTCTTCCAGCTTGGCGAAGCGGAACAGCCGGAAGAGGGAGTCGAACGGGATGATGGCCAGCAGGTCCCAGACGTGGCTTTTCACGAAGAGCCATTTGGAGGGGCTGAGGAAAAAGCGGGTGACGTAGTCCAGGACGAATATCCAGTAAATAACCCGGTCCACGGTGACTTCCCATTCCGCGGCCCCGGAGGTCAGGTCGATGGCGGCCAGCGTGACGGCCACCAGGGCCAGCAGGCACATGACCGTTTCATACGCCAGTTTCAGGAACAGTAAGTGCCGGGGTGTTTTTGCGTCTGGAGCCATGGCGGGAAGGGTAGTAAAAAGCCGCTCCCGGATGGAGGGAGCGGCTTGAAGGGATGAACCTCCGGCTGATTTACTTCAGCAGAAGCTGTTCCATCAGCGTCTGGGAGGACTGGGCGAGCACGGCGGGGTCGTCCAGCATGCCGGCGCGGAGCAGGGCCGTGTTCGCGATCTGGTCCGCGACCATCTGGGCCAGTTCCGGATTCTCCGTCCGCAGGGCGGAAAGCTTCTTGACCAGGGGATTGGAGGGGTTCAGTTCAAGCTGGGGATGGCTTTCCGGGACTTCCTGCCCCATGGCTTTCATGTACGCCCTCATTTCCGGCCCCATGTCGTTGCCGCTCTGTAGGGCCACGGCGGGACCGCTGACCAGGCGCTTGCCCAGGGTGACCTTGGAGAACTTGTCCGGGTAAAGTTCTTTCAGCCATTCCTCCAGGGCGGTGGCTTCCTCCTGCGGCAGGGCGTCCTTCTGTTCCGTTTCCAGTTCCGGGAGTTCCACGTCCGCGCGGTCGATCATCGTGACGGGCTTGGCGTCCACGCTGGACAGGGAATCCAATACGAATTCGTCCCCGTGGTCCGTGAAGAAGGCCACTTCATAACCGCGCGCCTTGAAGGCTTCCAGATACGGGCTGTTTTCCAGATGGGCGCGGGAGGGACCCGTCAGGGCGTAAATGGCCGTCTGGCCTTCCTTCATGCGGGTGATGTATTCCTCGAAGGAGGTCGTTTCCCCCGGGTCCGTGGCGGTGGATTCAAACCGGAGCAGCTTGCCCAGGGATTCCTTGTTCGGCCAGGAGGTCACCACGCCTTCCTTCAGGTAGCGGGAGAACTGGGCGTAGAATTCCTTGTAGGTTTCCTTTTCGTCCTTGGCGAGCTTCTCCAGATGCTTGATGAAGCGCTTGGTGATGATGTCGCTGATCTTGCGCACCAGGGAATTGTCCTGGAGCATTTCACGGGAGATATTCAGGGGCAGGTCTTCGCTGTCCACCACGCCGTTCAGGAAGCGCAGCCAGTCGGGCAGCAGCCCTTCCGGCTTCGCGTCGATCAGCACGCGCTTGCAGTACAGGGACACGTTGGGGTCCACGCGGCCGAAGCCGAACATTTCCGGATTCCGTCGCGGAATGAAGAGCAGGGAATGGAGCATGATGGGCGCGTCCGCGCTGAAATGCATGTAGGAGAGGGGCTTCTCGTCCGTGTGGGAGATGAACTGGTAAAACTCGTCGTATTCCTCCGGTTTCACGTCGGATTTGGACTTGGACCAGATGGCCTGCACGGTGTTGATGTGCTCCCCGTTGAAATTGATCGGGAAGGCCACGAAGTTGGAATAACGGCGGAGCAGTTCCTTAACGCGGTAATCCTGGGAGAACTCCGCGTATTCCTCCTTCAGGTGGATGACGATGCGGGTGCCGCGGTCCAGGGGCTCGTCCAGCGTTTCAATGGAATAGCCCTCCCGGCCTTCGGAGACCCAGCGGAGGGAGGCGGCTTCCGGTTCATGGGAATGCGTGAACACTTCCACCTGTTCCGCCACCATGAAGGAGCTGTAGAATCCCACGCCGAATTGGCCGATCAGGTCGGTTCCGCCTTCCTGCTTCTGCTTCAGCGCCTCCAGGAACTTCTTGGTGCCGGAGTGCGCGATGGTGCCGAGGTTCTCCACCAGGTCCGCTTCCGTCATGCCGATGCCGGTGTCCGCGATGGTGATGGTCTTGTTGTCCTTGTCCGTGGTGATGCTGATTTCCAGCGGCTTGTCCGGCTGGTAGATGTTGGAGTCCGTCAACTGTTTCACGCGCAGTTTTTCCAGGGCGTCCGAAGCGTTGGAGACGAGTTCCCTGACGAAAATCTCGCGGTCGCTGTACAGGGCATTGATGACAATGTCCAGCAGCTGCCGGACTTCCGCCTGAAATTGATGTGTTTCTGTATTCATATGGAAAAATGTGTTGCGGGCACCATTATAGAAGAGCCGTCAAGAGGGTGGACACTTTTTAACATTTTGGGCGTCATCCCATGTCACACAATCCGGTTTTTTTCCGGTCCGGCGGTCCGGCGGGGAATTTTCCTTGAAACAATTGCGGAAACTCACCAGTATTACTTTATAATCATGATGCTTTCACAGCTTTTCAAAAAAGGGTGTCTTCTGCTGGCCGTCTGCGGATGGCTGGGCGGCGGCGTGCTCCCGGCCCAGGAGGTTCAGCAGCCCCCCATTACGGAAGAAGGTCTGAAGGCGCTGGATTCCAATGTCTTCACGAATGAATTCATGGTGGCCCTGAAGCCCGCCGTGAACCGTGACCGGATTGCGAAAATCCGCGACCCCTTCGTGCGCCGGATCGCCCAGCAGATGGCGGACAAGAAGTACGACAGCAAGTCCCGCACCATGCTGGCGGAACCGTACGAACCGGTGAAGGACCTGGCGGACCGCCTGCACACCAGCCAGTACAGCAAATTTGAAAACCCCACGGGCATTTTCTTTGAAGAAGGAGAGGACGTGCTGGTCATCATGGGAGACCCCAAGGATGAAAAGCTTTCCCTGGTCATCCAGAACTTCGGGCGCGGCGGAGGCCGCAGTTCCTACCCGCTGAAGGCGGGCGTCAACATTTTCAAGGCCAAGAACAAGGGGCTGGGCTACATCGAATACTTCACGCCCAACTACAAGAAAGCCGGAAAGGTGAAGGTCTCCATTCCCTCCGGCAAGGTGAACGGCGTCTTCGTGGGCGGCGTGCACAAGAACAGCGACTGGAAGAAGATGCTGGAAAACTCCCCAACGGAGGTCATCGACATCGTGGGCAGCCGCGTCCACCTGGTGTACCCGGTGGAGGAACTCAGGCAGGTCTGCCCGGACAAGGGTGAGGAACTGATCGCCCTGTACGACAAGATCATCGGCATGGAACAGCAGATCATGGGCCTGTACAAGTACAAGATGCTTCCCAAGAACAGAATGTTCGGGCGCGTGATCTGGCAGGGATTCATGCACGCGGACGGCACGGGCGCCGCCTTCCACAACGGAACGATGAAGGAAGTGGCCAATCCGGACAAGATTCCCGGCAGCGCCTGGGGCATCGCCCACGAATTCGGCCATGTCAACCAGGTGCGGCCCGCCATGAAATGGGTCTCTACCGGGGAAGTGACCAACAACATTTATTCCGCCTACGTGAACTACATGCTGAACCCCACCAGCATGCGCCTGGAGCACGAACGGATCAACGGGGGCGACGGCAACATGATCGGCGGCCGTTTCAACGCCTATCTGAACAACGGCATCGTGAAAGGGGAAAACTGGCTCATCCAGGCCGGGCCGGACAAGCGTTCCGGCGGCGACAACCGCCCGATGGTGCATGACCACTTTGTGAAACTGGCCCCCCTGTGGCAACTGGAGCTTTACTTCAAGGTGGCCGGCAAGGGGAATCCGGACTTTTATCCGGACATCTTCTACAAGGCCATCAAGATGGACACCGCGGGCAAGAAGGACGGCGAACTCCAGCTGGCGTTCATGAAAAACGCGTGCGACGTTTCCAAACAGGACCTGACGGACTTCTTCCGGAAAACCGGGATGCTCAAGCCCATTGACCAGGAACTGGACGACTACACCTGCGCCCGCATGACCATCACGGAGGCGGATTGCAGGAATCTGGTCGCCTACGCCAGGAAGTACAAAAAGCCGGAAAGCCCGGTCATCTACTACATCTCCGTCAACAGCGTGGAAGCCTACAAAAACCGCCTTGCCGTCCGCGGTTCCTACAACCAGGGCATCACGGAGCAGGGCAACCGCCGCATCATTTCCCATGACGTGTGGAAAAACGTCGTCGTATTTGAAACCTACAAGGATAATGAACTGGTCCGCGCGACGATGGTCGGCACGGACTCCAAGGACAATTCCTCCACGACAGTGGCGTATCCGGAAGGCTCTACCAGGATTGAAGCCGTCTCCTGGGACGGCAAGCGCACCCTGGTGTATGGAAAGAGGCCTGCCAAATAACATCTTAAGAGGTTAGCGTGTTCTGGCGCCGCCGTTCCTTCCGGGACGGCGGCGCTTTTTTATGAAGAGGCGGGGGCGGATGAAAGGGAAAACATGTCTTTTCAGCGTGTTCCTTCCGCCGGTTTTCGGTAGTGGAAGCTTCCGGCGTTACGGAAGAAACCGGGATGCTTGGGACCGCCAGCGGCAGGAATGAAATCTGAAAGCCGGCACATTGTGTTGACGGAGACCATGAATTGGTGATGGAAAAGGCCCGCGCGCCGCCGAAGGGGAGGGGCGGAGAAACCGGAGAGGAGGGAAAAACATCTTCCATTTATCAGGGACGGAATCAGCCATTCATGGGATGTACGGGTCAAAAAAGCCGCATTCACCGCAGCGGGCATGATGCGGGGGGAAAGACGAGCATCTCCATGACAAAGGCGGAACCTGATGGACGGACTGCTCCGTGTCTGCGGCATGCCGGCAGGAAGGTACTGTGCCCGGCGGTGGACGCCGGAGAATGCCCCGAAAAGCGGATACGGCATTCACCGCTGAATGCGGCTTATAGGGGAACGCCGGGGAAACGGATCGGAATGGAGGCGCGGGAAAACGGGGAGGACATCCCCAGGGAAAGGGAGGTGGAGAAGAAATGCTTATTTGAAAGGCTTGTGTTCCGTACAAGGCCGGAAATGGGAGAAATACACTGCCGGGAAGTTCATGGGGAGCCCTTGCGGCTGGCCTTGGCCATTCTTGAAAACGGCGCTGATGCGCTTCATGGCTCCTGGCATTCCCTGCGTGGAATTTGGACCGGATGGCCGCTGGACGGACGGAAACGGCTTTTTCCTCCAAAAAACGGTCCAAGTATCTATTTAGGGAGGGCTCCTCTCTGGAAAAGAAAATCCCGTCCCTGCTTTCGGCAAGGACGGGATGAAAAGGGAGTGAGGTGTAGAAGGGTTAGTCGTTCCGGCAGCAGCAGGATTTTTCACCAGTCGTACAGCCGAGGCGCGCTTTCAGAATGCGCTTGATATCCGTCCCCAGCAGTGTGACCGCTCCGGCCATGATGACAATATCCTTGATCACCAGGCGTCCGGCTCCGCTCAGGTAGGGGAAACCGTGGTTCGGGCCACCGAGGTCGGGCACCCATGCTTCCGGCGTAGTGATGAGGAAGGACAGGGTGCCGAAAGTCATGATGATCACCAGGCAGTCTCCCGCCAGGCCCACCTTCGGGAAGAAAAGGCCCAGCAGCACCAGCGTGCCGATGGAAACGATCAGAACCCCCAGCCCGTAGGAAAACCCGTAGGTGTTGTTCTCCTTGTGCCAGGCAATGTTTTCCGGCACCACGGCGCCTTCCTTGTTCATGTGCTGCTTGTATTCCGGAGCCTCCTTGTTGTAGAAAAAGCTCATCATCGGGCTGTTGGCGACAAAGGGCACGATGCCGTCCGCTTCATATTGAAAGGCCTTGAGTCCGCCGATCCACGCGAATACGATAAAAATGGCCACTCTGATGAAATTGATGCCCAGTTTCTGCAATTGTTCGGCATAATGAAGGCATTTTTCAGGAGATGAATTTGAAGTAAACATATCCCCTCGTAATAGGGGAAGGTATCAAAGTCAAGAGAATTATTCTAATTTTAAATAATATCCGCGAATTTCCGTAATGCCGTACGGGGCGGAGAAAGGGAGGCTTCCGCTCCCCGGTAGCCGGCAAAAACGGATTCCCTGCCGGGAGACGGGTTTTGAACGCAAGCGGCGGGGATACTGTATAACATGGGATGGATAAGACGGATTCTTCTGGGAGTGGGAAAAGCAAAATACTGTTGCTGGTGGCTTTTCTGATTGTCTGCTTCAACCTGCGCACCGGGTTTGATTCCCCGGACCCTCTGCTGGGGGACATAGAAAGGGACATGGGGCTGTCCCTGGAGAATTCCGGCCTGTTCGCCCTGCTGCCCGTGTTCGTGCTGGGCGTGGCGGCTCCCATTTCTCCGCGCGTCGCGCGCTGGATGACTCCGTGGAAAATCATCTTCTGGTTCCAGCTCCTGGCCGTAGCCGGTATTTTCTGGCGCAGCTGGGACGGCGTTACCGGCCTGTTCGGCGGCATGGTTCTGATGGGGCTGGGCATGGGGATTGCCGGAGCGGCCATTCCGGGGCTGATCAAGCATCAGTTCCCGGCCCATGCCTCCGCCATGATGGGCATTTACAGCGCCATGATCGGCGTGGGGAGCGCGGTGGCGTCCGGCTTCTCCGTCCCTCTTGCGGACATGCTGGGCGGGTGGCGCCCAGGGCTGGGCTTCTGGATCATCCCCATCCTGTTCGGGATGCTGGTCTGGGGGGCCTACTTCATCAAGCATCCCGACGGAATCCTGCCGGGAACGGCCGTCCAGTCCGGAAAAAGCCTTCTCCACAGTTCCAAGGCGTGGCAGGTGACCGTCTTTTATTTGAGCCGCGTGGGGGCGGCGTACTTCTTTTATACGTGGATTCCCATTTTCCTAAAACAGCGGGGAATGAGCTATGAAGACGCCGGATTCATTCTTTCCGTAGCCATGATCGCCCAGCTTCCGGCCACCCTTTCCGCCCATGCCCTGGAAAAGGCCACGGGTGGCCGCGGCCTCCTGATCGTGATCGCCATGATCGTGGCGGCCCTTTCCTGCTGGGGCATCCTTTACCTTCCGCTGGACTGGGCCGTCTGGATGGCCATCTTCTTCGGGCTGGCGACCGGAACCGTATTCAGCCGCGGCATGGCCCTGATGGTGGAACGGGCGCAGACGCCCGCGGAGGCCATCAGGCTTTCCGGCATGGCCCAGGGCTTTGGCTTCACGCTGGGGGCCCTGCTGAGCCTGCTGTTCACTTCGTTCCTGAGCCAGGGCGGCTCCTTCCTGCCCTTCTGCCTGGTGTACACCTTCTTCTGCGTGCTGGGCATGATTTCCGGCCGCATGTCCGCACAGCCGGGTTATGTGTAAAGCCGCTGTAGCCGTTCATCATGAGGCTTCAGGAGGGAAGGGATGTCCGGAAAGGCTTTCCGGCCCTTCATTTCCGGCTTCCTGCGGCCCGAAGGTCTTGACGCTGGCGGGGGTGGCGGGTAATCTATTGCCCGTCAAATTTTATGAAGGAAGAGATCGTACGCATTCAACGGGACGCCCTGGCGCGCATCGCCCAGGTGTCTGACAGGCGCGGCGTGGAAGACGCCCGCGTCGCCATCCTCGGCAAAAAAGGGGAACTGACCCTGGCCCAGACGGGCATGAAGGACGTGCCCAGGGAGGAAAAGCCCGCCGTGGGCCAGCTGCTCAACGACGCCCGCAGGGCGATTACGGAAGCGCTGGACGCCAAGCTGGTGGAAGTCCAGGCCCGGGCGGACAGGGAGGCCGTAGCCGGTGTGGACCTGACTCTGCCTGCACGTTCCCTCCCGCTGGGGGGACTGCATCCGCTGACCATCGTCCGGGACGAGGCCATCGGCATTCTGCGCCGCATGGGGTTCGCGCTGGCGGATGGCCCGGAAATCGAGGACGAGTTCCATTGCTTTGACGCTCTGAACACCCCGGCGGACCACCCGGCCCGCAATGAAAAGGACACGTTTTACTTTGATTCCGGCAAGCTGCTGCGCACGCATACCTCCACCGTTCAGATCCGCTCGATGGAAAAGCAGCTTCCCCCCGTGCGCGTGATTGCTCCCGGCTCCGCCTACCGCCGTGACGAGATCGACGCCACGCACCTTTCCGCCTTCAACCAGCTTGAAGGGCTGTATGTGGACACGGACGTCTCCGTCGGCGACCTCAAGGGAACGCTGGAATACTTCCTGCGCGCCCTCTTCGGTTCCGATACGGAAGTCCGCTTCCGCCCCCATTTCTTCCCGTTCACGGAGCCCAGCTTCGAAATCGACGTGAAGCTGAAGGCGGCGGGGCAGGAACCCCGCTGGGTGGAAATCGCGGGCTGCGGCATGGTGGACCCCGCCGTGTTTGAGGCCGTGGACCGCGAACGCGGGCTGGAGCCCGGCGTGCGCGCCTGTTATGCGGGGCTGACCGGGTTCGCTTTCGGCATCGGCCTGGACCGCCTGGCCATGATCCGCTGGGGCATCCGGGACATCCGCGCCCTGATTGAAAACGATGTACGCTTCCTCGCCCAATTCCAATAAATCTTACCTTATCCAGATATGAAAATTTCCCTTAATTGGCTTTCCCAGTATATTGACCTGGCCGGTCTGAGCGTGGACGAAATGTCGGACATGCTGACCTTTGCCGGGATTGAGGTGGAAGACATCCGCCAGCAGGGCGTGGACTCCCCCCTGGTGGTAGTGGCGCGCGTGGCCTCCGCCGAACAGCACCCCCAGGCGGACCGCCTGAAAGTCTGCCAGGTGGACGTGGGCGACGGCGCGCTGCACCAGATCGTGTGCGGAGCGCAGAACTACAAGGTGGGCGACAAAGTGCCCTGCGCCCTGCCGGGCGCGGTTCTTCCGGGCAACTTTGAAATCAAGGTGGGCAAGCTGCGCGGCGTGGAATCCCGCGGCATGCTGTGTTCCGCCTCCGAGCTGGGGCTGCCGGACAAGGAGCACGGCCTCTGGATACTGCCGCAGGAGCTGGAAGTGGGCATGCCCATCTCCCAGGTCGTGAAAGCGGATACCATCGTGGAAGTGGAAGTGACGCCCAACCGTCCGGACCTGCTCTCCCACAACGGCATGGCCTTTGAACTGGCCGCCATCTCCGGCCGCGAATACAAGCCCGTCCCGATCGACGACGCCCAGGTGGAGCTGGAACCCGCCGGGGACTTTGTCCGTCTGGACCAGCCGGAAATCAACCCGTACTACACCGCCGTGAAAATCAGCGGCGTGAAGGTGCAGGAAAGCCCGGAATGGCTGAAGGAGCGTCTGGTCGCCATTGGACTGCGCCCCATCAACAACATTGTGGACATCACCAACTTCGTCCTCCATGAACAGGGAACCCCTCTTCATGCGTTTGACGCGGCCAGGGTGCAGGGCGGCATCGTCACCCGCACCGCCTATGAAGGGGAAACCATCAAGGCCCTGGACGGCCAGGAATACGTGCTCAACTGCACGGACCTGGTCGTGGCGGACCAGTCCGGCAACGCGCTTGCCATCGGCGGCGTGATGGGCGGGGAGGAAAGCGGCGTGACCGAATCCACCACGGACATCATTCTGGAATCCGCCTGGTTCAAGCCCTCCGCCGTGCGCGCCACGTCGCGCAGGCTGGCCCTGTCTTCCGACTCCTCCTACCGTTTTGAACGCGGCACGTCCGCGTGGAATACGCTGCGCGGTTCCGTGCGTGCCGTGGAGCTTATCCTGGAATTGGCGGGCGGCACGGCTTCCTCCACGTATGTGGCCGGAAAACCGGCGCCGAACCCCGCGCATGCCGCCATTCCCTTCTGCGGGACTCCGGACGGCCCCACCTCCGTATTCGCCTCCCTGAAGCAGGGCAAGGGCGCCACGGTGGAAAACGAGCTTGGCTTTGTCCGCCTGTCCTGGGCGGAACTGGACCAGATTTCCGGCGGCGCCATCCCGCATGAGGAGGGCGCGCGCATCCTGACGGCCCTGGGGCTGAGTCCCGTGGCGGAAATCGCCGGAAAAGAGGTGGAATCCGAATACTGGCTGGTTCCTCCGCACCGGCTGGACCTCACCCGCGCCTGCGACCTTCTGGAAGAAATCGTGCGCGTGTTCGGCCTGGACGGCATCCCCTCCCGGTTCCGGGGCCCCTTCGTTGCGGAATCCGCCGTGGACCTGGCCTACAACTTCCAGATGGGCCTGCGCCGGAAGCTGGCCGCCCTGGGGTTTTATGAAACCCAGACCATCAAGCTCATCGCTTCCGAATCCGCGGACGGCGCCATCGCCCAGGTGAAGGACGCCCTGCCGGTACGCCCCCTTCAGGAAGGCGACATCATCCGCGTGGCCCTTCCGCTCAGCGAAGACCATTCCGTCCTGCGCCCGGCGCACACGCCCGGCCTGATTGCCGCCGCCGTGCGCAACAGCAACCAGGGCGCTTCCGTGCTGCGCTTCTTTGAACTGGGCCGCGTGTTCCGCAACACGGGCGGCGGCAAGGGCAGGGACATTGAAACGGACACGCTCGGCATTCTGATCGCGGGAGACAGGTCGCCCCGCTCCTGGGCGGACCCCAGGCCGGAGCAGTCATCCTTTGAAGACCTGCTGGCCGTGATGGAAGTTCTGGCCCCCGGGCACTCCTTCACGCTGACTCCCGCCAAGTCCCGCGAACAGGCGGCGCTGGGTGCGGACGTGCAGCTGGACAGCAAGGCCTGCGGCTACTTCGCCCGGCTCTCCCTGTCCCGGTGCCGGGAACTGGGACTGGACAAGCCCGTGTACGTGGCGGAACTGGACCTGCGCAAGATGCAGGAAATACTGACCGCTCCCGTCAAAGCCGCCGACCTGCCGCAGTTCCCCGGCTCCTCCCGCGACGCCGCCATGGAGCTGCCCCTGTCCACGCCGAACGCGGACATTGTGAAGGCCATAGAAGCCGCCAGGGAAAAACTGCTCGTCAGCTACTCCTGCTTTGACGTATTTACGGACCCCTCCGGACAGAAGCTGCCCGCGGACCGCAAATCCATCGCCTACACCTTCCTGTACCGGGACCCGGCCAAGACCCTGACCGCCGCGGAAGTGGACGCCGCGCACCAGCGCGTGTTGAAATCCCTGACGGACAAGGTGAAAGGGCTTTCCTTCAGATAAATCCTTACCGGCGGGCCGCGCGTTTCGGAAACAGGAACGCGCGGCCTTTTCCTTGCTTCCTCCCATGAACCTGTCCTCCCTGCGCCGTGCCGGACTGGCAGCCGCCCGCATCCTGATGTACGCGGCATGGTTCGGCGTGGCTCTCTGGGCGGCGGGCGTGGTATTTTACAACGTATGGGGCGGCGTCGTGCTCGTGTGGCTGTACGCGGCCGGAATGGCCTGCGCCTTTGCCTTCCGGAAACGGTACCCGGCTGCCTGGTGGTCCTCCTGGGGAATTCTGCTCCTTCTTCTGGTATATTACCTGTGCATCCCGGCCACGAACGACAAGGAATGGCAGCCCTCCTGGAGCCGCCTTCCTTCCGTGGAAATCAACGGAAATGAAGTGGTCGTGACAGATGTGCGCAGCTTCATCTACCGCACGGAACAGGACTTTGACGTGCGCTACGTCACGCGCCGTTTCGACCTGGACAAGCTCTCCACGCTGGACTTTGCCGTCAGCCACTGGGACGGGATGGAATTTGTGGCTCACACCATGCTCTCCTTCGTCTTTGAGGACGGGAAGCGCCTGGCCCTTTCCGCGGAAACGCGCCTGCCTGAGGGAGTGGAGCAGGGAACCATACCCGGCCTCTACAAGCAATTCAATATCATCTACATCCTGGCGGACGAGGAAGACCTCTTCGCCCTGCGCACTACCTACAGGAAGGAAGACATGTACCTGTACCGGATCAACATCGGCAGGGACGACCTGAAAAAGGCCTTTCTGGGCTTTGTGGAAAAAATCAACGGCTTCCACTCCCGGCCGCGGTACTACAACACCGTAACGGCCAACTGCACGACGGAACTGGTGGATACCTTCAAGGACTACCTGGGCGTGCGCCGCTGGCAATGGACTCCCCTTTTCAACGGCATGTGCGACCAGGACGCGTATGACCGCGGAGAGCTCCTCCACCTCCCCGGCGAAAGCTTCCAGGAACTCAAAAAGCGTTCCTTTCTGGGCCATGGCCGGGAAGGGGAGGGCTGGGACCGGCTCCGCCGCCGCTGGGAGGAAGGCTGGAATGTGAATCAAGCCGCTACGGTCAGAGAGTAGCGAACTGGAAATGCATCCAGTCGTAATCGCGCGTGCGGCCCAGGGAAACGGCCCCTTCCGCCTCCACGATCTCCCAGAATGCGGCATAATCGGGCCGGGAAAAAACGGCGTTGGGGGAATGGGTGTTCAGGCCGTTCCTGTCCGGGTCCATGTCTACGGCAATGCCCCAGGCGTGCATGGACGTGGCCTTGCCGCCGATGATCGCGCGGTCGTTGAAGCAGCCGCCGTACAGGTCCAGGCCCATTTCCCTGATTTTTTCCATGCCGTAATGGTCCAGCGCCGCCTGGAAAATGCGGGTGAGGGGTTCCGCAACCATCTTGTGGCAGCGCATGGTGGAAACGGTTCTCTCCGGCTCCCAGGCAATGCGCATCACATAGGGCAGCCTGATATTCGTCAGAGACCTTTCGTCTCCCGCACGGCCGAACATGGAATTTCCTGAACGCACCTCCGCCTGGCTGGGCCACGCGTGGGCCGGAGGCTGGATATCCAGCTTCTTTATGAGAGCCTGCGCCGTCTTGGGGCCTGGAATTCCGTCCGCGTCAACACCTACGTTCTGTTGAATCAATCTCCATAATTCTTTCATAGGTTTTAAAAATAGGTATCGTTCCTGTCTGGAACCAGAGATTTCCCTCCGCCGGCATTGCTGCCTGTTCCAAGGCGTTGTCCTCCGCGGCCATGGATAGAATTATTTGTGAAGAATACTTTCAAATGTTTAATTGTTAAAATTTTATACTGTTTTTATCGATATTGCGGCGTGAAATAATCCGGGATGGCGGTGAATTCCCTTTTGCCGAGCTGTGAAAGAATTCTTCCAACTATTGAATCCATCCCCCCTATTCCCCTTATATTCCCTATATTCCCTATATTCCCTATATTCCCTCCGGAACAGCGTCATTTTCAGCAATTCCCCACACCATTTCCCCCAGCCCGTCAAAGCCTGCCGGACTCCACCCTTTCCAGTCGAATTTGATTTGCACGGAAGAGAAATTTTGCTAGAGTCCATGCTTCATGAATTCAGAAACATCCAACTCTGTCAAATTTTACAATGGAGAGCAGATTCCTCTGGAATTGCACAAGGTCCGCGTGGTCCAGAAGCTGCACCTCGTTCCCGTGGAGCGCCGTCTGGAAGCCGCACGGGAAGCGGGATTCAACACCTTCCAGCTCAGCACGAATGACGTTTATCTGGACATGCTGACGGATTCCGGTGTCAACGCCATGAGCGACAACCAGATCGCCGCCATGTTCCGCGCGGACGACGCTTATGCCGGCTCCCAGAGCTTTGACCGCCTGAAAAAGGCCGTGGAGGACGTATTCGGCAAAAAATACCTTCTGCCCGCCCACCAGGGGCGCGCCTGCGAGAACATCATTTCCCGCACCTTCGTGAAGCCCGGCGACGTGGTTCCCATGAACTACCACTTCACGACCACCCACGCCCACATCGACCTGAACGGCGGCAAAATCGAGGAACTGGTGGCTGATGACGCCGTAAACCCGGTCAGCTCCAATCCGTTCAAGGGCAACCTGGACCCGGACAAGCTGCGCGACTGCATCGCGCGGCACGGCGCGGACAAGATTCCCTTCGTGCGCATGGAAGCTTCCACCAACCTGATTGGCGGCCAGCCCTTCTCCATTGCCAACATGCGGGAAATCCGCAAAATTTGCGACGAACACGGTATCATGATGGTGCTGGACGCCTCCCTGATCGGTGAAAACGCGTACTTCATCAAGATGCGCGAGGAAGAATTCAAGGACAGTTCCTGCGCGGAAATCCTGAAAACGATGTGCAGCCTGGCGGAACTGGTGTACTTCTCGGCCCGCAAGGTTTCCTCGTCCCGCGGCGGCGGCATCTGCACGAACGATCCCGCCATCGCCAAAAAAATGGAACACCTCGTTCCCCTGTTTGAAGGCTTCCTGACTTACGGCGGCATCTCCGTGCGTGAAATTGAAGCCATGGCCGTGGGCCTGTATGAAACCACGGACCTGACGGTGATCTCCCAGAGTCCTTCCTTCATTGAATACTTCATCAGCCAGATGGTGGACATGGGCATTCCCTGCGTCACGCCTGCCGGCGGCCTGGGGGCTCACATTGACGCGGGCAGCTTCCTTTCCCACATTCCGCAGGAGGATTATCCCGCGGGAGCCCTGGCGGCGGCCTTCTTCATCGCCTCCGGCGTACGCGGCATGGAGCGCGGCACCTTTTCCAGCGTCCGGGACGAGAACGGCAACGACGTTCTGGCGGACGTGGAACTTCTCCGCCTGGCCTTCCCGCGCCGCGTCTTTACGCTGTCCCAGGTCAAGTACACGGCGGACCGGATGAAATGGCTCTACGACAACCGGGAGTTGATCGGCGGCCTGGAATTCGTGGAAGAACCCCCTGTCCTGCGCTTCTTCATGGGCAGGCTCCGCGCCAAGAGCGACTGGCCTGAAAAACTGGCCGCCAAATTCCGCCAGGACTTCGGAGATAGCCTGTAAACACAAGTTACTTGATAAGTACTTCGGAAGCCGGACCTTTGCGCCATGATGGCCGGGGTCTGGCTTTCTTTGTTGTGGCTGCGCCAGGGATGCGCGTTCCCGTCCGACATGATGGAGGAAAAGTCGTGCCCGAGGAGAAAAGAGGCCGGAAAAAGGAGGGTAAACCGTGAAAAACGGAATTCCGGCAGGAAAGGCTCCTTCCGGCAGAAAGGACAATCCTTGAAAGGCCGTTCCCTTCTCGGTTGCCGGATCCTAGCTGTGGATGATTTCAAGCATGGTGCGGATGTCTTCCGCGGCCATGTCCGCTTTTGATTTCTCAATCAGAATGTTGCGGCCCGTCATGATGTAGGAGGGGAAAATCCGGATATTTTCCGCGTAAAGCGGCGTTTTCCGCAATTTGTATGTGGAAACGGCGGGCAGGGCATTCCGCCCGGTTTTCTTTTTCCAGATCAGGTTGAAGGCCTTTCTGGCCACGTCCCCCATCAGCATGACGGCTTTCAGGCGGGGAAACAGGTCCAGTTCATGTTCCAGCAGAGGCAGGGACAGGGCGATGTCCTCTGCCGGCACGTTCGTGTCTTTTTTGGGCGTTTTCACCGCATTGGTGATGTAAACGCCTGCGTCCGTCACGTCGCGGATGGATTGTGCCGGCAGTCCGGCCCTCTGGAACAGGGGAAGAGCCGTGGTCAGGTAAAAAGGAGGATCGTTCGCCCCGTAAAAATCGTCTTCGGGATGTTCCGGGACCACTTCGTTAATCATGACGGCCCGGATAAGGGAGGGGTCAAGCGTGGCCGCAGGCAGGTGCATGCCCGGTCCGGCAAGGGGAGCCAGCTCTTCCGTCAGATTGATCATGAAGGGAAATGCCGGTTAAAAATTGACCAGTCCCTGTTTCCAGCAGACCCAGAGAGCCGCCCCCGCAATAAGGAGGATGATCAGGAAGGCGGTCCCGGCGGAGGACTTTTTCCGCGCCTTGGGAAGGGTTTTCCTGGCCACTCCCCCCGCTTTCAGGGTTCCCGCCGCGCCCATGGCGTTGATGTAGTCATGCCATGCCTTGGCGGAATGGAAGCGGTTGCGTTCGTCGGGGGAAAGCGCCTTGTCTATCCCGGAGAGGAAATTCATCGGGTACGTCTGGCGGAGAATCGCGTAGCTGGTCACCTTGGGGTTGCGGTCCACCACGGAACGCTGGTCGGCGGGCTGGGGAACCTGGCCCGTGAGCAGTTCGTAAAAGGTGGCTCCCAGTTCGTATATGTCGCACCAGGGGCCGATTTCACTCCTGCGCCCCGGGTAGAATTCCGGGGGAGTGTAGCCTGGAGTGATCTGGACCAGGCCCTGGTGCTGGAGGGTTTTGGTGCGTACCGCGCCGAAGTCGATCAGCTTGGGCGTGCCGTCCGGCTGGATGAAGATGTTGCCCGGCTTGATGTCGCAGTGGTACACGCCCATGGAATGCAGGTAGTGCAAGATGTCCAGAATCCGGAAAAGAAGGTCCATGGCCTGGGCGGGGTCCATGGATTGCCCGGAAGCGTGCATGGAAGTCATGAGGTCGAACAGGGTCTGCCCCTGGATGTTTTCCATGACGTAGTAGCAGGTGCCGTTGGCGTCGAATATATCAAACACCTGCACGATGCCGGGATGGCTGAGCTGGGACAGGACGGACGCTTCCTGCTGGGAGTTGGCGATGCTCTGGGCGAAGCTGGTGGCCGTCTGTTCGTCCCGCGGATGGACGCAGCCGGTATTCAGGTCCCGGTAGGCGTAGGCGTCCGGCATGCATTCCTTGATGACCACATAGCGGGAATTCGGATTGTCCAGCGCCAGGTAGGTGATGCCGAAGCCGCCGGCGTTCAGCACGTTCAGGATTGTGTATTTGTCTTGCAGGACGGTATTGTCTGCAAGCGGATAAACCAGGGTTTCTTGTTCCATGAGGGGGTAATGGGGGGTGGGGTTGGGAAAGTCTTTAATTCAATAAGGTCCCTCTGTCAAGAATCTCTCTGTTTTGTTCAGTAGCAGGAGACTCTGAACTCGTACTCTTCCACGCTTCCGCGCTCCAGGCAGGCGGCCAGCCAGTCGAACAGGGCGCCGAATTCCCCGCCCAGCGTCTCCCCCGTGTCCGCTTCCAGGGCTTTCACGCGGCCTGCGGCTAGGCGGATGGGGGTGAGCTCCGCCAGCAGGGCGGCGCATTCCTCGTCCCCGGCCTTGAAAATTTCTTCCGCGCCCGGCAGCTCGCACAGGCGTTCCTCCGCAATTTCCAGGCAAATCACGCCCACGCCGAACTCGGCGGCCAGTCCGCGCAGTTCCGCGCATTCGGAATCGTCCGGCAGTTCGCCGACGATGACGAGTTCTCCGCACTGGGCCCACCGGGACGTGGCCAGGGTACGGAAAAAATCCTTCCTGGCCTCTTCCCCCCCGGGCATGCAGGCGACGCAGACGCCCCGGATGCCCATCATGGGCGCGCCGATCATGCGGCGGCGTTCCAGGGCGCTTCTGTCAAACACCAGGGCGTTTCCCTCCCACTCCCCTTCCGGCCATTCCACGACGGCCAGGTCAGGTTTCGTCCAGGAGGAGCCCGTTTCACTGGTGCTGAAAACGAAGACCCCGCGTCCCGTGGTATCGTATTGCCGCACGGCCAGCGCCAGGGCTCTGGCGCGGCAATTCAGCGCGTCGGATTCTCCTTCCCCCAGGAACAGGGGCAGAAGTCCTCTGGCGGCGGACTTGCCGCCGCGGTCCCGCTGGCGTCTGTAGTAGCCCTGACCGCGCTCCACCTTGGCGATTTCCGAATCAGGCTCGGAGGCCATGAAGGAAAAATGGTAGCGCAGGGAAGCGTCGGAATACTCCTCCCCCAGCCTCAGCCGTACCAGGCGTATGAGTTCTGTTCCCTTGATGGCCTGGGCCGGATCGGACGGCAAAAGCTCCGGCAGTAATTCTTCCAGTTGGGATCGTAAACTCATATGCGCCCCATGAGACCACGCGCCGGCGTTTTCTTCAAGAAGGAAGGAGTTCATGCACATGAAATAAAAAGCTCTTTTATTTAAAGAGGAATCCGGCAAAATGGTCCGCATGGCATGGATTACCTCCGGTTATATACCTTCGCCCGGGCGCATGGCCGTAATCGCCGGTACCACCTTCACGCAGCTGGTCCGCATGAAGGTGTTCCTTTTCCTTGGGCTGTTTGCCCTGGCTCTGCTGGCCCTGAGTTCCTTCCGGCTGAGCGAGGTGCTGGGGCCGGAAACGGGGGGAATCAATGAACTGGTGCTGCTGAAAAACTCCGCGTACGGAGCCATGCGGGTGTTCGGCCTGTTCTTCTGCGTGGCCGCCACGGCGCTGATCATTCCCAAGGATGCGGAGGACCGCATCCTGTACACCATCCTGTGCAAGCCCGTGCCGCGCATCGACTACCTGATGGGGAAGGTGCTGGGGGTGCTGGCCCTGACGCTGATAGCCGTGCTGCTGATGGATGCGGTCATGACGCTGGTGCTCTGGCTCCGCACGGATACGGTTGTGGCCGAACAGATGGCCGCCCTGAAAGGCCGTTATACCGTGGAGGAAATGCAGCCTTACCTGGACAGGATACGCCTGCAGGGCGCTACGTGGAACGTCCAGGTGGGGCTGGGCGTGATGATGTGCGAATTCGTGGTTCTTTCCTCCCTGACCCTGCTGATGTCCTGCATCACCAACGGCACCATCATCAGCGCGCTGCTGACGTTCATGGTGTATCTGGCGGGCCTGTTCCAGACGCAGGCGCTCTCCATGTGGATGGGCTCCGGAACGGGCGGCCTGTCCTGGTGGGAGGTAACGGGCGGCAAGCTCTTCTCCCTCATTTTTCCGAACTTCCAGATTTATTCCGTGACGGATTCCGCCCTGAACGGTCAGGTGATCCCCCTTTCCCTCTTCGGCAGCCTGGCGCTGATCACGCTGGGCTACTTCGTCTTTCATATGACGCTGGCCGCATGGCTTTTTAGAAAAAAGGAATTTTAACGATGAAAACAGGCATTATCGGACTTGGCAAAATGGGAGGAGCCCTGCTGCGGGGCATGCTCAAATCCGGAGCCGTGGCTCCGCAGGACGTATGGGTGTACGATCACCATAAAGAGAATATGGCGGCACTCCAGGCGGAACATCCCGGCGTGCATGAGGCGGAGTCTGAAGAGGCGGCTGCGGATGCCGTGGAAGCCCTGGTCCTGGCCGTCAAGCCTCATGCCGTTCTTCCCCTGATTTCCGCTCTTTCCGAGGGCGACAGGGAACTGCCCCTCCTGATTTCCATAGCCGCCGCCGTCACCCTGGACGAAATGGAGGAGCGCGCCTGCGACGGAACGCGCATCGTGCGCGCCATGCCCAATACCCCGTGCATGGTGCTCTCCGGCGTCATTGCCTACAGTCCGGGAACAGCCGTCACGGACGAGGACGAAGAAGCGGCGCGGCGCCTGCTGTCCGGATGCGGCTCCGTCTTCAAGGTGGAGGAATCCCGGATGAACGCCGTTTCCGCCATTTCCGGCTGCGGCCCCGCCTACATGTTCACGGCCCTGGACGCCCTCTCCGATGCCGGAGTGGCCATGGGCCTTCCCAGAAAGACGGCCCTGGAACTGGCCGCCGGCACCATGCTCGGCTCCGCCCTGATGCTGGAACAGACGGGGGAACATCCCATGGCCCTCCGCGATGCCGTCACGTCCCCCGGCGGCACCACGATTGCCGCCCTGAATGCGCTGGATGAATGCGGTTTCCGCAATGCCTGGATTCAGGCCGTGAAAAGCGCCGTGCGCCGTGCGGAGGAAATGGAAGGAAATTAGGCCCTCCGGGACTGCTCCGTAATGTTTTTTCGCGCCGGAGTAGTAGGGAAGGACGCGCCATGAAGCCTTTTTTCAAAAAAGGCGGGCTTCCCCCTACCTGCCCAGGAACGGATTTTCCCGCTGTTTTTTAAGTTCCGGACTCTGGAGATTGAACAGGACTTTCCGCAGGGACTGGATGGGGATGCTGACTTTGCCGAGTGCGGAGGAATGCCCCTCCAGGCGGCCGTCCCTGACGGCATCCAGCCGGATGGAGACGATGCTCTGGTCGGCCAGGAAAACGCGCACGTCGGAATTGTCCTGCGCCGCCTTTTTCTCCTCCTCTTTCTTCTGGTTCAGGGAACGCACCTTGGATGTGGGCACGATGACGTCGTAATGATTGGATTTGACGCGGATTCTGCCGTCTTCCTGAAGGGAAATGCTGCCGCGGAGAACGTCACCGTTCACCAGCATCACCTTGTCCGCGGAGGATTCCCTGTCGTATTTGCCGACAATGTCCTGTTCCTCCGGAGGATAGGGAAGGGCGCCGTTCCACTCCAGCACGTTCATGTTGGTCAGGGCCATGTTCTGGGAATCGTAGCCGCGGATGCCAAGGATGTTGCCGGGCTTGAAATCGTGAGGTTTGGCATCTTTTCCGTCTTCCTCCTCCTCGTTTTCAAAGATGTTCTGCAATTCCTTGCCTTCCTCCCACCGGGCGATCTGCTCCCCGTTGAGGTACAGGTAGTAATTCCCCTTTTCCCGGTCCGCGTAAAACTGCACGTCGGAACGCTTGACCCCCTTGTCGGAATACCAGTTCCTTTCCGTCTGCCTTTTGACTCTTCCTATGGTCTTGTGATGGCCGGAGCTGACCTTGTTCAGTTCCGCCTTTTCCAGGGAAACGGTCATTTCCACCTTGTTTTGGGAATTGTCGTCGTTCCACAGGAAGACATGGACCCGGAAAGAATTGGTGTGGTAAACGGAGAACTGGACATGCAGCCGGGGCGGCATGTCGAATTTGGTTTGCAATTCCGTATTGTTGGAGCCGCGCATGATCCAGGAGCCGTTGCGGCATTCCGGCAGCATGCTGTTGCCTGCGGATGTCCATCCCTGGAGGGATTCCGTGGCATTGCGCAGGTAGGCTTTCTGTTTGTCGAAGCCGATATACCGCACGTGGTTTCTGTTGACGGGAAGCAGGCCGCCCCAGGATGTTTCCAACTGAAGGGATTCCGCATCCAGGGATTTCAGGGTGCCGTATAACTCGTCGCCGTTTTCCAGCCTGATGATGGAAAACTGTTCCGGAATAGCCAGGGGCACGGAAGAGGTGATCTGGTCCAGTTCTTCCACCTTGAGGTCCACCGGGCGGGAAAGGATTCTGGACTGCACTTTCAGGTATTGATCCTGCAGGGCGTCTATCTTCCCGGGCAGGCTTTCTCCGGATTTGAGCGTGATGACGCCTTCCGCGCGCGCGGCGGGGAAGTGGGCTGCGGCCAGAAGGGTGCAGGCGGACAGGAACAACAGGCGGGCTTGTTTCATGGTCGGGCTCATCGTCAGGGAGTGGAGCGGGAGGGTTGGGCGGAATTCAGGAACTCCACGCGGGTAATATTCTTCAACGGCAGGGAGACCTGGCCCAGCAGGGAATGCTGGAGAACGACCTTTCCGGAGTCCATGCTCCGGATGTCGCCGTGCAGGCGGGAACCGTCTTTCATCTGGATGCTGTGGCGGGCTTCATCCCGGACGGCGTCCTGTTGTTCTGGTTGCGCAAAAAAGACCGTGTCCAGGTATCTGGCCGGAATGGAAAGCTCCCTTGGAACGCCGGGATATTCCTTGTCCGTGGAGAGGTTCAGCATCTTGTCCCTGTCATTGTAGCTGTTGATGGAACCGGGAATGGCGTCCTCCTCCTTCGTCACGACCAAGTCTGTCCCCTGGGTGTCGTTCTTGGTCAGGGCCTTGGCGCTCAGGGAAATGGCGGAAAGCTGGAGCTTCGTGATGGTCAGGGAGATGTGCCCTTCCATCTGGAGGCCGAAGGCGTCCCCTTCCAGCTGCTGTTCGGGAGGGGAAGGATCCTTGATCAGCTTGGGCGGCATGTCCCCTACCAGCAATTCGTAAACTTGTTCATTATTCTCGTGCCGGGAGGAAGTCAGCCGGATGTCTATCCCCGCCGTCATTTTCGGGGCCGGGATGTCCACTTCCCCCAGCAGGAGGATCCCGGACTTCTGTTCCCTGAGCAGCGTGCATTTGCCGGGCGCAATGCTGAGCATGAGCCTGTTGAGGCTGCTGCCGGCGTTGGATCTGAACGTAACGTTTTCCTTGCCGCCGAAGCAGAAGACAATGCCGGCGCGGTCGCTGCTGCCGTCCATCGTCAGGGCAATCCGGAAGGTGAAGGAGGAAGGGTCCAGCCCGATGCTCTTGTACAGGGGCACCCAGGTGGGATAATTGCCGTTGGACAGCTTGTACTGGTACTTCTCCCCGTCCAGCTTTGGATTCATGGCATTCATCAGTTTTCTGCCGGACTGGATGCGGTAGTCGTTCTCATTGTCTCCGGAATAAAGCCAGCTGTTGTCGAATACCAGGGGCTCCTGCCAGAATCCCTTCTGCTGGAGCGTTCCCAGGCGGAAGCCGGCCACCTGGCTGCGGGGGATGGAACGGGAAGTGCCGAACATGTCCCGGTACTGCACCTTGTCGGACGAGATGGAAGTGATATTGCACGGAATAATGTCCCGGTGGCCGGTGGAGATGAAAATCTTGTCCCTGGCCCGCAGGTCGGGAGGAGCGGTATCCGTGAAATAGACGGCTCTTATTTCCGACGGCAGAATGGAGACGTTCTGGCGCACGGACGGATGCCTGATGACCAGCCCCTGTTTTCCGAAAGAGACGATTTCTCCGCGGAGGCGGTAGTTGTCTTCCATCACTACGTCAACAGTAGGGGCCGCCCACGCGTGCAGCAGGCAGGCGGGAGCCAGAAGAAGTGCAAGGCGGATCCTATTTTTCATAAATGGGCAGGAATCTGTAGTTGAGAGCGAGGGAGAGAAGGGCGGCGGACGTGGAATAGGCCGCGGAATAGTCGGACAGCCAGGAACCGTTGGGTGCCTGGGAAGCGCCCAGATACCGCATGTTCTTATAATTCCATTCCTTCCAAATGTCCAGATCCGCATGGAAAAGAGCCTGGGACATGTAGTACTCGAAGTAGAACGGATAGGAGGAATCCCGATAATTGAGGTTCTTTTTCAGGAAGGCCAGGGAGGTTTTGAAGGACGGGTCCGACTTCTGGCGCGCCAGGGACAAGGTCAGGGAGCCGATGGCCGTGAGGGTGACGCGGGGACCGGAAGGTCCGGTATAGCCGTAGCCTCCCTTGCTGTCGCGGCAGGAGGCCATGTACTTGAGGCCGCGTTCAAAAGCCTCGTCCGGCACGGGAATGCCCGCGTTCCGTGCGGCGTACAGGGAGACGATCTGGCAGCCCGTCACCGTGCTGTCCGCGTCCGTGGAATCCGGCGCATAGCGCCAGCCGCCCGTTTTGTTCTTCTTCTGGGCGGTCAGCGTCAGGGCCACGGCCTTATGAAGGGCGGGGCCTATGCGGTCGTCGCGCACCATGCCGTAGGCTTCCGCCAGCGCCAGGGTGGCGAATCCGTGGTTGTACATGGAATCCCCTATATAGCCGGAACTTTTGTTCTGCTTGGCGAGAATGTAGTTGAGGCAGCGGCGCACCATGGTGGCGTACGGCCCCGTGTTCGGATCGTCCCCGTGGGCGAGAACGGACATCAGACAGAAGCCGATAATGCCGGGTTCCTGGCCGTAGGTGCCTTCATAGGTGCCGTCCGTTTTCTGGGCGTTCTGGAGAAATCTGAGGCCCTTGACGTACATCAGCTCCACCTGCGGGGGCACCGGGGAAGAGGTGCGCAGGGAAGACTGGGCCATGCCCGGCTGCGGCATAACCGCCATTCCCAGGACAATCAGCAGGAAACGAAAGGCTTTTTTCATGGAAAGGGTGTGGGTGTGCTTATTGTTCATAAATGGGCAGGAAGCGGTAATTCAGGGCAACCGAAAGGAGCGCCAGGGAGGTGGCATAGGAACTTCCCCTGTCGCTCAGCCAGGAACCGTTGGGCGTCTGGGATGCGTGAAGGTAGCGTATGTTTTTATGGTTCCACGCTTCCCAGAGGGACTGGTCTGCATGAAACAGGGCCTGGGACATGTAATATTCGAAGTAGAAGGGATAGGCGGAATCCCGGTAATTCAGGTTTTTTCTCAGGAAGGCCAGGGAATGCGGCAGGGAGGCATCCTGTTTTTCACGGGCCAGGCACAGGGTGAGAACCCCGATGGAAGTCAGAGTAGGGGTGATGCCTGAACGGGGGTCCGTATAGCCGTATTCTCCCCGTTCATTCCGGCAGGAGGCCATGTACTTGAGACCGCGTTCAAAAGCCTCGTCCGGCACGGGAATGC
>NZ_KQ971094.1:179209-196618 GCF_001580195.1 Akkermansia sp. KLE1798
AGACGATCTGGCAGCCCGTCACCGTGCTGTCCGCATCCGTATCGTCCGGCGCATAGCGCCAGCCGCCCGTCTTGTTCTTCTTCTGGGCGGTCAGCGTCAGGGCCACGGCCTTATGAAGGGCGGGGCCTATGCGGTCGTCGTGCACCATGCCGTAGGCCTCCGCCAGCGCCAGGGTGACGAATCCGTGGTTGTACATGGAATCCCCTATGTAGCCGGAGCTTCTGTTCTGCTTGGCGAGAATGTAGTTGAGGCAGCGGCGCACCATGGTGGCGTACGGCCCCGTGTTCGGATCGTCCCCGTGGGCGAGAACCGCCATCATGCAGAAACCTACGATGGCCGGCTGCCTTCCTTCATTATCTTCATAGGAACCGTCTGCTTTTTGGGCGTTTTGTAAAAACTTGAGGCCTTTCAGGTACATGGATTCCACCTGCACGGGCACCGTTTCCGTGCGGACCGGCATGATGCCGGCTATATCCGTGCGCGGATCGGCTCCCCCTGCCGTCAGGGCGCAGAAAAAGAATAGCAGCAATGTTCCGGAGGAATGCGTGTTCATCTTTTACTACTTCTGGAGGGTTCTGTTGTAGGCGTCCAGCGCCTTGCGGAATTCGGCGGGCATGTCATCTGCGGACATCCCGGTGGATTTGGGGACGGAGCGGCTTTCCACCGCCGTGTCGGGGCTGGAAACCCCTTTTTCCTGGGAGGAAGCCATGTCCGACTTTCCGTCGGCTCCTTTTCCCGGTTTGTTGCCCCGGCCGTTCTGTCCCTCGCCCTGTCCTTGTCCTTGCCCCTCTCCTTCGCTGTCCCCCTGCTGCATGGACTGGGACTCGCTGTCCATGCCCAGGAGCTGGCGGAGCATGTTCATCAGGGCCTCGCTGCCCGGCTTCATTCCGTTTTCTCCTAATTTTGGCAGTTTGCCTCCTGCGCCTCCTCCCGGCATGCTCATTCTGGCCTTGGCCGCCAAGTAGATCAATTCAATGACGTCTGACTGGGCGGCGAGCGTCGGACCTCCCGTGTTGTAATTCTCCAGGAGGTCCACGGCGTCGTTCATGGCGTGGCGGCATTTCTTCAGGAGATCGATTACTTCCTCATTCGTTTCTCCCATAATAAGGTCGGACGTGTCCGCCTGGAGCTCGTCCTGCTGGACGGCCAGCTTTTCCGCCGTTTCCTTGTGCTTGGCGGTATAGATCGTCTGTCCCTCCGGGGCTGCCGGACAGGGCAGGGAAAGGGCCGAAAAGGCCAGGAAGATGACTGGCAGGCGGGCGGTATTCATGGGGTTTTGGCGTTGAGTTTGCGGTGTTCCTTTTCAGCGGCGCGGGTACGCATGCGGATGTCCTGTTCCTGCTGGATCATGCGGATGATCTTCAGCATGAACTCAAAGTCGGCGTCGGAAATGGACTCCTGGTCTCCGCCCCCGCCGCCTCCGCCTCCGCCGCGGCTCTTCTTGTAATCGTCTATCAGCTTGGCCCAGTGGCGCAGGGTGGACGCGTACAGGCGGGATTCGTCAATGGACTGCGCCGTGATGGAATTCAGGATGTTTCCATGAACCAGGTCCAGCTTTTCACGGAGGGAGAAGGCATTCATTTGATTGTACAGATCGCTGTAAATGCGTTCCTCCGTGCGGGACTTGTAGTAATTGAGGTCTTCCAGAATCCAGCCGATATCCTGCGTGGAGGCATTTTGGAGGGTGGCGATGGTTTCCATTTCCCGGCGGGTGGAGGGGTCCAGCTCCTCCATGGTCATGCCCACGATGGTGTTGAGCTGGCTGGCGAGGGAACTGGCAATGGAATCCTCCTTGTAGGCCGCCTGGATGAGCCTGGCCACAAAAGTGCTGGCTTCCATGTCCTGGGCGGATTTGGAAAGCTGGTTCATGGCGTCTTTCAGGGCCTGCGTGGCGGCGGAATGGTCGCTTTCCCCGCCGCTGAGGGACTGCCGGCTTTCCTGAGGAGTGCTGTTCTCCGCCGCAGAATCCCGGAACTTTTTCTGGGCGTTCTTCATGGTGCTGTCGGGAACGGGTTTCAGCATGGAAATTCCCTTCATGAACTCCTTCATTCCGGACGGGTCGATCTGGGTATTGCGGGAAGCTTCCTTGAACAATGTTTCGGACCGGTTGATCAATTCATTCAATTCCCTCCGGTTGGCCTGTTCCTCATCCGCAAGGGCATGGAGCCTCTGCTGGGCTTCCGTATTCCTGAGGTCCTTTTCTTCCAGGGTTTTCAGGCGTTTGGCCTCGTCCGTCATGGCGTCCATGCGGCGGATCATCCCCTCCAGCTCGCTGACGATGCGTTCCAGTTCATTGCGGATCATCTGCGCATGTTCCGACTTGGAAAGGACGATGATGACCATGGGTTCCGAATACACCCTTTTGCCGCCGGGCTTGTAATCCTGCGTAAATCCGCGGACGACCACGCGCTGGGGAGACAGCTTCAGGGCCCTGGCTTGGAACAGGAAGGTTCCCTTCAATCCGGTCCGGGTCGGATCGCCCGTTTCCAGAACTTTTTCCCCGTGCAGTCCCGGGACGGGCTTGCCGGCTTTCTCCGGATCCGCCGCTCCCCCGTCCGGATTTTCTTCCTCGTAAAAAGACTTTTCTCCCTGCCATTCCACGCCCAGTTCCCGCAGGCCGAAATCGTCCGCGGCCTCCACTTCTAGTTCAATGCTGGTGTCTTCCAGCACGTGGCGGTCGTTTTCTCCGCCCCTCAGGTAAACGGAGGGCTGCTTGTCTTCAACGGGTTCCAGGCGCACTTTCACGGTCTGAGCGGCGGCCAGTCCGTCCCGGTCCGTCCATGTCAGCTCCATTTCCTGCGGATCCTTCCCCAGAAGAATGGAGGGAATGATCACCTTGCTGCCGTCCATGCGCAGGGGCTTTCCCTGGGGCGTGGCGGCGAAAGCCAGCGGCTGGGAGGCGGTAACCTCCAGTGTCAGCGTGGAGCCTTCCGGCGCGGAAATGACTCCGGCCCTCATCGGTTCCCGTCCGTCCGGGCGGCCCATGTATTCCGGATAGGCCACCGTGGCCGCGGCGGAAAGCAGGGAAGGGCGCGCCTTCGGCACGATGCGCATGCGGCGCACGACGTCCCCCGCTGAAAATTCAAGTCTGTCCGCCTGCTGGAGAGGGGGAATGAGTACCTTGTAAACGCCGTCCGCCAGAGTCGTCTGCTGGCGCACCCTGTTCCCGAAAACGTAATGGCCGGTTTCCGGGCGGGACTTGGTGGAATCCGCCAGCCTGAGTTCGTACACGTGGCTTTCCCCCAGGGGAATGACCAGGGTGTCGGGGGAGGGGTCCAGCTGCGTGAAGGTGTAGCGTTCCGGAGGATTGAAGGGTTGAAGCCAGCGGTGCAGGGCGTTTTCCGCCGCTTCCGGGCTGACGATGCACAGGGCGCCCGTGCAGAGAACCAGAATGGAAAGAAGAAGGAACAGCATCCTGTGCCGCGGCCTGGGGATGTTGACCGTCAGGTCCTGTCCGGCGACTTCGCGGGCTACCTGTTCCATGGCCGCCTCCTTGAGCTTTGCTGAACTGTATTGGTGCCCGTACTTTTCGGAATCCAGTTCAATGACCCCCAGCAGGCGGTCTCCCAGAGCCGCATCCTTTTTGCCGATCAGGCGCGCCAGCTGTGCGGCCGTCCTGCGCTGCCAGACCCACCGGAAGCTCCACCACGGAATGAAAGTCAGCAATCCCGCCAGGGCGCAGATGAAAAGAATCCATCCCAGCGTGGGCGGTGTTTCCCAAACGCGGTCGGAAACGTACAGGAACACATAGGAGAGGATGACGGCCAGGCCGGCCAGACAGATGGCTTCCAGTATTTTGACCGTTCGGAGGCGACGGCGGAATGCCTGGAGCTGCCTGACTAGTTGAACAGGGAGTTTGACGGTAGGTGAGGTCGGCATGCTTAAACCCTGTATCTACTCTTTTTATGTTGTTTTTGCAAGCTTCCCGAACGTGATAGGGCAAATTCGCCTTCATTGGGCCTGTTGTGTTTTTCACGCTGGACTTTATAATTTGATTTTCTAAGATAACTCCGCGCTTTAAATCTGGCCTGGTTTGCGCAATTAAAAACCAACATATTAGGCCTTACCCATTGACTTCGCCATGCAAAAGGGAAACAAAACAACGGATCCGGAGATTGACTTCGGAGAATTCGCACCAGCCACATACGCCGAATGGCGTGAGGCAGCCGTCGCTGCCTTGAAGGGGGCTGATTTTGATAAAAAACTTTTCACGAAGCTCGTGGAGGGAATCACGCTGCATCCCATTTACAACAAGTGGGACGAGCACTCTCCCGTCATGCCTGCCGGGCAGTTCCCGTACCGCCGCGGAACCCGCGCCCTGGGCTATGTGGAAAAGCCCTGCGAAATCGCCCAGAGCATTCCCGCCTCCACTCCGGAAGACTTCAACAGCAAAATCCTGCACGATCTGGAACGCGGCCTGACCGCCGTGAACGTCCAGCTCAACTGCAAATGCGGCCTCAAGCTGCGCAAGCAGGCGGCCTGGGACACCGCCCTCAAGGGCCTCCCGCTGGACAAGCTGCCCGTTTATATCACTCCCGGTTCCTGTGGCCTGGGCACGCTTTCCATGTTCCTGAACACGTACAAATCCGCCGGATTCGACACCGCCGGCCTCCGGGGCGGCGTTCTCTACGACCCGGTCGGCAAGGCCGTGATGAAGGGTTCCCTCTGCGGCGGCAAGGGCATTTGCGCCTATTATGACCAGATGGCCGTGATGACCAAGTGGGCCATCGCCAACGCGCCCGCCTTCCAGACTATCGGCGTCAGCGGACTTCCCTATGCGGACTCCGGCGCCTCCGCCTTTGAAGAAGCGGGAGCCATGCTCGCTACCGCCGTGGCCTATCTGCGCGCCATGGAAGAACGCGGCATCTCCGTGGATGAAGCGGCCGCCCACATGCGCTTTACCGTATCCATCGGAGCCAACCTTTTCCTGGAAGTGGCCAAAATCCGCGCCCTGCGCGAACTCTGGGCCCTCATCGTCAAGGAATGCGGCGGCAGTGAGGAATCCGCCAAGATCAGCCTGCATGCCCGCACTTCCTTCTGGACCCTCTCCAAGGTGGACCCCTGGGTCAACCTGCTGCGCGGTTCCGCCCAGGCCTTCTCCGCCATTATGGGCGGCGTGGACAGCATCGACGTGCTGCCCTTCGACGCGGCCGTGCGCATACCGGACGAATTCTCCCGCCGCATCGCCCGCAACTGCCCGCTCATCCTGCTGGGCGAATGCAACCTGGACAAGGTGGTGGACCCCGCCGGCGGTTCCTGGTACATTGAAAACCTGACGGACGAAGTCTCCCGGAAAATCTGGGACGTCTTCCAGGGAATTGAAAAGGAAGGCGGCATCATCAAGGCCCTTCAGTCCGGCTCCATCCAGAAGAGCGTGAACGCCACGGCCGCCAAGCGGTATGAAATGGCCGACCAGCGCCGCCAGTCCATCGTGGGCGTCAACCAGTACGTCAACCTGGTGGAAAAGAAGCTGGAAGTGCTGGAAGGCTCCGCCTGTTCCGCCTCCAAGGGCCACGGCTGCTGCAAGAATGCGGACGTGGAACTGCCCGACGTGAAAATGTGCGTGGATTCCGTCTGCAAGGCCGCGGAGGAAGGCTTCTCCACCTGCCTCATCAACAAGGCCCTCACGGCCGGCGCGGACTGCAAGTGCGGCGGACCACTGGAAATTGAAGCCCTGCCGAAGCGCCGCCTGGCGGAACGCTTTGAATCCCTGCTCGCCAAGGCCGACGCCTGGGTGGAGGAAAAGGGAACCCGCCCGATGGTCTTCTTCGCCAACATGGGGCCGTTGCGCCAGCACAAGGCCCGTGCGGACTTCTCCCGCGACTTCCTGCGCGCAGGCGGTCTGGACGTGGTTTACCCGTCCGGCTTCCCGACTCCGGAAGAGGCGGCCAGGGCCGCCGCGGAAAGCGGCTGCGCCGTGTGCGTGATCTGCTCCACGGACGACACCTATCCGGAAATCGTTCCCGCCTTCTGCAAGGCGCTCAGGGAAATCAAGCCGGACATGATGGTGGCCCTCGCCGGTTATCCGGCGGACCATGTGGAAGCGTTCAAGGAAGCCGGCGTGGACATCTTCATCCACGTCAGGGCCAACTGCTACAACACCATTGAAGCCATTCAGAACAAGATCGGCCTCTAAACCATTTACCAAATTTCATCATATGAGCAATATTCCCGACTTTGCAACCGCCGCCTATCCAGAAGTCAAGGCTGGCGGCCAGTCCCCGGCCCCCCGGACGGAAACCTGGGTGACCAATGAACAAATTCCCGTGCCGCCCACCTATTCCGAGAGCGTGTACGACGACTGCCTGCACCTGGACTTTACCGCCGGTGTGGCCCCGAACCTGCGCGGACCTTACGCCACCATGTATGTGGCGCGTCCCTGGACGGTGCGCCAGTACGCCGGTTTCTCCACGGCGGAGGAATCCAACGCCTTCTACCGCCGCAACCTGGCGGCCGGGCAGAAGGGGCTTTCCATCGCCTTCGACCTGGCGACGCACCGCGGCTATGACTCCGACCACCCCCGCGTGGTGGGCGACGTGGGCAAGGCCGGCGTGGCCGTGGATTCCATCCTGGACATGGAAATCCTCTTCAAGGGCATCCCGCTGGACAAAATGTCCGTCTCCATGACCATGAACGGCGCCGTGCTGCCCGTGCTTGCCTTCTACATCGTGGCCGCCCAGGAACAGGGCTGCACGCTGGACCAGCTCTCCGGGACGATCCAGAACGACATCCTGAAGGAATACATGGTGCGCAACACGTACATCTATCCGCCGGACCCGTCCATGCGGATCATTGCGGACATCTTTGAGTTCACCTCCAAGTACATGCCCAAGTTCAACTCCATTTCCATCTCCGGCTACCACATGCAGGAAGCCGGCGCCACGGCGGACCTGGAAATGGCCTACACGCTTGCGGACGGCCTGGAATACGTGCGCACCGGGATCAAGGCCGGCATTGACATCGACGCCTTCGCCCCGCGCCTCTCCTTCTTCTGGGCCCAGGGCAAGAACTACTTCATGGAAGTGGCCAAGATGCGCGCCGCCCGCGTGCTGTGGGCCAAGCTCATCAAGCAGTTCAACCCCAAGAACCCGAAGTCCCTGGCCCTGCGCACGCACTCCCAGACTTCCGGCTGGTCCCTCACGGAGCAGGACCCGTTCAACAACGTGACCCGCACCTGCATTGAAGCCCTGGCCGCCGCCTGCGGCCACACGCAGTCCCTGCACACCAACTCTCTGGACGAAGCGATCGCCCTGCCGACGGACTTCTCCGCCCGCATCGCCCGCAACACCCAGCTCCACCTGCAGGATGAAACCACCATCTGCAAGGTCATCGACCCGTGGGGCGGTTCCTACTACGTGGAATACCTCACCAACGAGCTCATCCGCAAGGGCTGGGCCCACCTTCAGGAAGTGGAAAAACTCGGCGGCATGGCCAAGGCCATTGAAACCGGACTGCCCAAGATGCGCATTGAAGAAGCCGCTGCCCGCCGCCAGGCGGCCATTGACTCCGGAAAGGAGCCCATCATCGGCGTCAACAAGTACCGTCTGGAGCAGGAAGAAAAAATCGACATTCTGGAAGTGGACAACACCACCGTCCGGGACGCCCAGATCGCTCGCCTGCAGAAACTGCGTGCGGAACGCGACTCCGCCGCGTGCGAAGCCGCGCTGGAAGCCCTGTCCGAATGCGCCCGCACGGGAGAAGGCAACCTCCTTGACCTCGCCATCAAGGCGGCCAAGGCCCGCGCCTCCCTGGGTGAAATCTCCTCCGCCCTGGAAAAGCACTTCGGGCGGCACAAAGCTCCAATCAAACTCATTACCGGCGTGTACGCACAATCCTATGGTCAAGATCCGCTGGTGGAGGAAGTCCGCAAGATGACGGACGACTTCGCTGAACGCACGGGGCGCCGTCCCCGCATCCTCGTCGCCAAAATGGGCCAGGACGGCCACGACCGCGGCGCCAAGGTGGTCTCTTCCGCCTATGCCGACCTCGGCTTCGACGTGGACGTAGGCCCGCTCTTCCAGACGCCGGAGGAAACCGCCAAGATGGCGATTGAAAACGACGTGCACATGATCGGCATGAGCTCCCTGGCCGCGGGTCACAAGGTGCTTCTGCCCGCCCTGGTGGAAGAACTCCAGAAACAGGGGCGTCCGGACATCATGGTCTTCTGCGGCGGCGTCATTCCCGCCCAGGACTACGACTTCCTCAGGGAACACGGAGCTGTGGCTATCTTCGGCCCCGGTACGAACATTCCGGAAGCCTCCAAGGAAATCATGGAAGCCCTCAACGAACAGTACGCCGACTAAGGTAGGTGCTATTCGCGGAACAAATTGAAAACCAGAGGCCGGATCAAATGATCCGGCCTCTTTTTTGATTTAACGCGGATTTTGAATCCGGTGTCAATAAGAAAAGATGAAAAAGAAAAAGTTATAAAAATAAACAAGGGGTGCGGAGCGTGATTTTTCTTCCCGGCTATAGGGGTGTCTTTTTCATAAGGTTCAGAAAAACCTAGCACTTGTGACGTGTTTCGGATTCAAAATTCCTACATTGGTTTTCATCGTTCACAAAAGCTGGAAACCATGAAGAAAACATTATTTTTACTTATGGCCGGAGGGTCTTTTTCCCTTGCACAGGCGGCTTCCGTCCTGGTGGATGTGTACAGGGACGGCGCGGGAAGGCCCGGCATGAATCAGTATACGTCCAACAGCGCGGCTGAATTGCAGCTTCAGGATGCTTCGGGAAACGGTACTCCCTACACGCTTAAAATCGTTAAAAGCGGCGGGAACTTCTTTAACTCCAATGTCACTACCGTCACTCCCGGAGAAGGAGACCCCGCTTATTACGCCTATTACCAGAACGAGGCTGCAATGACGGACCTGGTCAATACCCTGGGTTCTTTCGACTATGAAGCGCTGTCCACATTTATGAATCCCGGAGCCGGAGGTTCCACGACATCCTCCATCCAACTGGGCGGATTGACGGCAGGGGACACCATCACGTTTTACATGTTCGTTTCCAGCGTGGCTGCTGCTCCCGGAGCCACTGCCGTCACTGGAGGAACGGGTTCCTTTGAATACGCCGCTACGGACGGAACGGGATTTTCAACGTCTCCCTCCTTTGCGAACAACAAGCTGACGCTGGTCAAATGGACGGGAACGGCAACATCGGACACGCTTGATTTTCGCATTGGGGGGCAGAAAGCCGGGGTGGCGGCCATGGCGTTTTCCGTCGTTCCCGAACCGTCTGCGGCGTCCCTGGGGATGCTTGGCATGGCCGTGCTGATGATGCGGCGGCGCAGAGCCTGATATTCCCATACCGGATATCCTTCACGAGGCGCTGGAAAAGGTGCTGGCGCATGCCGCACTCATACTTGGGGATGATCCCGTTCTACCTCATGCTGTGGAAGGCGTCAAATGTATCGGGAGAGGAAGAAAGGAAACGGTGTCCTTACAGGAATGTCCGCAGGGGATTGTTCAGGAAAGGCCGGACAAAGCGTGTGTGATGAACGGCTTTTTCGTACGGATTGATGGTTCCCTGCCGCAGGAAGCTTTTCCTTGAAAAATCAACGCTTCTCCGGCTGTTTGTTGCGTCCGGAAGGAGCCTGCCGTTCACCGGTTGGAACGGGCTTCAAAGGAGCCGTCCTCCAAACGCTGGATGCTCAGGGATGTTTTCGAATCATGCGCCGGATCGCCTTCATGGCGGGGATGGCTGATGACGGGATAGGAGCACAAGGATCTGCCGTTGGGCGTGGTTTCCATATTCAGGGGCGCCAGGGTGAGGGTAGCGCCGGGTTCAAGAGGGAAAATATGGCCGTCCGCATAATAATGGGTATCCAGATCTATCAGTGAGACTTTTTCATCCCTGGTGGAAACGGCCAGAATCTCAAAACGGACAGGGCTTGTCTGGACGCCGACGAAGATGGTCTCCCATTCCTCCACTTCCAGAGCCGTGAGAATTTTTCCTTCCACCGGAGGCTTGAAGGAAAAAGTTCTGTCTCCGCAGTAAATCTTCCATATTTTTATCTCCTTGTTTTCGGGGGAAACGCCGTCTGCCGCCGGGACGGGAGAAAAGAGGAAGGGAATCAGAAAAAAGGATGCAGGGAATATTTTTTTCATGCCGGGAAAGGAGGGGATGATATCTTCCCCCTGTGTCTCACAAATTTGTGGGAACTTCAAGAAAATATCTCTCTTTCAGCGGCTTTTGTCAGGATAAAGAGAAAGATTTTTTTCAGTGTAAAAGCGTCATGGCCTGCCTGGAGAAGGATGGAAGGTATTCCGTCCGGCAGGCGGTACGCCCCGGAATAATCCGGAGAGGTGGATGGTGTGGGGAACGTGGTTTTCCCTGCCGGAGGAAGAAGATTGTTCCAGAATCCGTTTTCCCTGCTTTTGCCATTGCCCCCGGTGGTCAAATTCCGTAGTCTCTCCGTGCCGTGAGCCGCACGTACCGCCATTGCCTGGAATACAAGAAGGGACTGATTCCTCCGCGCACCGATATTTTCCGCGTGATTGACGGGGAAGGGGACGGCTGTCCGGACGTGTTCGTGGATCGGCTGGGAGACCGCATTCTGGTCTCCACGCGTGACTGTGCCATTCCCGTGAATCTGGGGAGGGAACTCGCTGAACTTGGCGTCCCCGTATTTCACAAGCGTCTGGAACAGAACCAGAAGGAGGCGCCCATTCAGATTGCAGGGCCTGTCCTTCCCCTGCAATTTGAGGCGGAGGAGCAGGGCGTGCTGTTCAGGCTGGACATGTCCGCCGGTTATTCCCAGGGAATCTTTCTGGACCAGCGCGACCACCGCCGCCAGGTACGGGAGCGGAGCAGGCCGGGCATGAAAGTGCTGAACACCTTTGCCTACACGGGGGCCTTTTCCGTTTATGCCGCCCTGGGCGGCGCGCAGACGACCACGCTGGACCTGGCCCAGCCGTGCCTGGAATGGGCCAGGGAAAATTTCAGGCTGAACGGGATGGACCCCGCCGGCCAGTACTTCTGCAAGGGGGACGTGCTTCACTGGCTGGAACGGTTCGCCAGACAGGGCCGCACCTTCCACGGCATCATTCTGGACCCCCCCACTTTTTCCCGGGACGACAGGGGCAGGGTGTTCCGGGTGGAATCCCATTACGGGGAACTCGTCTCCCTGGCGCGCAAATGCCTGGAGCGTGGCGGCTGGATGCTGTGCACCAGCAATTGCCGCAAGCTGAGCCATGCCGACTTCCGCCGGATGGTGGAGGCCGCAGCTCCCGGAGCCCGTCTCACCCATGATCCCATGCCTGCGGACTTTACGGCGGAGGATTATCTGAAAAGGCTGTGGGTGGACTGGAAGTGAATATTTTATGAAAAATTTTCCTCACCTGCGCTGACGCACTTTATTCTTTTGAAAACCATGCCCCTTTGATAGGAAACCGCCCATTGCTTCTTGTATGAAAAAACTAGCCTGTGTCATCAGTATTCTTGCGTTCGCGTGCCCGCATCTCTTTGCCGCCCTTTATGAGAATCTGGAGACGGGAATGGACAAGGACCAGGTGCTGAAAGCGCTGAGGCAGAGCAAGCGGATTGAAGGGCCGCCTACGGACGCCCTGCTGGGGCGCACCGGGCTGAACGGCGTGTTCAAGACCAGGCAGCCCGTGGGCGGCCAGACCTTTTCCCTGAATTTTGACTACGACCCTTCCGGCGGCCTGCGCGGCGTCGTTTTCTACTCCCGCAGCAAATTCAAGGGGGCCGAATATGAAACCAGGCTCAAATCCGCCTACAAGGCCCTGCTGGTGGGCCTGACGGAAAAATACGGCGAACCTTCCAACATGCCGGAATGGCTGCCGAAGGATTCCCTGCAGGAAGGGCGCATCCTGTACATGCACATGTGGAGGGTGGCTCCCAGCGTGTTTTTGATGTCCGGCCTGGGGAACATGGGGGCCATGGAGGGGTATTTCCCCGTATTCCGCCTTTCCGGTCCGGCGGGCATGCCCCCCAAATCCAAGAGGGACCGGGAGGAGTTGAAGAGGGAATGGGCCGCCATTCCGGAATTCCCGGATCTGAAAGAGGCGGAACTTCATATTGCGGATGCCGTCCGTTCCATGGGAACCAAAAAATATGAGGACGCCTTTGAATGCTTCCAGCAGGCGGCGGAACTGGGCAGTCCCCGCGGTTACTGGGGCATGGCGTTTCTCTATGACCTGGGCAAATACGGCGTGAAGCGGGACAAGAAAAAGGCCGATGAACTGAACCGCAAGGCCGCCGCCGCCGCCTATGCCCCGTCCGCCATGAAATACGGCGACACCTGGCCGGACGCGGCGCGGGCCGTGGGCCTGTCCCCCGCGGAGGCGAAGGAACAGCTCAACCGCCGCAAGAGGGCTGCCGAAGAAGGCTATGCCTCCGAACAGTACAACATGGGCATCATGTACCAGAAGGGTTTCGGCGTGCAGCAGGACGCGGCCAAGGCCAGGGAATGGTTCCAGAAGGCGGCGGACCAGGATGACGTGCAGGCGAAAAGCGTGCTTAAAAAACTTAAATAATTCTTTCTCACTCTATTACTATCATGAGCCTATACGCACAACAACTCGTTCGCTACCCGGAAATGGGTATCTCCCTTGATTTTTCCAAACTGCCGCTGGACGACGCTTTCCTGTCCTCCATGCAGGGCAGGATCGACAAGGCTTTCGCCGACATGAAGGCACTGGAATCCGGCGCCGTCGCCAACCCGGACGAAGGCCGCATGGTGGGCCATTACTGGCTGCGCAATTCCGCCCTGGCCCCCACTCCTGAACTGAAAGCCGCCATTGACGGCCCTTTGGCGGACGTCAAGGACTTCGGCCGGGACGTTCTGGACGGCAGGATCGCCCCTCCCCGCGCGGAACAGTACTCCGCGGCCCTCGTCATCGGCATCGGTGGTTCCGCCCTAGGTCCGGAACTGGTGGCCGACGCCATTCCCGCCGCCGGGCTGGACATGTTCTTCCTGGATAATACGGACCCGGACGGCATGTACCGCGTGCTGGAATCCCTGCCTCTGGAAGAAACGCTGGTGGTGGTCATCTCCAAGTCCGGCGGAACGCCGGAAACACGCAACGGCATGATGGTGGCCCAAGACTTTTTCAACAAGCACGGGCTGGACTTCGCCGCCCAGGCCGTAGCCGTTACGGGCGTAGGCTCCAAACTGGACAAGACGGCGGAAGCGGAAGGCTGGCTCAAGCGCTTCCCGATGGAAGACTGGGTGGGCGGCCGCACGTCCGTCATGTCCGTAGTGGGCCTTGTTCCCGCCGTTCTGCAGGGCGTGGACGTGGACGCCCTGCTGGAAGGAGCGCGCCTGATGGATGAAAAGACCCGCCGGGAATGCGTGAAGTGCAACGCCTCCATGAAGCTGGCCCTGGCCTGGTACAAGGCCACCGGCGGCAAAGGGGAAAAGGACATGGTGGTCCTCCCCTACAAGGACGCCCTGGTGCTTTTCTCCAAATACCTTCAGCAGCTCATCATGGAATCCCTCGGCAAAAGGCTGGACCTGGACGGCAATGAAGTCTTCCAGGGCATTTCCGTGTACGGCAACAAGGGCTCCACGGACCAGCACGCGTATGTGCAGCAGCTCCGCGACGGCGTAAACAACTTCTTCGCCACCTTCATTGAAGTGCGGGAATGCTCCGCGGACGCGGTGGAAGTGGAAGCGGGCGCCACCTGCGGGGACTTCCTCCAGGGCTTCCTGCGCGGCACGCGCCAGGCTCTTGCGGAATCCGGACGTTCCTCCATCACCATTTCCATTCCGGAAGTGAACGCCAAAACGCTCGGCATGCTAATTGCCCTCTTTGAGCGCGCCGTTTCCTTCTATGCGTCCCTGGTGAACATCAACGCCTACCACCAGCCCGGCGTGGAAGCCGGCAAAAAAGCCGCCGGAACCTTCCTGGCCCTGCTGGGGAAAGTCCGGAAAGCCATCGGCTCCGCTCCGGAAACGGCCGCCCAGGTGGCCGCCCGGCTGGATGCCGACCCGGAGGCCGTGTACCACTGCCTGGTCCACATCGCCTCCGGCGACTCCTCCGTCACATGGACGGAAGCGGACTGTGCGGATGAAGACACCTTCTGCAAGGCGTAAAAACCGGTAAAGCCTATTTTTTCAGCGAACGCCTGTCTTGTCGATAGGCGTTCGCTTTTTATTGGCCGGGAACAAGCCCTTGTAGGAGGGGGAGGAACACCGTGGCCGCCTCCCGTACGCGGACGGTGGAAAGCCGGGCACGGCCGTTCCGTTATGTTACCGGGCAGGGGACATCATCCATGCGGAATTCCCGGCAGGCCGTCCCTGGCGGTGAGCCGGGTGTTATTTCCGGGAAACGCTTTGAGGTAAATCAGCGAGGGCGCGGACATGCGGAAAAAACGGGGAAAATATTTTCTCCCAAAAATCATCAAAAACATTTTTGTTTTCCTTACAATTTCGAGTTGACAAAGGCGGATGCGCCGGGCATCTTTACTCGACCCCAACTTGCTTTTGGGTCTCTTGTTGACTCATGCGGCCGGCTTTGGGGCAGAATCATTAATTCGACTACAACAATCGATATGTCCACCAATTCCTGCGCGTGCAGCGCATCCACTGACAAATTCGTCTATTCCTTCGGCGGAGGGTCCGCTGACGGCAATGGCAGCATGAAAAATCTTTTGGGCGGCAAGGGCGCCAACCTTGCGGAAATGGCCCGCATCGGCCTGCCTGTTCCTCCCGGATTCACGATCACCACGGAAGTTTGCACCTATTACTACGACCACGGCTGCACCTATCCCTCCCAGCTTGACGCCCAGATCAAGGAAGGCGTTGCCAAGATGGAACAAATCCTGGGCCGCAAATTCGGCGACACGGAAGCCATGCCCCTGCTGGTGGCCGTGCGTTCCGGCGCCCGGGAATCCATGCCCGGCATGATGGACACGATTCTGAACCTCGGCCTGAATGAAAAATCCGTGGAAGCCATGGTGAAGGCCACCGGCAACCCCCGCTTTGCGTGGGACTGCTACCGCCGCTTCGTGCAGATGTACGGCGACGTGGTGCTGGGCGTGCAGAAGAACCCGGACGAAGACCACGAACCCTTTGAAGCCGCCATTGCCGCCATCAAGGAAGAACGCTACGGCAGCGCCGACGTGGAAGACACCAAGCTTTCCGCTGACGACCTGAAGGAACTTGTCTCCCGCTTCAAGAAGCTGGTGCTGGAACGCACCGGCCATGAATTCCCGGAATGCCCGTGGGAACAGCTCCAGGGCGCCATCGGCGCCGTGTTCGGTTCCTGGAACAATGACCGCGCCATCGTTTACCGCCAGAAATACGGCATTCCCTCCGAATGGGGCACCGCCGTCAACGTGCAGGCCATGGTATTCGGCAACACGGGTGAAGAATCCGGTTCCGGCGTGGCGTTCACCCGCAACCCCGCTTCCGGCGAAAACGAATTCTACGGCGAATTCCTGATGAACGCCCAGGGTGAAGACGTGGTGGCCGGCGTCCGCACGCCCGCTCCCGTGGCAGCCCTTCATGACGTAATGCCCGCCGCGTTCAATGAACTCATGCGCATCCGCGAAGTGCTGGAAAACCACTTCCACGACATGCAGGACTTTGAATTCACCATTCAGGACCGCACCGTGTACATGCTCCAGACCCGCAACGGCAAGCGCACCGGCGTGGCCGCCTTCCGCATCGCCTGTGAAATGGTGGAGCAGGGCCTGATCGACTGGAAAACCGCCGTGCGCCGCATTCCCGCGGACCAGGTGGACCAGCTCCTGACCCCAATCTTCGACCGCGAGGCCATCAAGCAGGCCAAGATGCTCACCCGCGGCCTTCCCGCCGGCCCCGGCGCCGCCACCGGCCGCATCTACCTGAATGCGGAACGCTGCGTGGAAGCTGCGGACAACGGTGAAAAAGTTCTCCTGGTCCGTCTGGAAACCTCTCCGGAAGACCTGCGCGGCATGATCGCCGCGGAAGGCATTCTGACCGCCCGCGGCGGCGTCTCCTCCCACGCGGCCCTCGTCGCCCGCCAGATGGGCAAGGTCTGCGTCTGCGGCGCCGACGAAGTCATCGTGGACTACAACAACCGCACCGTCACCGTTGGCGGCATGACCTTCAACGAAGGCGACTACATGTCCATCGACGGAACAAGCGGCCTGGTGTACGCCGGCAAGGTGGAAACCTCCCCCTCTGAAATCATCCAGGTTCTGATCTCCAAGACCATGAAGCCGGAAGACAGCCGTACCTACCAGAACTTCGCCAAGCTCATGCTGTGGTGCGATGACTGCACGAAGATGAAGGTGCGCACCAACGCGGACTCTCCCAAGCAGACGGAAGCCGCCCTCGCCTTCGGCGCCACGGGCATCGGCCTCTGCCGCACGGAGCACATGTTCTTTGAAGGGGACCGCATCGACTTCGTTCGTGAAATGATCCTCTCCACCAAGAAGAGCGACCGCGTGGCGGCCGTTTCCAAGCTTCTTCCCTACCAGAAGGGCGACTTCAAAGGCATCTTCAAGGCGCTCAAGGGCCTGCCGGGCACCATCCGCCTGCTGGATCCGCCCCTGCACGAATTCCTGCCCCAGACGAAGGAACAGCAGCTTGACCTGGCCCAGAAGATCGGCATGCCCGTGGAAGTCATCATGCGCCGCGTGGCTGAACTCCACGAGTTCAACCCGATGCTCGGCCACCGCGGCTGCCGCCTCGGCATCGCCTATCCGGAAATCACGGAAATGCAGGCCCGCGCCATCTTTGAAGCCGCTGTGGAAGTCTCCCAGGAAGAAGGCTTTGCCGTGGTGCCTGAAATCATGGTTCCCCTGGTGGCCTTCAAGAAGGAACTGGACATCCAGAAAGCCATCATCGACAAGGTGGCCCAGCAGGTGTTCGAGGAAAAGGGCGCCAAGGTGGACTACCTCGTGGGCACTATGATCGAAATCCCGCGCGCCGCCGTCACGGCCGACGAAATCGCGGAAACCGCCCAGTTCTTCTCCTTCGGTACCAATGACCTGACCCAGACGGGCCTGGGCATGAGCCGCGACGACTCCGGCTCCTTCCTGCCGCAGTACCAGGAACTGGAAATCATCAAGAAAAACGTCTTTGCTTCCATCGACCAGGAAGGCGTCGGCAAGCTCATGAAGATTGCCGTGGAACTTGGCCGCTCCACCCGCCCGGACATCAAGCTGGGCATCTGCGGCGAACACGGCGGCGACCCCGCCTCCGTCAAGTTCTGCAACACGCTCGGCCTTACCTACGTGAGCTGCTCTCCCTACCGCGTCCCGACCGCCCGTCTGGCCGCCGCCCAGGCAGCTCTGGAACAGGCGTAAGTCTTTGTTAAGGGTTAAAAGTCAGCCCGTGGCTCTCCGGAGCCGCGGGCTTTTTTGTGGATAGGGAGGGGGAATGAATTTAATGGACTTAATGGACAGGGTGGACTGGGTGGACAGGGTGGACTGGGTGGACTGGGTGGA
>NZ_KQ971095.1:0-30432 GCF_001580195.1 Akkermansia sp. KLE1798
CCTGGTGGAACTCTGCAGGGGAAGCAGGGGCAACAACGCCTCCGAATGGAACGTCTCCTACGATGTGACCGACGAACAGCTCGCGGCCATGAAGGCAAACGGCAACGGCAAGGTTTACACCGTCATCGGCAGTTCGGGGGGCACCGGCGGCAACAGCGGAACCATCCGCGATATTTCCCTGGAAGGTACGCTGGCCGTTCCGGAACCCGCAGCGGCTTCCCTGAGTCTTCTGGGTCTGGCCGCACTGATGATGCGCCGCCGCAGGGTGTAACGGAAATATAATTTCCTTCCGGTTTTCACGGAAAAGGCCGTCCCCCACGGGGCGGCCTTTTTTGTCGGAGGATTATTCCGGAAAGGCGCCCTTCCCCCCTGTTCCGGCATGCTTGCAATCTACCCTTTCTCCTTCTCGTTCCTGTTCCGGGAATCCCCTTTCGTCATGCGCCATGGTAAATGCTTGCCTTTCCATCTTCTCCGGAATATTAGAGTAACTGTAACTATTCCCCAAGACGATGATCAAGCAAAAGCCCAAACTGGGCACTTACAGGGCCTCCCACGACCGCACCCCCAAATATACGGTCAAGCAAGTGGCGGACATGATGGAAATGTCCGCCTACACCATCCGTTATTATGAGAACGTGGGGCTGATTCCCGACGTGGACCGCAGCGGCGGAAACGCCCGCATGTTTTCCGAATACACCCTGGGCTGGCTGCGCCTGGTTCACTGCCTCCGCATGACGGGGCTTCCCATTGAGGAGGTCAAGCACTACATCGACCTGTGCCAGGAAGGGGATTCCACCATTCCGGAACGGGCGGAACTCATCTTCAAGCAGGAAAAGAGCCTCAGGAACCAGCTCCGCGTGCTGAAAAAGCAGATGGAAGTGCTGAAATACAAGAAGAAATTCTATCAGGACCTGCTGGAAAACCGCAGGCCGGACAGCTGCAATCCCCTGAACCACGCCCGCGCGAACGAACCGAACATCACGCCGGAGGACTGAACGCGGTTACCGGATAAAATTGGTCCCCACGCGCGGTTCTTCCTCCGGAAGGGGCACTCCCGCCAGCTTTCCCGCTTCAATGCTTTTCAGCAGCCAGGCCATGTTCCGGCCCAGCGTCCTCATGATTTGCAGGCCTTCCAGGTCCTTGCGGACTTCGTCCGGCGTGTTCCCGTGAACCATGTTCCAGTATTGGGAGGAGACGATGGGCATGGAGCTGAACAGCAGGTATTTGTTCAACTGGTCAAGCGTGGCGGTGCTCCCCGCCCTGCGGCAACTGGTGACCGCCGCGCCGGGCTTGCCCCTGAACCGGGCCGAGGCGATATAAAATACCCGGTCCAGGAAGGAGCTCATGTCCCCCGCCGCTGAAGCGAAGTGAACGGGGGAGCCAAACACGAAGCCGTCGCATCCCGGAACTTTTTCAAGGAACAGGTTCACGCAGTCATTCCGGAAGCACTTGCCCGTTTTCCGGCATTCCCCGCAGGCGATGCACCCGGCTACCGGGTGGCTGCCTATCCAGAAAATTTCCGTTTCCACGCCGCAGCCCTCCAGCGTTCCCGCAACTTCCTTCAGCGCCGTATAGGTACACCCGTGTTCATGCGGGCTTCCGTTGACGAGCGCCACTTTCAGCTTTTTTCCGGAGGCGGCGGGAACGGTTTCCGCGGCGGATGCAAAGCCCAGCCCCAGCCCGGCTCCGGCGGCGGCCATGCCCATCTGTTTCAGGCTCGCTCTGCGCGAGATGCTGCTTGAACTATTCATCATGGATGGTCCTATTACAAAAAAGAGGGGGAAGACATCCCCCTCTTTGTCATGATCCGTTTTCTGTTCCGGGCGCTGCTATTTCCCTCCGGTGGCCTCCGCGTATTCCTTATCCGTCACGGGGCCTCCCCAGACGGTTTTGTTGGAAGCGGCTTTAGGAGTAATGCCGATGTGGACGAATTCGCTGTCCGGAGCCGCTCCGTGCCAGTGCTCCGTATTTGCCGGGATTTCCACCACGCTGCCGGGCTCCAGGCGGCGGGCCTTCCTGCCGCGCTCCTGGTAATAGCCCGTGCCCTCCGTGCAGAATAGCACCTGCCCCACGGAATGGCTGTGCCAGTTGTTGCGCGTGCCGGGGGCAAAGGTGACGTTGTAGGCGGACATGTCGTAGTCCCTGTTGTCCACCATCATGGCTACCCAGGCCTTCCCGGTGAAATTGGCGGGGGCGGGATTGCCCTTCGGGAAGGGGTCGTCCCTTCCGGCAGAGCCGGAAATATTCAGGATGGTGTCCACCTGTTCGTCCGTCAGGCCGTTGTGTTTGCCGATGCGGATGTGGGAGTTCAGCTGGCTTTCCGTGCCCTTCATGGCGGCCAGGGCCGCAATGGTGGCAAGCTCCCGGGTTTTCCAGTCAAGATTGTCGCGCCCGAAGATGTCGCCGAAGAGGTGGGCTTTCAGAAACTCGTCAATGGCCGGGGCAAACTGGAAAAGCTCGCCCTTGACCGGAGCGCCGCAGAGTTTTGTCTGGTTCTCCGTGCCGAAGTCGATGCTCCTGCCGGCCGGAGGGGCTCCGGCTTCCGCGCCCTCCCTGTCGTTGATGCCGCGCGCGGCGCGCTCCTTGGACAGCTCCATCAGGGAGCTCAGGGCGTTCAGGCTGCGGGGGAAACCGCAATAGGCATACATCTGGACGAGAACTTCCCTGATCTCGTTCAGGCTGAGCCCGGCGTCCAGCCCCGCTGCCAGGGCGGTTTTGAGTCCGTCCATATCGCCGCGGGCGGTATGGGCGCTGATGGCGGCAATCTGCCGTTCCTTTGGCGACAGGGCTTCCGTACTGTTGTTCATGGTCTGTGCTTCCGTGTGGTTCATCAGGAAAAGGAGGGAACAGGCCGTTCCCAGAAGGATTCGTTTCATCAGGCGCATTATTTGTTGATGGTGATTGTGTCATTGACCCACTTGGCCAGGGCGGCCCGGGACGTTCTGATTCCGTCGCCGGCAAAGGCGCCGCCCTTGAGGACGGCGGACTTCGGGCACAGCTTGCGGACCGCGTCCGCGCAGCGCGCCATGCCGCCGCCCCCGTGCGTCACAAAGGGAATCACCGTCTTTCCGGAGAGATCATGCCCCGCCAAAAAGGAGGAAACGGGAGGGGCGATCGTGCTCCACCAGTTGGGACTCCCGATGAACACGACGTCGTACTTCCCGATGTCCTCCACCCGGGCGCTCAATTCCGGCCTGGCTCCTTCCTGAATCTCTTTCTTGGCCTGCACGGTGCATTCCCGGTAATCGGCGGGATAAGGCTTGACAGGCTTGATTTCAAACAAGGCTCCCCCCGTTTCCTTCCGGATCTGGGCGGCCGCGTACTTCGTGTTGCCGCCCCAGGAATAATAGGCGATGAGAATCCTGGACGGCTCCGTGGAAACTTTGGGTTGTTCCTGGGCTGAACATCCCAGCCCGGTCAGGAGTGACGCCGCCACGGCGGCTATGATTGATTTGCTCTTCATGTCTGGTGTTCCGGTGAATGGTTGACCTGTGCACCGGTCCGTACCGGGCCGGTTCATCCGGGGAAGGCCGTACTCCGGCGCTTCCCCTTGTTTCCTGTTTAAAGGTTACAGTTACTGTAAGTCAACAGGATTCCATGAAAAACTTTTTCTCCAGCTTTTCCGGCAAAGATGGAATATTGCCCCATCAAAGGAAAATCCCCATGCTCCTCATTCCGGCATGAGGCGCCCACATTCATGAAGATCAACGGCTTTCTGCCGGGCAGAAAAAATTCCACGCCCCGCATGACGCGACGATGCTGGGACCGCATGCTGTTTGCCATCAGTGCACATCCGGTACGCTAGGTACGCTATTTTGATCCGTTCATGACTTCCGGTCATTTGGGAAGGCAAGCGGCTTCAGCACCTTTCACTTATCTCCAATTTGGAAAAGGAAAGGCGCGGGAATAGGGAGAATCCGGGGAGGGCCCTATTCCTTTATCCGATCAATATAAACTATTTCAGGTTTGTCCCCCTGGAACTTGAGTCCGTAAAAATTCGTGATTATTTGCGTCCTCACCTGCCCCGCTCTTTTTTTAAGGGTGAGACGGATTTTTGCCACCGCCTCATAATCAAATAAATTGTTGCCTTCCGCCTTGTTTGCCTTCACATCCAACAAATCCGTGGCAAAAATTTCATAAGGGCGGGTATGGTTTTTTATATCTTTCATGATAAAAGACTTGCCTACCTGCCCTTTATCAAAATACTTAAAAATGCGGTCCCCGAAACATGCCATCTGTCCCTCTACATTTCCGATGTTCGTGAAACGGCAATGATTTTCAACCAGCTCAAGTACTTTCTTTTCCCTGTCTCGGGAAAGATCGGCAACGGGAAAAACGGTTTCAGTTGGTTGAGGCCCTGGCGCACCTGCCACGGGCCCCTGGAATGGAGGAGGAGACCCCGGAGTCCCATTCCAACTCAAATGTTCTATATGAAAAAGATGATCTACATGGAAAAAAGAAAAGCTTACCACTCCGCCGAGAGTCAGCCATCCCAGGCCTTTTACAGTCATAAAATCCATAAATCGCAGTTTTCTTTTGGGATTGAGTTGAAATTTCGCTTGATGGGACCATATTTTAAACAATAAGTCAAACTTCAACCCCGGATAAGGGGGAATCGGCAGCATGCCGTTTTCAGCACGTTCCCGCAGCTCCGATCCCTCTTTATCAACATCAAATGTCGTTCGTTCCGCCCAGGCAGGAGAAAAATCCGGCACTCCAAAAACTTTTTCCAGCCTCACGAATCATGAAGGATGACCGGGTTCCGCAAAATCCGGGACGGGAGATATTCAACGGGGCTGCCCCGCCCATCAGCGGAACAGCCCCGTTGCACCGGAAATTCTCCGGCGGATTTACACCTTCTTTCTTTTCCCGGCCGTCAGCCGGAAGAAGAGGGGAACCAGGAAAATGGCCAGCACCGTGGCGGTGATGATGCCGCCCAGCACGCCCGTTCCCACGGCCTGCTGCGCTCCGGCGCCCGCACCGCGCGCAAAGGCAAGCGGAATGACGCCCGCGCCGAACGCCAGGGAGGTCATCAGGATGGGGCGCAGGCGCAGCTTGGCCGCCGTCACCGTGGCTTCCATCACGCCCATGCCGTCGCGGTACAGCTCCTTGGCCACTTCCACAATCAGAATGGCATTCTTGGCGGAAAGGCCGATGGTGGTGATGAGACCCACCTTGAAGTAGATGTCGTTGGGCATGTCCCTCAGGAAGACGGCCAGGAGCGCCCCGATCAGCCCCAGCGGCACCACCAGGATGACGGCAAAGGGGATGGACCAGCTTTCATACAGCGCGGCCAGCACCAGGAACACGATCAGGATGGAGAGCCCGAACAGGAGGGAGGCCTGGGAGCCGGCCTGCTGTTCTTCATAGGACTGCCCCGTCCATTCAAAGCCGATCCCCGGCGGCAGGGAGGAAGCAATCCGCTCCATGGTCTTCATGGCGTCCCCGCTGCTCTTGCCGGGAGCGGCAGAGCCGTTGATGGTGAAGGAGGGATAGTTGTTGTACCGGGTGAGCTGCGGCGGTCCGGCCGTCCATTCCAGATCGACGAAGGAGGAGAGCGGCAGGAGGCTGCCCGATTCGTTGCGCACGTGCAGGTCCTCAATGTCATCCCCGCTCAGGCGGCTCTTCCCGTCCGCCTGGATGATGATGCGGCGCACCTGGCTGCCGTGCATGAAGTCCCCCACATAGCTGGAGCCGAACATGACCGCCAGGGAGTTGCTGATTTCCGTCATGGGCACGCCCATGGAAAAGGCCTTGTCCCGGTCAATGGAGACGCCCAGGCGCGGCGTGTCCGCCTGGCCCATGAAGTGGACGTCCGCCAGGCTGGAGTCCGCAGCGGCCCGGCTGAGCAATTCCTCGCGGGCTTCCACCAGGCGTTCGTAGCCGATGCCGCCGTGGTCCTGGAGCCGGAAGTCGAATCCGGAGGAGTTCCCCAGTTCCGGCAGGGCCGGCACGTTCATGGCCAGGACAAACATCTGGGGGTCGCTCATGAAGCGGTCGTTGATCCGGTTGACAATTTCACCGACGCCCAGGGCCGGGTCCGTGCGTTCGCTCCAGTCCTTCAGGCCGACGAAGAGCATGGCCATGTTCGTCCCGCTGCCGAAGAAGCTGAAGCCGCCCACGGAATAGACGTGTTTCACCGGTTCGTTCTTCATCAGGTAGTCTTCCACGTCGCGCAGGCGGGCGCCCGTCTCCTCCTGGAGGGTGCCGGGCGGCAGGGAGACAAGCACCATGCAGCTCCCCTGGTCTTCCTCCGGAAGGAAGGAGGAGGGCAGCGTGAGGTACAGGTACCCCGCCCCGGCAATGACGAGGACGTACACGAAGAGGGAGCGGACGGGGCGCCGGATGATGCCGGAAACGGTTTTTCCGTAGCGTTCCGTAGAGCGGTTGATCGTCCTGTTGAACCAGCCGAAGAAGCCCCTCTTGTCCTGGTGCTCCACGGAAGAGGGCTTCAGCATGGCGGCGCAGAGCGCGGGCGTCAGGGAAAGGGCCAGGAACGCGGAGAAGGAGATGGAAACGATCAGGGTCACGGAGAACTGGCGGTAGATGTTGCCCACGGCTCCGCTGAAGAAGGCCATCGGGATGAACACGGACACCAGCACCGCGGTAATGCCCACGATGGCGCCCCCGATCTGCTTCATGGCCTTGACGGTGGCCTGCCGGGCGTCCAGCCCCTCCTCCTGCATGATGCGCTCCACGTTTTCCACGACGACGATGGCGTCGTCCACCAGGATGCCGATGCTGAGCACCATGCCGAACATGGTGAGCATGTTGACGGAGAATCCGGAAATCCACATGACGGCGAAGGTTCCCAGCAGGGCCACGGGAACGACGAGCGTCGGAATCAGCGTGGCCCGGAAGTTCTGGAGGAACAGGAACATGACCAGGAACACCAGGCCGATGGCTTCCAGTAGCGTGGAGACCACCTTCCGGATGGAGATTTCCACAAAGTGGGTGGTCTCATACGGGATTTGGTAGGAAACGCCGGGAGGAAAATCCTTGGACAGTTCGTCCATCTTGTCCCTCAGCAGCCCCATGGTTTCCACGGCGTTGGAGCCGGGGGCCATCTTGATGGCCATGCCGGTGGCGGCCAGTCCGTTGCACCGGGAGAAGAAGGAGTAATTGTTGGCGCCCAGCTCCACGCGCGCCACGTCCCCCAGCTTGACGGAGGAGCCGTCCGGGAGCGTTCTCAGCGCAATGGCTTCGAAGTCCTCCGGCGTGTGCAATTCCTCGCTGGCCACTACGCTGGCGTTGATCGGCGCGTTTTTGGAGACCGCCGCGCCGCCGATGTCCCCGATGATGATGCGCTCGCTCTGGGAAGCCACGGCGCTGACGATGTCCGTGGGCGTGAGCCGGAGGGCTTCCAGCTTTTCCGGATCCGGCCAGATGCGCATGGACATTTCCGCCCCGAACAGTTCCACGCGGCCCACGCCCTTCACGCGCTTCAATTCCGGAATGAGGCGGGCGGAGGCCAGTTCCCCCAGTTCCGTGCCGTCCAGCTCCCCGTCGGAGGACAGGGAAATGACGGCCTGGATATTGTTGGAGGATTTTTCCACGAACACGCCTTCCCTGCGTACGGATTCCGGCAGGCGGGATTCCACGATTTTCAGGCGGTTCTGGACTTCCACGGCGGCAATGTCCGGGTCCGTCCCCTGCTGGAAGGTGACGGCTATTTCCACCATGCCGTTGGAGTCGCTGGTGGCGGACATGTACAGCAGGCCCGGCGCGCCGTTGATTTCCTTTTCAATGACGGCGGTGACGGCCTCCTCCGTAATCTGGGCGGAGGCCCCCGGATAAGTGGTGCGGATGGTGATGACGGGCGGAGCGATGTCCGGGTACTGCGCCACGGGCAGCATGGGAATGGCCAGCAGGCCGACCAGGGAGATCAGCAGGGCCACCACCCACGCGAAAATGGGACGGTTGATGAAAAAGTCAGGCATGGTCTGGCGTTCAGTTGGAGTTTTCCAGGGGAGCGGCCTCTTCCTTCACGCTCACTTTCATTCCGGGCCGGAGGAACATTGTCTTGCTGGTGACCACCCTGTCCCCGTCCTTCAGGCCGGAGGTGACCAGCCATCTCTTTTCATTCATGGTTTCCGTCGTCACCGGGCGGTTTTCCAGAATGCCGTCCTTCCCGACGACCAGGACGGAGGCGCCCTGCGCCGTGCGCATTACGGAATCCCTCGGCACGGAAAAGACATGGTTGCGGACGGCCTTGTCAAAGACCACGCGCACGTAGCTTCCGGGAAGCAGTTCGTGGTCCGGGTTGGGGAACTGCGCCCTCATTTCAATGGTGTCCGTGCCGGGGTCCACCGCCATGTCCGAGAAGAAGAAATGGCCCTTATGCGGGTATTCCTCTCCGTTGGGGAGCAACAGCCGGACCTTGATTTCTTCCAGCGGTATTTCCTTCCACAGGCCGGAAAGAATGGCCCTGCGGAGTCTGCTGCGCTGGGAGGCGGGGGAACTGAAACGGACGTAGATGGGGTCTATCTGCTCCACCGTGGTCAGGTGGGTGAACCCGTTCTGGTCCACCAGCGCCCCCTTGGTGACCAGGGCGCGGCGCACCCGCCCGGAAATGGGAGCCGTCACATTGGTGTATTCCAGGTCCAGCCGGGCCCGTTCCAGGGCGGCCTTCGCCGCGGCGTATTCCGCACGGGCGCGGGCTTCCTCCGCCACGGACTGCGTGTGCTCCCGGCCGCTCACGGCCCCCTTGGAAACCAGGGCGGAATACCTTTTGGCCTTGTCCTGCGCATCCGTCAGTACGGCCTGCGCGCGGTCCAGGGCGGCCTTGCACTCGTCCAGCGCCGCCTGAAGCGGCTCCGGTTCAATCTTGAACAGCAGGTCGCCCTGTTTGACGTTCTGCCCTTCCTGGTAAAAGCGTTCCTGAATGATGCCGGTGACGCGTGCGCGCACCTCCGCCTGAAGGAAAGCCTCCATGCGGCCGGGCAGATTGGAGGTGACGGGGATTTCCTCCCCGCGCACCGTCGTCACCGTCACTTCAGGCTCCGGCATCATCATGGAGTCCTGCGCGCTACCGTCGTCCCGGCAGGAAGAGAGGAGCGGCCCCGCGGCAAGAAGTAAAGAGAAAACAAATTGGGATTTCATTTGGCAAACAAGGTTGAACATGCCGGAAAAAGGACATTTGTCATGCACTCTTTTTCCATGGATCATGCAGTGAGGTCTATGCTATAAACCCTCCCATAATAGGAGGGTCAACACGAAATTCCGCAATGCAAATTTTTCCCTTTGCGCAGGAAGGGATTCTGAAGCCTAATCTTTATAAAAACGGTAACTAGGGAATTATATAAACGACTGTTTAATAATTTATTATATTTCTCCATAACATTCATGCCGGGTACTTTCTCCCCCTTTTAAACTATTTCTGCCATACATGGACAAAAAACATTTGCTGACCATCGGAAACATCTCCAAACAGACCGGGGTCCACATCAAATCCCTCCGTTACTACGACAAAATAGGCATTCTGCCGCCAGCCCATGTGGACACGGAAACAGGGTACCGCTATTACGATTTCTCCCAAATCCAGCTCGTGGAGGCCATCCAGTTGTGCGTGGAGCTGGATATTCCGCTGAACCGGTTTACGGAATTCCTGACGGAAGATAAGAAGAGCATCCGCTACGGCAAGCTCATCGCGTACGGGTCCATGCTGGCGGATGAAAAGATCCGTGCCATCAATACCAAGCTGCACATCCTGGACGAGATGCAGAAACACATCCGCCACGCGGAGAACTACCGGTTCCACAACGGCCCCATCAAGCTGGCAATTCCGGAAAAATACTGCTGGGCTCTTCCCTACCGCGGAAGGCAGCGCAGCACGGAATACCACCTGAAATTCAACCGCGCGCTGGAGGACATCAGCCGCCGCGGACTGAAAACAGGATCGGAAGCGGGCATCCTGATGATGAGCCGCGGCGGCGTCACGGAACGCTTCCTTTACATTGAGGTGGACATGGAGCAGTCCCGCGAGCCGCTTCCGGAGGAAATCATTCATCTGCCGGAACTCTCCTGCGTCTGCATGAAAACGGACCACAGCGACATTGAACAGGCCGCCTTCCTGTTCCCGGACCTGTTCAGCCGGGAATACGACCGGATTGTGATGGAAACGGAGCTGTTCCCGGACCATTACTATTTTTCACACCCGCATTATGAAATCAGATGCTCCGTGCCGAACGGCGGGGCATGAGCCCCGGCGCTCCTGAACAAGCTGTTCCGGGGACTTTCACCGTCCTCCCGGAAGAATCTCCCGGCTTACACGTGCCCGGCCGTCATTCCCTTTTCAGGCGGATCAGGACGATTTCCGCGGGAACGCCGATGCGGACCGGAAAACCGTTCCATATCCCCGCCCCGTTGGAAACGTACAGTTTCATGGAACCCACCCGGTACGGTCCGGAAACAAAGCCGTCATTGAACCGCGCCACCAGCCGGTCAATTCCGGTGATCATGCCGCCGTGCGTATGGCCGGAGAGCTGGAGGTCCACGCCCTGCCGCTCCGCCTCACGGGCAAGGCGCGGCTGGTGGGAGGCGAGAATCCGGACCTTCCCCGGCGGCGCTCCTTCCAGCGCTCTGCCGATATCCGGCTCTTCCCTGCCCGTCATTCCGGCCACGGGGTCCGTCACTCCCGCCAGAACGACGTTTCCGCCGCCCGTCAGGACATGTTCGTTGGGAAGCATCCGGACGCCGAGCGTCGGAAGAAATTCCATCCATTCCTCATAGCCGGAATAATATTCGTGGTTGCCCGGAACGCCGAACACGCCGTACCTGGCTTCCAGGTCCGCAAGAGGACGCAGGTCCTCTCCGTGCACCGGAACCGTGCCGTCCACGAAGTCCCCGGCAATCACGACAAGGTCGGGATTCAGCGAGTTCGTGCGCTGCACGATCCTGCGAATGCGGTCGGCGCGCGTGATGCCGTCCGCGTGGAGGTCCGCCAGCAGCGCAATCGTCATGCCGTCCGCCTCTTCCGGCAGATGGCCGACTGTAATCGTTTCTTCCCGCACACCCGGCACGGTGGTCCCGCCGATGACGCCCACGGTTGCGAGCACGGCGGAAAGAACCAGCAAACCCAGGTTCACCCTGTTGACGATGGTGCGGAAGCGCTCCGACCTTTTTTTCCGGAGGCAGAACAGCACCAGGCGGTACAGTCCGCCCATGATGTCGGCGGCCAGCAGCAGGAAGAAGAACAGGAACAGGACGGAAAACAGCCACGCGGCGGCGAGCAGCAGCCACTCCGGCAGAACCGGGGAGAAAAACATGGGGCCGCCGAAAAAGTGCAGAAGGTGGAATTTGAACGCCGCCACGGCCAGCAGCGCTGAAAGCGCCGCCTTCCATCCCCAATGCAGGCGCAGCGGCAGGATGGCCCGCCAGAAAATGTAACCCGCAAGCAATGCTTCAAAAATCAAGATCATGTGTTTGTTCCATTCATGTTACTGCATTCCGCCGCACCCCGCAAGAACGGGAAGCGGCACAGGGACTTGTGGAGATCCCTGCACCTTCAGGGGCGGGAGTTCCCGGAGAGCTTTTCATGCCTTCCCCGTGGATGGGCCTTTTTGTCCGGGCCGTTCCTTTTCCCTGCCGGAATGCGCCTCATCCTTTCATTTTCCGTAATTGATCAGGAATTCCACCGTTGCGGGGTCTTCATGGGAAAAGAAGAGGCTTTCTCCTCTGTCCAGCCCGGCGATGGCTTCCATGTCTTGCGGGGAGAGTTCAAAGTCAAAGATATTGAAATTTTCCACCATTCTCTCCCGGTGGGTGGATTTGGGAATGGCAATGATGCCCTGCTGGACCAGGAAGCGGAGGGCGACCTGGGCCGCCGTCCTGCCATACTGCGCGCCGACGGCTTTCAGCACTTCATTGTCGAAAAATCCGTTGCGCCCTTCGGCAAAGGGCCCCCAGGATTCCAGGCGGGTGCCGTACTTCTTCATGACCTCCCGTATCTGGACCTGCTGGTGGAAGACATGCGTTTCCATCTGGTTGACGGCCGGCTTGACCTCGCAGAATTCCGCCAGATCGATAAAGCGGGCCGGATAGAAGTTGCTGACGCCGAGGGCGCGGATTTTTCCGGCGCGGTACGCCTCCTCCATGGCCCGGTAGGTCCCGTAATAGTCGTTGAAGGGCTGGTGGATGAGCAGCAGGTCCAGATAGTCCGTGCGCAGCTTGTTCAGGGATTCCTCGATGGAAGCCTTCGCCTTTTCATAACCTCCGTTGGAAATCCATACCTTGGTGGTGATGAACAGTTCCCCGCGGGGTACGCCGCTCTTTTCCGCCGCACGGCCCACGGCTTCCTCATTGCGGTAGGCCTGCGCCGTGTCAATGGAACGGTAGCCGACCTCAATCGCGTCCAGCACGCAGCGTTCGCATTCGGCGGCGTCCGGTATCTGGTAAACGCCAAAGCCCAGAACGGGCATGGCTACTCCGTTATTCAGGATGATTTCTGCCATCATATGCTTTCTGTGAATTCTCTTGTCAGGAGGCCGTTCTGCGCGGCCTTTTTATGTAAAACGCGTTTTTACAGTTGCAGTTCAACCAGTTCATACTTTTTGCTGCCCATGCCGATCCGCTCGGCATGGTCCACCGTATGCTGGCCGTTGCGGCTTTTAATGCGCTCAATCAGGGGCTTGCTGTTGTTGCCTTCCGACGGCTGGACGGCATGCACCAGATCCAGGCTTGCCTGGTCCAGGGCAACCGGATCAAGCGACGCCAGAATGCCGATGTCCTTCATTTCTGGGTCATGGGGGTGGGCGTCGCAGTCGCAGTCGATGGACAGATTGTTCATGACATTGATGTAAAGTATCTTGTCCCCGAAGTAGTCCGCGACCGCCTGGGCGGACGCGGCCATGGATTCCAGAAAGGCGTCCTGCTCGCCCAGATTGCTCCATACCTTGGAAACGTCCTGCGTTTTCCCTGCCGAATGGATGTACGCCTTGCCGGCGGCGGAAGCCACGCCGATGGACTGGTTCTTGAGCACGCCGCCGAAGCCGCCCATCGCATGCCCCTTGAAATGGGCCAGGTTGATCATGAAATCATAGTTTTTCAGATGGTCCCCGACGATGTCGTACTGGAGGTGCTTCTTGTCCTTCACCGGAAGGTGGAACTCTCCCTCGGCATCCATGATGTCCACCTTGGCGATGTCAAGGAACCCGTGGTCCTTGGCGGCCTGCATGTGGGCCTCCGTGCTGGAACGTTTGCCGCCGTAGGCCGTGTTGCACTCCACGATGGTGCCGTTTACTTTGCGCACCAGGTCCCCGATGAGCGACGGCTGGAGGAAGTTGTGTCCTCCGGGCTCTCCCGTGCTGATTTTGACGGCCACCCTTCCGGAAGCCGGACGTCCCAGGGCCTCGTAAATCTTCACGAGGCTTTCCGGGGTTATCTTTTTGGTCATCAGGACTTTTGACGCCCCGGCCGGTGTGGAGCTTCCGTGGGCGGATTCCGGCAGAATGCCGGCCGCCGCCAGGGAGGCCAGCGCCGCGCCGGAGGATTTAAGCCATGACCTTCTTGTGATCGTATCTTTCATGATGAATTGATTGCTGATTGTTGATGGTCTTTTCTCTTCCTGTCTTTAAGAGCGCATGGGACCGCCTCCGCGTTCAGCATCGCCGAAGGTTTTGAAAATTCCTTCCAGCCCCCGGAGCAGCAGTTCCCTGGGGCAGGCGATGTTGAGGCGGATGAAGCATCCCTCCGTTTCTCCGTACATTTCCCCGCTGTTGACCATGACGCGGCCTTCCTCCATCAGCTTTCCGGCGGCTTCTTCGGAAGAAATGCCCAGCACGGAACAGTCTATCCAGACCAGGTATGTCCCTTCCAGCGGCAGAACATGGAACTGCGGCAGGCGCTCCCGGAAAAACTCCCGGACCGTCTCGTAATTCCCGTACAGGTAACGCTTCAATTCCTCCAGCCATTCCTCCCCCTCCCCGTACGCCGCGACCAGGGCGTCCACGGCGAAGGAGTTGACGTCGCACACTTCATTGACGTTGATGGCCCTGTCTATCCTTTTCCGCACTTCTTCATCCGCCGCGACGATGTTGGCTATCTGAATCCCGGCCAAATTGAACGCCTTGCTGGGGGAAATGCAGGTGACGGAATGGAGGAGGGCTTCCTCCGAAAGGGAGGCGAAAGGCGTGTAGCGGTAGCCCGGATAAACCAGCTCGCAGTGGATTTCATCCGCCACCACAAAAACGCCGTTTCTCAGGCAGATGTCCGCGATTTTCTCCAGTTCCTCCCGCGACCATACGCGCCCCGCCGGATTGTGGGGATTGCACAGAAGCATGAGCTTCACGAAAGGATCGGCCGCCTTGCGTTCCAGGTCTTCAAAGTCAATCGTGTAAACCCCGTCCTCGTACCGCAGGTGGTTGTACTCCGCCACGCATCCGTCATTGCGGATGGAGGAGAAGAAACAATTGTACACCGGCGTCTGGACAAGCACCTTGTCTCCCGGCTCCGCCAGGGCCTTGATGACGGCGGAGAGGGCGGGCACCACTCCGGTCGTGTAAATGATCCAGTCCGGATTGATCTTCCAGCCGTGGCGGCGTTCAAACCAGTCCGTGACCGCCTCGTAATAGGCGGAGGGAACCCGCGTGTAGCCGAAAATGCCGTGGGCCGCCCTTCTCTTCAGGGCCTCCGTGACGGCGGGAGCCGTGCGGAAGTCCATGTCCGCCACCCACATGGGCAGGATATCCGCCTGGGGAACGGAATCCCATTTGTAGGAATTCGTTCCCCGGCGCGGTATGACGGTATCAAAATCGTACTTCATGCGGCCTCCCCCGGCTGGACGTTTCTCGTTTCAATGGAGCAGTTCCCCGGAGCCTTGCAGTGGGCGTCCAGGATGATTTCCCCGTACCCGTCCGCCACAATCCGGCCGCTGCGCGGGTTCCTCACGCTGGGGACAACTCCCTTGATGCCGGCCTGGACGGAGGAATATTCAAAGCACAAGTCCGCATCCTCCGCAAACGTGCAGTTCTCCAGAACCAGGTTTTCCGCATAACAGAGGGGCTGGGTTCCTGAAATCCGGCAGTTGACCAGCCGCAGGTTTTTGGAGTGCCAGCCCAGGTACTCCCCGTCCAGCACGGAATCATACACGATGACGTTTTCCGTGTTCCAGAAGGCGTCCTTGGAATGAATTTCCGCATGGCGGATGACCACGTTCCTGCAATACTGGAAGGAGTAATTCCCGTTCAGCCGGAAGCCGTCTATGCGGATGTCCGCCCCGTGCATGAAGAAGTAGTCCCCCCTGTCCGCCTCCACGTGCCGCAGATCCGCGTTGCGGCAATGCCAGCAGCATTCCTGCGCATCCGTCAGGATCACGTTCTCCAATACCATTCCCTCCATGTCGCGGAACATTTTGGGGGCTTCCACACGGGTATCCTTCATGTGCAGGTTGCGGGAATACCAGATGGCGGCGCGGGCTCCCTCCCTGAACAGGCAGTTTTCAATCAGAAAGCCGTCATTATGCCAGAAAGGGTACTTGCCGTTGAACTCGCACTGGACGGCCTCCACGCCGGAGCATTCCTTCAGGGCGGACTCTCCGGGAAGAATCGTAACGTTTTCAAGCCTCAAATGGCGGGAGGCGAAGAGGGGGCGCTCCCCCTCGTAGGAAGTGTTTCTAATCGTTCTTTTACTCATGGCGATAAGGTTTTATGAAATGTTTTCCTCGGCGGGATGAAATCCCGTTCCTTCCCTTTTCCGGGGAAAGGAAAAATGTCTCAAGACATCTTTTGCGTCTTCTGTTTCCTGTATTCCACGTTAATGGTTATAGTAACTGTAATGCAAAATATTTTTTCATTCTTTTTAAGAAAAACAATAATATATTGATATTCAATCTATTTTATTGTCATGAAATAAGTAAAAAACCAGAAGAACCATCAGAATCACCCTCCGTTTTTCCGCCACGTGAATTCTTCCGTCCCGGGGGAAGCATGACACACGGGCAAAAGCACAGGCAACCCGGTGAAATGCGCTGCTCCGGCGCCCCCGGCACGGCATGCGTACGGAGGCGCCGGACATTCGCGCTATCTCTCACCTCAAGGTTTTCATGCCGATGACGTACCGGAATTTCACCTTTCCGCCCCGGATATTCCGGTAGGCTTCATCCACAGTCTGCCCCTGGTGGAAATCCGGCAGCCGGGCTCGTCTGCGGACGGGAAAAAGCCACGCATACAAGCGGACGCGGCGATGACCGCCATGATGAGTGATGTTTTCATGCATGGGGTTCCATGCATTGCCGTCACGGGAACATGCCTAGACCCTTATTCCCATGATTCTGGCCTGCTTCATGGCGGGGAGTTGTCTGATTTCTCCCGCCTTCCAGGCTCCGGTGCCGTAAATCACGCCTTTTTCCTCCGCCCCTTCCAGGCAATCCAGAAATCCGCGGAAACATTCCACGGTGCGTTCCATGGCGGACCGGTCATCCTCCGCTGCGGCCAGAATGAAATAAAATTCCTTGTTCCGCATATCCAGATAGCGGGGAACCGTACGGTCAATGAACGTTTTCATCTGGGCGCACAGCGTGTAGAAATACACGGGAGTGGCCAACACGATGACGTCCGCTTCCAGCACCTTGTCCAAGAGGTCCGCCATGTCGTCCTTCTGGAGGCAGACATGGGTATCGTTGCAGGCGCCGCACCCGCGGCAGTAATGGATGGTTTTGTCCGCAAGCCGCACCTTCTCCACCCGGTGTCCGGCGCTGCGGGCGCCCTTCGCGAACTCGTCGCACAGGAGATCGGAATTGCCGCCCTTGCGGGGGCTGGAAGAAATGATGAGAATATTCTTGTTCATGGTTCCTTGAGACTTACTTTATTTAAATGAGTTGCGGTAGATGGAAACGCAGTCCTCCGCGGTCAGTTCGCAGCGGTCGCACAGGAACAGGAACTTCATCGTTTCCCGGGCATTGGCGGCCATCTTCCCGAACTCGGCCGGAGCAATGCCGTAGTCGGACATCCGGAGTCCGGCCACGCCGCAGTCTTCCTGAAGCCTCGCCAGCGCCGTGATAAAGTCCATGGGTTCCGCCGCTTCCGGCATCCCCATCGCACGGGCCATGCGGATGAAGCGTTCGTCGGCAACGTGCCGTTCAATCAAGTGCGTGAAGTAGGCCCTGCTGATCATGATGAGGCCCGCGCCGTGAGGGAGGTCCTGATGGTAGGCGGACATGGCGTGCTCCAGAGAATGCTCGCTGGTGCAGCGGCCCACGCACATCACGTAGCCGGAAAGGGTGTTGCCGAACGCGACATGCGTCCGGGCCTCCAGGTCCGTCCCGTCCCTCACCGCCCGGGGCAGGTAGCGGCTGATGTTCTCAATGGCCGTCAGGGCATACATGTCGCTCATCAGGTTCGTGCCGTTGGAAACGTAGCCTTCCACGCTGTGGAACAGGGCGTCGAACCCCTGGAAGGCCGTCAGTTCCGGCGGAACGGTGAGCATCAATTCCGGGTCCACGATGGAAAGGACCGGGAACAGGTCCGAATGGACGAAGCCGGTTTTTTCATGGGTTTCCCCGTTGGTCACCACGGTGCCCGCATCCGCCTCAGACCCGGTGCCCGCCGTCGTGGTAATGGCTACGAGAGGAAGGGGCTTGCGGACGACCGGAAGCCCCCTGCCCGTTCCGGACGGAATGTAATCCCAGTAATCGCCGCCGTTGGCCGCCATCAGGGCGATGGACTTGGCGGCGTCCATGCAGCTTCCCCCGCCCAGCGCGATGACGAAATCGCAGCTGTGTTCCCGGGCGAACTCTCCCCCGGCGTTGACGGTCGATTTCAGCGGGTTGGGCTCCACCCGGTCAAACACGGCGTATTCGACGCCCGCCAGGTCCAGCAGACCGGTGAGGCGGTCCAGATAGCCGTTGGCCCGCGTGGACTTTCCGTTGGAAATGACGATCATGGCCTTGTGGCCGGGCAATGGCTGATCGTGCAGATGGTCCAGCTGCCCGGCTCCGAAAAGAATCCGGGTAGGCACATGCATGTTGAAACTCGTATGATTTGACATAGTGACAGATTGGTTTGACAGCCCTTCCCCCCGTCTCCGGAATTCCCGTTCCGGCATGAGATGGAGAAGAACTGCATATCCATCTAAAACGTTACACTTACTCTAATGGAAGAAAAAACGTGAATTTATTTTTGTGATATATATAAAACTTTTATTATAAATATATTTTATAATTTATTCGCATTTTGAAAAAATATTCCATCCCTCAATATTTCCTTCAATTTTTCGATTAGACGCGGGAAATGGCCCGGCTGAATATCTTTTACTCTTCATCGGAATACCACCAGGCGAATTGAAAAGACGAAAAAGACTAACAAGCAGAAACCTTAACGAAACTCCCGCCGGTACCCGGACAGTCCTTTTAGGATAGACAAAACCCACCGGCCATTTTAATAGTTGGAGGTTCTCCATGTAATATGAATAAAGTCACTACCTCTCCCTCAAAAAAATTTGTTTCCTTTCTGCGTTCAGGTATTCGCAAAATTGTTTACCGTCCTACTGCTGTCGATTTTGTTTTCAGCGCAGGAGCTGCCTGCCGGACTGCCACCATGCTGCGAAGGGTGAACATGAGAACATTCTCTTCTCCCCTGGGCTGGATGTTCCGCTATGACCTTTCCCTGTATTCGGATCTTCTGCATAAAAGAGAATTTGATCTGTTCCGGGAGTATGAGGAGAATGAGGAATCGCCTTCCGAACACAGAAACGTCAGAGACCTTCGAACGGGAATGATATCCCTCCATCATTTTACAAAAAACCAAAGCATTCAGGAACAATTGCCCGATTTTCACGCCACCATGAACAAAAGGCTGCAGCGTCTGATCTCCGAGATTCAACAAAGCAAGGACGTCGGGATTGTCATGAACCGGGACATTCCCGCTGAAGAAATAAAAGAATTCATTGATTCCTTGTCCCGGCTGTCGCCCTCATGCGCATTTCATGTGCTGAACGTACGCCATTCAGAAACGCAATCCCGGGTAACATGGAAAAAAGTATCAGGAACGGGCAGGCATTCCATACGGGAGGTCTGGTTCAATGATACCCATCCAGCCGGAAACATGGAAGACGGGAATGCCGAGTGGTGGCTGGGCAATTACCGCATTTGGAAAAAAATGCTGATACGAGCCTTTGTCCTCCGTAAGAAAAAGCAGAAGGAAGATAAGGTATAACTTGTTTCAAAAATTTAGAAAAAACAAACGTACCTCACGCAGACAGGTGAACTGAAGTTCCGCGTTAAAAAGAATAAATTGGGTACTCGATCAAATTTCAGGTCTAATCAGGAAGAGAACATGGCGTGCCTATCCCGATCATGGCCAGCATCCCAGCGTAAAAGACATTTTTCGCCTATTTCACCCGCATTGGCGTTCTACAATATTTTTCAGAGCTATCATAGAGTGTTGATTATATACTGCTTTTACCTGTCACGTCGAAAAAAAGTGAGTATGATCTGCATGAATTAAGAAGCATTTTAAACCGTTGTTCCCTACGCTGGTATAGCTACGATATCTCCTACGTAATACGCCTGATTCACGCTTGCTTTATGGAGTTTTACAAAAAAGCCGGCTCCGCTCTCCACTTGAAAAAAACCATCAACGTATATTCTGCGCAGCTGCTCGGACTGAAAACTTCTTTGAACGCTACCCTCATCTCCCGGACTCCTTTATTTATTGTTCTTGAAGGCTGAACACGCTTTTTATCACTGATTCTTTTTTAAATAATCTTTGATTTCAAAAATATAAGAACCTATTATTTCCACTGCCGTTTTGTGCAGTACCGGCCCCCATAAGCTCATGCTGCCTTCAATTTGTTCTACTTTATCTTTACTAAATGAAAATGTTACTACGACATCCAGCTTTTGTTCTGTAGTAAATGAATAAATGGGAGGCGCTGTTGAATTTTTGCTGTCCTGTATTTGAAATACGAATTCTTTTATTCCTTCTGAAATTTCGTCTGAAAGAGTGTTAATATGCACTTCCGCATAGATATATTCGCCTATTTGCTCTGTTTTTATTTGTTTTATCGGGCAATTCTTATTTCCAATGCAATTTTTAAGTTCGAATAAACTGGCGCTGGCACTTAATTCATTGGCCGTAAAAAGAAATGCTGATATCAGGATAGGGAGTATTTTCATAAAATAAGAGGGTAGGAAGGAGTGTTTAAGATTTTTTTCTTATAAGATATTCATATTGTTTTATGAAGCCATTAATTGCCTTAATCCTGTTTTCAATTGTTTTCTTGTAATGTTAAGTTATTTCCATGCTTCCAACAGGGAACTGCTCGGCATCCCTATCGTGTGGTTGCTTTCTTCATGAATTTCCGGAAAAGGCAGCGGACAGGGTTCTGGAGAGGAGAACGACCCGGCTTTTAAGGGTATCAGCCGAAAGAGCAATCCATTTGATATAGGCTGGTGTTGTTTTTTATATATTATAACTACAGGAATTTTCACAAGGAGAACGGCAAGAAAGGCTGGTTCTCCATTAACAGAGTGTTTGTAGCACATGCCAAATGCCAAAGCCAACTTTTTGTTATCAAAAATCTTCTCGTTATACGGCGCAATAGGCCAATCCCCCTGTAACAAGGGATGTAGGATACAGGATGGTGGGCGTTCGGGTTTGTTATACGGAAGACGGTCTTTTTCCGCATAGAAATCCCTGCTTTTCTTAGAAAAACGCCCGCTTCCCTTCGCGGAGCCGAGGGCGGCCCTGGCAATTGTTTGTTCCTGAACGTTGACGTATTCCAATTGGGCCTTGATGCGGACGGCAGCGTCTTCCTCAAAGTCGTGGCTTTCCTCCGTGGTGACGACGCCCGTGAGCGAGAGAGACGAGAAGTAGAATTTGTTCCAGGAGGTGGTGTCTTCCGTTCAGAGCGTGAAGGTGGAGATGCCGGAGAAGATTGAAGCAAACGCGGGCTGCCCCCGGAGGAACGGAGCGTATGAGCCGGAAAGCGTGGGGGAAAGAGCGAGTTGTCCTGCGGTATGCTGCTGCGGAAAATCAACGGATCTGAACCGGGCAGGAGATGGAAGGAAGAATGATGAAGACACCTATTTTATCATGCACCTTCCGGCGTAACTGCCAATCAGTTGTGGAAACAGGTGGCTGTATTCGGGCTTGCACTGCACTTCCTAAAAACAGACGTACCGCAAGTATTGAATATCAATAACCTGCGGTACATGAAATCTGGTGGAGCATAGCGGGTTCGAACCGCTGACCTCTTCAATGCCATTGAAGCGCTCTACCAACTGAGCTAATACCCCTTTGACTTTCGTCTTGGTGTGTCCCGTAGAGGACGGAGGGAAATTAGCATGATCATCATGCCACCGCAAGTTTTTTCTGCAAAAAAAACGTTCGCGGCCACTTTTTTCCCGGAAATGCCGGGCCTCTGCGGCGGCAGGCAGCGGACTTGCGGAAAATCGGGACAGCCGGGGAAATATGTTTGAATGGGGTTCCGGCCTGTTTTAACCTTTCACAAAAGATGAAACGGCCTATTTCTCTCCACCGCACTCTTGCCGCCACGGCGCTGGCGGCCTTTTTTCTTGCAGGTTCCCTCCAGGCCCAGGAGCCGACCGGGATGGAAAAGGAACCCTCCGGGACGGAAGAGTCCGGCATTTCCACACCGCGCCGGGTTGCCGGGCTGGGCGTGCTCGCCTTCCTGATTGGCTGGATGGTCTGGCGGAACGGTTCCCGCCGCCACCGGGACGCCGGACAGGATACGGAGACCGGCAATGATGACACCGGCCCCAAAGAATGACGCCGTTTCTGAAAGAATGATTCCATGCCGCCCGTAGTCGTTGCAGAGAGCATCCCCTCCACCCGACACTGCATGAATGTTTTTCTTATCGTTCTGAGCCTTCTTTTCTGCACAGCCCTGGCAGGAACAGCCGCCGACTCCCCCGCGGAGGAGTTTCCCTCCGGCGTGGTTCAGGAGCTGTGGTTCGGCATTCCGGGAGGTTCGGTAAAGGATTTGACGCACCAGAAGGTTTTTGAAAGGCCTTCTTCCGACATCCGGAAGATCGTCCGGCTGGACGCAGAAAATCTGGGCGACCAGTACGGAGCCCGTTATTCCGCCCTGCTCCGCGTCCCGGCTACCGGAGAATACCGCCTTTATCTGTCTTCCGACGATTCCGCCGAACTGTGGCTGGGCAAGGACGCCACCCAGAAGGACATGAGCTGCATTGCCACCGTGAAGGGATATTCCGACCGCCATAATTGGACCAACCAGCCCAACCAGTCATCCGAACCCGTTCACCTGGAAGCGGGCAAGTTTTACTTTCTCCAGGTGATTCACAAGGAGGACGGCGGTCCGGACCACATGTCCGTAGCCTGGTCAGGCCCCGGCATCCCCCAGCCCGTGCTGGTTCCCGCGTCCGCCCTGTTCCTTCCTCCCGGCATGTTGCCGGAGGAGAAGCCGCAGCCCCAGAATCCGAGTCCGGCCGAATAATTTCATCAGGCGGAGGCCATCCCCGGTTTCTCCTGCGTCCCATGCATTCCGTCTGCCGGAAGATGGCAGGGATTCTCCATTTTTCTTATAAAAGAAATGAGTAGGTGCAGCCGCATTTACTCATTTAGAGAGGAGAGCTTCCCCCCCCCTTTTCTTCTTTCCGGTGTGGTTCCGGTAAGCCCATCCGGAAGTTTCCAGCGCCTTTTCCAAGATTCCCGTTGATTGATTATTCACATATTATACACATTCTATTAACATTTCTCTTTTTCCGGACGTCATCCTTCCCAATAAAAACTTGCAGACACTCAAAGCCGTACATCCTGAATCACGGTAAAATCCTTTCCCCGGTTTCCGCATCCCCGTGCTGAGACAAGAATACGTTGTTCCGATCACTTTCCGTCCGCGTACCGGCTCATGCACGCTTTTCCGTCGCCGGGCTTTATGGTGATAGTGCGGCGGCTTTCCGTCCCCTGGCGAGGTTCGGGATGCACGGGCGAGTCTGGACATGCCTTTCTCCAGTACCTCTACCTCGGGAAATTCACCCTCAAGGGCATTTTCCCGATATGCGCCCGTACCGGAAAAGGGGTGACGTCAATTATCCTTGTTCACGGAGGGCACGGGCTGTAGATTTTCCGCGCCCGCTTATGACCAAAGCATCCCGACTCAAACGTCTTGATTATCTCAAAGATCAACTGCGCAAAAGGATTGTGATCCTGGACGGCGCCATGGGCACCAATATCCAGAAGTTCAAGCTGAAGGAGGAGGATTACCGTGGAGAGCGCTTCGCGGATAAGGAATTGTATCCCAACGACCTGAAGAACAACAACGACCTTCTCGTGCTGACCAGGCCGGAGGTAATTCTGGACGTGCACCGCCGCTTTCTGGATACGGGCCGTGCGGATATCATTGAAACCTGCTCCTTTGGCGCAACCAGCATCGGGCAGCACGACTATTTCTGGCATCATCCGGAAGAGGGGGAGCGCAAGGACCAGTCCTACTTCCAGCAAGTGGTGGATTCCTCCGTTTTGAAGTCCCTGGCGCGGGACATGAACCTGGCTGCCGTTTCCCTGGCCCGCCGGGCCTGTGACGAGGCGGAGGCGCGCGACGGCAGGCCCCGCTTTGTGGCCGGGTCCATCGGCCCCATGCCCGTCACCTGCTCCCTGTCTCCTGACGTGAATGATCCGGGCTTCCGGTCCGTGAATTTCAACCAGCTCAGACAGGCCTACCGGGAACAGGTGCTGGCCATGCTGGAAGGCGGGGTGGACCTGATTCTGCTGGAAACGGTTTTCGATACGCTGAACGCCAAGGCGGCCCTGTTCGCCATGGAAGAGGTGTTTGACGAACAGCCGGACGCCGCCGTTCCGGTGATGGTGTCCGTAACGCTGACGGACAAGGCTGGGCGCACCCTGTCGGGCCAGACGATTGAGGCGTTCTGGAATTCCATCCGCCACGTCCGGCCCTTCTCCGTGGGCATCAACTGCGCCCTGGGTGCGGATTTGATGCGCCCCTTTGCCGAGGAAATCGCCGGGCTTGCGGACTGCTACGTTTCCATTTACGCCAACGCGGGGCTTCCCAACCCGCTCAGCCCCACGGGCTACGACCAGCTTCCGGAAGACATGGCGGCATTCATGAAGGAATATGCCTCCCTGGGCATCCTGAATATTGTGGGCGGCTGCTGCGGCACCACTCCGGAACACATCGGCGCCATCGCCCGGGCCGTGGAGGGGCTTCCCCCCCGCATTCCTGCCGCCCAGTCCCCTGCCCTGCGCCTGTCCGGGTACGAGGCCTACAACCATACCCGTGAAAAAAACACCCTTTTTGTCGGGGAACGCTGCAACGTGGCGGGTTCCCCCAAATTCGCCCGCCTGATCCGGGAGGGGAATTATGAGGAGGCGGTTTCCATCGCGCGCCAACAGGTGGAAAACGGCGCGCTGGTGCTGGATTTCTGCTTTGACGACGGCCTGATTGAAGGCCGGGAGGCCATGGTCCGCTTCCTGAACCTGGTTTCCGCGGAACCGGACATCGCCAAAGTCCCCTTCATGGTGGATTCCTCCAAATGGGAGGTGCTGGAAGCCGGGCTGCAATGCATGCAGGGCAAGGGCATCGTCAACTCCATTTCCCTGAAGGAAGGAGAGGAGGAATTCCTGAGGAAAGCCGCCCTGATCAAGAGGTACGGGGCGGCGGTCGTCGTGATGGCCTTTGACGAGGAAGGACAAGCCGCCAACTACGAGGACCGCATCCGCATCGCGCGACGGGCCTATGACCTGCTGGTGAACCGGGTGCAGTTCCCGGAGGAGGACATCATCTTTGACCCGAACGTGCTGACCGTCGGCACGGGCATTCCGGAACACGCCAATTACGCCCTGGATTTCTTCAGGGCGGCGGGCTGGATTTCCACCCACCTGCCCCATACCCACATTTCCGGCGGCATTTCCAACGTCTCTTTTGCGTTCCGGGGCAACAACCCGGTGCGGGAGGCCATGCATTCCGCCTTCCTGTACCATGCCACCCGGCAGGGACTGGACATGAGCATCGTGAACGCCGGCATGCTGGAGGTGTACGACAACATTCCCAGGGAAAGGCTGGAGCTGATCGAAGACGTTTTGCTGAACAGGAGGCCGGACGCCACGGAACGCCTGACCGATTACGCGGAGAAGCTGGCCGCGGAAAAAGCGCAGGCGGGCGCGGAAAGGAAACCCGTGCTGGCTTGGCGGGAACAGCCCGTGACCGGGAGGCTGGAACACGCCTTGGTCAAGGGGATCACCGAGTTTGTGGACGCGGATACGGAAGAGGCGTTCAAGGAACTGGGTTCCCCCCTGAAGGTAATTGAAGGCCCGCTGATGGACGGCATGAAAGTGGTGGGGGAACTGTTCGGCGACGGAAAGATGTTCCTGCCCCAGGTGGTGAAGAGCGCCCGCGTGATGAAGCAGGCCGTGGCATGGCTGACCCCGTACATTGAGGCGGACAAGAAAGGATCTTCCAAAACGGGCAAGGCCGTGATCGCCACCGTGAAGGGGGACGTGCATGACATCGGCAAGAACATCGTCGGCGTGGTTCTGGGCTGCAACGGCTTTGAAGTGGTGGACCTGGGCGTGATGGTCCATTGCGACACGATTCTGGACCGCGCGGAGCAGGAACATGCGGACCTGGTGATGCTTTCCGGCCTCATCACCCCTTCCCTGGAGGAAATGTCCCACGTGGCGGCGGAAATGCAGCGCCGCGGCATGACCGTTCCCCTGATGGTGGGGGGCGCCACCACGTCCGCCCTGCACACGGCGCTGAAGATCGCCCCCCATTACGAGGGGCCCGTGGTCCATACCGTGGACGCCTCCCAGGTGGTGCCCGCCGCCGCGGCCCTGGTGGGAGAAAAGAAGGATTCCTACATTTCCGCCGTCAAGGAACGGCAGGAGGAACTGCGCACCAGCCATGAAAACAAGCCTTCGAAAGACTTCCTCTCCCTGGAGGAAGCACGGGAACTGCGCTGGCGGGGCGCGGACGGCGGCTATGTGCCGCCCGTGCCGGAGCGTCTGGGCCCCGTTTCCATCGGCAGCCTGCACAGTCCCGTAAGCTGCGGCTGCTGCAGCGACGATCCCCGGTATTACGTGACCATTCAGGAACTGGTCGGCCGCATCGACTGGACGCCCTTTTTCCATGCCTGGGAACTGCACGGCGTCTGGAGCGCCTCCCGGCAGGAATTCCGCACCAAGGACCCGGCCAAGGCGGACGCGGCGGCGGCCCTGTACAAGGACGCCCGCGACCTGCTGGAACAGGCCGTCAAGGAAAACCGCTACCAGGCCCGCGGCGTCATCGGCATCTTCCCGGCCAATTCCACCCCCAACCATGACGACATCACCGTCTGGACGGATGAATCCAGAACCGTGCCGCAGGCCACCCTGCTGACCCAGCGGCAGCAGTTGAACGCCCAGGGCAGGAAGCGTCTGGCCCTGGCGGACTTCATCGCCCCGGAAGGGGTGAAGGACTACATCGGTGCCATGGCCGTCAGCATCCACGGAGCCAGGCGCTGGGCGCAGGAATGGGAAGCCAGGAATGATTCCTACCGCGCCCTTCTGGTCAGTTCCCTGGCGGACCGGCTGGTGGAAGCCTTTGCCGGGGCCGCCCATGAAAAACTGCGCGTGCTGTGGGGCATCCCCTCTGGAACGGGAGTGCGCCCGGCCTGCGGCTACCCGAGCCAGCCGGACCATCAGGAAAAGGAAACCGTATTCCGTCTGCTCCGTGCCGGAGAAGAGGCGGGCATGAGCCTGACGGAAACATGGATGATGCAGCCCGTTTCCGCCGTCTGCGCGCTGGTATTCTCCCACCCGGAAAGCGCCTACTTCTCCGTAGGGGCCACGGGCGAAGACCAGCAGCGGGACTACGCCGCCAGAAAACAGCGGGCCCATTCCTGACCCTCCCCTTCCCCACTCTTCCGCCATGCCCCATACAGACCAGATTCAGGCCCTGTCCGAGTTCCTGCTGGAATACGCCACCACGCTCATGGGCGCCGGGGTGCACACCAACCGGGCCGTGCGCAACATCTCCCGCATTGCAGCCGCCTACGGGTACGCGGCGGACATGACCATCTTCCAGCGCAACATCACCATGAGCCTCATCAGCACTGATGACGAGAACCTGCGCCGGACTTCCGTCAGGAAACTGAAACCCCTGGCCTTCAACCTGAACCTGATCCAGCAGCTCAGCGAATTGAGCTGGCTTCCCGTGGACAACAACGTCAGCATTGAGGAAATGGAGCGGGCCTTCCGGTCCATTGCGGCAACCAAACGCTTCTCCCCCTGGACGGACCTGCTGCTGGTCAGCGTGGGCAACGCCGCCTTCTGCCGCCTGTTCAACGGGGATATATGGGCCATGCTGACCGTCTTCGGCGCCACCCTGCTGGGCTTTCTGGCAAAGCAGCAGTTCTCCCGGCTGAAATTCAATCCCCTGGGCGTGGTCATCCTGTCCGCGTTCACGGCCTCCATGGCGGCGGCCTGCGCCGTCATCTTCCAGTTCGGGGAGACGCCCCAGATCGCGCTGGCCACCAGCGTTCTGTTCCTGGTTCCCGGCGTGCAAATGATCAACTCCATCATGGACCTGATGCACGGCCACATCCTGATGGGGATTTCCCGGGGCGTCCATTCCATCATGATGATCACCTGCATCACCATCGGCCTTTCCGCAACCATGCTTATTCTGGGGGTGAACAGCTTATGAATCCGGACTTCTTCTCCTCCATCCTCTGGGACGGCCTGATGGCCGCCATAGCGGCTACGGGCTTTGCCGTCATTTCCAATCCCCCCAAGCGGGCGATCGCCGTCTCCGCCCTGCTCGCGGCCGTCGGCCACGCCTTCCGCTTCTACATGATGCACTCCTGGTCCATCGACATCTCCAGCGCCACCTTCATAGCCGCCTTCACCATAGGCATGCTGGGCGTGCTGACGGCCAAGCTGGTGAAATGCCCCGCGGAAATCTTCGCCTTCCCCTCCCTTCTGCCGATGATTCCCGGCGTGTACGCCTACAAGACCATTCTGGCCCTGATGCAGTTCATGCAGGAAAACCAGGATATGGAAACCATGAACAGGCTGATCGTGGATATCTGCAAAAACGGCATCACCGCCTTCTTCATCATCTTCTCCCTGGTCATCGGCATAGCCATTCCCCTGCTGATGTTCAAGAGGCTGAACTATACCCGCATCATCAGGCCCCGGAATTGAAACACAAACGCGGAGGGTCCCATTTTTCTCTTGCCAGAACTGGTCCGCTGTGATTAACTACGCCCCGCAAAGGCAGCAATGCCCTTTTCCACAGCCCCATAGTGTAATTGGTAACACACCTGATTTTGGTTCAGTATTTCTAGGTTCGAGTCCTGGTGGGGCTGCCAGCTTTAAACAAAATATCCCGTCTCTCCGGAGGCGGGATATTTGTTTTTACACGGTTTTGCATAAGAAGGCTGCATGCCGCCTGCAGACCTTATCCATGGTCATGATGGCGCTTGTGCATCAGGATCGGTAAAATCCTCAACGACCTCGGTTTGGATTGCATTGGCCTCTATCGCGCTGAATCCGTAATAGGCTGGATTATATCCGTTCAGGCAACGTTGCATGATACGGGGAGCGCCGACAGAAGCATAGGCAGACCTGGTTGTAGAATTGTTATACATATCCATGCACATGCCATCCAGGCCATTTGTTTCAAACGTATGTATGCCCCTCACGCTGGCAATCCGCCAGCAGACATTATCATGAATACCAGTCACCATCAGCCACAACGCCCCGCGGTCATCTGTATCCAGACCGCCGTCGCTGCGCTGCTGATACACTATCCCGCCGATGGACAGAGGTATGGACGTGTTGCTGTTCAGCGGCAGCAAGGACCGGGTGGTCTTGACCAGGTATTTGTTTAATTCGCGCAACCCATAAATTTCCCTGACCCTGACCCAGTATCCCATGGCGGCACTATCCCGGGTATCGGTGATGGTAATATCCAGCACCTCTCCAAATCCAACGCTGCTCGTGACGGGGACGAAGGTGTAATCATCCACGGCCCTGTCCAGCCTTGTCGATGTGGTCAACAGCCCGAGTGCGACACTTATTTTCACCTGCGCATTCGCCATAGAAAATCTCAGAGGTAAAAAAACACCTCCGAACTTGCAGTAATTGGCCCGCCCTACAAGAGTCTGGTCAATGGCGATACGAGCCGTGGACGATGTACTTTTTGGAGTTATTATCTGCAGGAAGTGCCCTGGTACCCGTTCATTTATGGTGGCGGTCCCGGTGACGGAACTGGAGGAAACAGTCAGGTAAGCCTGCACATTGTACACATCCGCCACGGCTGCCAGCCCCGCCGCATGCATGCGATTGACTGCACTGGTATTTTTTTCCGCGCCTGCAGCCAACGGAATCTCCATTCCCCCCTCGGCATTGATGGCTGCCTCATGAGTCTGGGGTTTTGTCCATGTGTTTTCCTCCTCCTTTTGGCCATATCTGGCGTCATTCTCCTGAGCGTTAAGCACATCGTTGCCGGAAGGGGAGTTCTTCTGATTCAACTTGAACAGTCTGGCCGTCCCGCTGGAAGCACCCAGCCGCACTTCCAATTCATCGGAACCATTTCCCTCAAAGCGGAAGGCGTTCATGCCCGTGTTCCGGAAGACGCCTACCCCCGTCTGAATGTACATCTGGAAATAATCTGCGCTGTAAACATTCATTCTGAAACAGGTAGCTTCCCCGGCCACATCCAGGGCTCCACCCAAATTCAAGGATTCGGAAACACTGAGATTCCCATTCATGGCCACGTCGGCCCGGAATGTTCCGCTCTGAACCGTCAGATTGCCGGAAAGGGACATATTGCCGGCTGCATCCGTAACCGGAGCCTTGTTCCATTTTTCCTTCTCTTGCTCTGTGACGTGGACTGTTGTATTCTCTACATGCTCAGTAAAATCATTCTGAGCGGTCATAAGAATTCCGTTAATGGTAGTGATTTTATTCATCATGGTTTTTATTGGTTAAGAAGTGTCATGCCGTCTTCATCTTGGCGGAGCATTCCGGTTAAATTATAAAGCAGGAACCTTCACGGCGCCGAGGATATTCCCCATGCCCTCTTCATCCGGTTCCGGCTGTCCGGATTTTAATGGATTCTCCCTCCAGCGGTTTATGGCTTGCATTACTTCGACGGAATCCTGCCCCTCTTTCCGGAAAATATCATCCAGTCTGTTGCGTTGAAACCGCCACGGCCGACGCCGGCCAATAAGGCGCCGGAACATGGAATGAACAATCAGACACGGTATTGACGGTTTGTTTTTTTCACGGAAAGGCTGCGTTCCCGATGAAAAAAAAGGCATCTGCGATTGAAATCTGCATTTTTCGACGGACTTCTTCCCTGGTTCGTCTTATACTGGAAACATGAAACATCTTCTCTACATACTGGCCGGTGTCCTGTGGTGCGCAGTCTTTCCGTCCGGGGCCGCGGATAAATACAGCATTATTCCGGAACCGGAGCGCACGGAACTGAAGCCGCAGACCACCA
>NZ_KQ971095.1:30532-32195 GCF_001580195.1 Akkermansia sp. KLE1798
GCATCCCCTGCGGCGTCATCAAGGACAAGCCGCGATACCCCTGGCGCGGACTGATGGTGGATCCGGCGCGCCATTTCATCCCGCTGGCGGACCTGAAAAAGTTCGCGGACCTGATGGCCTACTACAAATTCAACAAACTGCATCTGCACCTGACGGACAACCAGGGCTGGCGGCTGCCCGTTCCCGGCTATCCCAGGCTGGAAAGCGTGGCCTCCAAAAGGGCGGAAACCTTTGGGGACGGAATCCCCCATGGAGGCATGTACACCCGGGAGGAATTGAAAGAACTGGTGGCCTACTGCGCGGACCGCGGCATCGAAGTGATTCCGGAAATCGACGTGCCGGGCCACAACGAAGCCCTGGCCGCGGCCTATCCCGAATTCTTCTGCTTCCCCAAACCGGACATGAAAGTCCGCACCGTGGCCGGAAACAGCAAGGAACTGGTCTGCCCGCAAAAACCGGAAGTATGGAAATTCTATGCGGCCGTCTTCAAGGAGCTCAAGGACATCTTTCCGTCAAAAATCGTCCATCTGGGAGGCGACGAGGCACCCACGGAACTCTGGGAAAAATGCCCGCTGTGCCGCCAGGCGCGCGCCGGGGCCGGCATGAAGGACGAACAGGAACAGATGCGTGACTTCTTTGCCCGGATGACTTCCCTTCTCGCCAAAAACGGGCAAACGCCGCAATTCTGGTACGAAGGAAATGCCGGAATCTACCACCCGGGGGAAACAGTGTACGCCTGGCGGCAGGACCAGGCGCGCCAGTCCATTGACAAGACGAAAAAGGCCGGACTGAACCTGATCATGGCCTCCAACGAATACTGCTACCTGGACTTTCCCCAGATACAGGGACAATACAACTGGGGATGGATGCGGACGACCACGCTCCGGAAATGCTATGAACTGGACCCGGCCTTCGGCAAATCCCCGCAGGAAACCGGACATGTACGGGGAGTTCACGCCGCAGCGTGGGCGGAACACCTGCCGGACCTGAACCATCTGCTCTACCGCGTCTACCCGCGGGCCATGGCCATTGCGGAAGCGGGATGGTCACCGATGGACGTCCGCTCCTGGGACAACTTCCGGCGCAAGGTGGCGGATCATCGCGCTTTCGTCCTCAAACGCTTCAACTACGATCTGGAACGCACGAAGGAAAACGAACCGCCCTTCCGCTGGGAAAACAAAAAGTAATTCCGCTGTTTTTCCTTATCATGCACGGTTCATCATGGTAGAATAATTCAAGAAATCACCGCTCTTTATGTTCCGCTTCCTCCGCATTCTGGCCTGTACTCTTCTCTCCGCCGCTGGCATGGCCCAAGCCGCGGACAAATACAGCATTATTCCGGAGCCGGAGCGCACGGAACTGAAGCCGCAGACCACCAAAACGCTCAAGCTTCTTTCCGACAAGGCCGAAGCTTCCCTGGGCAAGGACGCCTACCGGCTGTCCGTCACTCCGCAGGGCGCGCACCTGGCTTCCGGCGGACGTGAAGGCAGGCTGTACGGACAGGCCACCCTCCGCCAGCTTCAGGACCAGCTCGCCGCACAGCCGGAGGGCATCCCCTGCGGCGTCATCAAGGACAAGCCGCGCTACCCCTGGCGCGGGCTGATGGTGGACCCGGCGCGCCATTTCATTCCGCTGGCGGACCTGAAAAAGTTCGCGGACCTGA
>NZ_KQ971095.1:32295-78274 GCF_001580195.1 Akkermansia sp. KLE1798
CCCGGGAGGAATTGAAAGAACTGGTGGCCTACTGTGCGGAATGCGGCATCGAAGTGATTCCGGAAATCGACCTTCCGGGCCACAACCAGGCCCTGGCCGCGGCCTATCCTGAATTCTTCTGCTTCCCGGACCCCGGCACGAAAGTGCGCACCACCGGAGGCGTCAGCCTGCACCTGGTCTGCCCCCACAAGCCGGAAATCTGGAAATTCTATGCCGCCGTTTTTGATGTCCTCAAGGACATCTTCCCGTCCAAAATCGTCCATCTGGGCGGTGACGAGGCTCCTCTGGAAAAAACCTGGGAAAAATGCCCCCTCAGCGTCAAGTACCGCCAGAAAAAGGGCATGAAGGATGTTCACGAGGAACTGAAGGAATTTGAAGGGAAAATGGCCTCCATGCTCGCCGCGCGCGGCAAACGCCCCCAACTCTGGTATGAAAAGCCGTGGGCGGAAGCCGGAATCTACCGCAAGGGGGACACCGTCTTCACGTGGCGCATGGGGCTGACGCCCTCCACCATCACGGAAACCAAAAAACAGGGGCTTCCCCTCATCATCGCCGCCGGGGAACACTGCTACCTGGACTACCCGCAAATCCCAGGCCAGGACAACCGCGGCTGGATGCCCACCACCACGCTGGAACAAAGCTACAAGCTGGACCCCGCCTACGGCAGGCCGGAAAAGGAAACGGACCACATCATCGGCGTGCAGGCCACCATGTGGGCGGAACAGCTCCCCACGCTGAACCACCTCCTTTACCGCACTTATCCGCGGGCCATGGCCATTGCGGAAGCGGGATGGTCACCGATGGACGTCCGCTCCTGGGACAACTTCCGGCGCAAGGTGGCGGATCATCGCGCTTTCGTCCTCAAACGCTTCAACTACGATCTGGAACGCACGAAGGAAAACGAGCCTCCTTTCAAATAAACACTCCGTATCCCTTTCTCATGAGCAGCATCAAAATAGTACGCCCCCACCGCCCCTCCGTGGAAGAACTCGTCCAGGGGGTCATCTCCGGAAACAGGGCCCTGCTGGGCAGGGCCATCACCCTGATAGAAAGCAACGCCGCCAGGGACCAGGAAGCCTCCCGGGAACTCATCTCCAAACTCCTTCCCCACTCCGGCAATGCCGTCCGTATCGGCATCACGGGCGTTCCGGGAGCGGGCAAATCCTCCTTCATCGAGGCCTTCGGCACCTACCTGTGCAGAAAAGGCTTCAAAGTGGCCGTCCTCGCCATCGACCCCTCCTCCTCCGTCTCCAGAGGCTCCATCATGGGGGACAAAACCCGTATGGAAGAACTCTCCGGGGAGGAAAACGCCTTCATCCGCCCTTCCCCGTCCGGAGGCTCCCTGGGCGGCGTGGCGCGGAAAACGCGTGAAACCATGATCGCGTGCGAAGCCGCGGGCTTCGACGTCATCCTCATTGAAACCGTCGGCGTGGGCCAGTCGGAAACCACAGTGCGCTCCATGGTGGACATCTTCATGCTCCTGCTCATCACGGGGGCTGGGGACGACCTGCAGGGCATCAAGCGCGGCATCATGGAACTGGCGGACATCCTCGTCGTCACGAAGGACGACGGCGACAACCGCCAGCGCGCCGCCGCCCACTGCCAGGAATTGAAAATGGTGCTCCACTACTTGCAAAGCCCCACGCCCGGCTGGACGCCCTCCGTCCTCACCTGCTCTTCCCTGGAAGGGCGCGGGCTGGACACCATTGAAGAAACGCTCTTCCGCTTCCGGGACAGCATGAAGGAATCCGGCTTCTGGTACAACCGCCGGCGGAACCAGTCCCTCTCATGGGTGCAGGCGCTGGTGCACGAGGCGCTCCTCACCTCCTTTGAACAGCACCCCGCCGTGGCGGAACGCATGCCCATTCTGGAAAACATGGTGGCGGCAGACAAAATGGACCCCGTCTCCGCCGCCCACGACCTGCTGAGCCACTTCACCTATCCTCTGCCCGGACATTGAAGAAATCCGACAGAACCCTGGCGTACACCTCCTTCTTGAAATCCGGCAGCCATTCCAGCCTGAACTCCCGCGGGTCTATCCACCGGAAGGCGCAGAACTCCCGGTAATCCAGCGTGGGTTCCGGAGCATCCGCATGCAGGCGGCACAGGAAATACTCCTGCTCCTGCCCCACGAAAGGCTGATCCCTCTTCTTCCGGACGTAATCCAGCACTTCCGGCGGATAATCATAACGATACCCGCCGCGGGACTCTTCAATGGAATACTGGGAAGGCAGAAAACCGACCTCCTCGCAGACCTCCCGGTGCACGGCCTCCAGGGCCGTCTCTCCCGGATCAATTCCCCCCTGGGGGAACTGCCAGGCTCCGGGTTCCCTGGAACGCTCGCAAATCAACAGCTTTCCGTCCTGCCGGACCATCAGCCCCGCCACATTGGGACGATACAATCTTTCCATGCCCTCCGTCCTAGCACAGCATCTCCGGCATTTCCAGACATGTTCCTGTAATAAAGATACTGTTATGAGGCATGAAACGTGAAAAAATCTCCGGACTCCCATCAATTCCCGCCTCCCAACGGGAAAATGCGGCCTTGTAAAAAATTGTTCAGGATGCAAGGAAACGGCAACGGAAAACAGGCTGAACAACACTACGGAAATCCGGAGCGACGGAAAAAACGGTAAAAAAGGACTACTGGTTATGCCCCATCTCTTGGAGGAAAAGAACCGACCTCAAAAAATTTCCGTCCTTTAATCTCGCAACGAATGATCTGATGAATTGGGAGAATATAGAGGATAAACATGAACAGCGCGTCCAGCAATGAAACACGGGAAACGGCTCGTGGAAGAAAAAGGAATGGGAAAAATGGAGGAAAGCAACAGCAGGAAAAAATCATGCACGCTTCTCATACTAATCACGCTTCACCTGCCATTCCTGGAAAAACATGAAATAACTATCTTATTCCCTCTTTTCCGCCATGTTCGGTTCCTCAACCGGCTACATCATCTGTAATCAGGCAATCGGAAACCGGCAGAGCATCCAAAAGAAAAATGGCATGCCCTCCTGCACAGCATGAGGTGAAACAATGTGCCGGGGGCCTTTCCCAATGCGGACGAAGAAAGTGCCCCTACCCCTTCACACTGTTCCTGGGCTTTAAAAATCGGCCGATCAGGTACTTCCGTACGGGTATATCATACCATCTCAAGCAGACATAGGCCAAGACAATGCTCCCGGCGACCACACCCAGCGCAACGGGAAACGACTCCCAAAAGGTAAGCTCCTCATTCTTGACCCAGGCATAATACAGGTAAATGAACGGATAATGGACCATGTACAGGGGGTAGGAAATGTCTCCCAGGAAATTGCAGATACGCGTCGTGTACTTGTCGGTCGTCTTGCCGGAGGCCCCAAGATAGACGAGAAGAGGGAAAAACAGGGCGAAACAGACCGTATCGTACAAACCGTTCATCCATAAATTCTCTGCCCCGCCCAGACGCGGCACGGACAGAAGAACGACGATCGACAGGCTGCATATCCAAAAAGCACCCTTCACCCGGGCGGGTTTGAACATGCGGAAAAGGAGCAATCCTGCGGAAAAGGAAAACATCAGCCGCAGGAATCCCGCGGTAAACTCTGTCCCGGTGAGGGAAAATCCGGCACAAATATCACCGTAAGGCCCCAGAATGGCAAATGCGGCCAGGCCGCAGCCGGCGGCAAAAACCAGCAACGCAAGGGCTCTGGTGGAAAACTTGTGGATGAACAAGGCATAAAGAACGTTTCCGATATACTCGAAAAACAAGGACCAGCTGGGACCATTCAAAGGATACATCTCCCCCAGCCCCCGGACTTCCGTTCCCGGCGTGGCCGGAATCAACAACGCGTTGATGAACGTGGCGATAAACAGAGCCAGGACAGTCACCGTGGACACATCCCAAACGGAACATCCTTGAAAATAAAACATGATCCCCCCGATAACGGCCCCCATCACCACCATCGGATGCAGGCGTATCACCCGGCGCTTGATGAACTCCTTGATACCCATCTTCCCCCAGCGGTCGTCATAAGCATACCCGATCACGAACCCGGACAGGATAAAGAAAAAATCGACCGCCAGATAACCATGGTTGATATTCTGATCCAGATGGCTGGTCGCATAAGCCTCAAAAATATGGAACCATACCACTATGATGGCCGCAACCCCACGCAACCCGTCGAGAATATGATAATGCGGTTTTGTGTTGGGAAGCGTAGCCGTAGAGAGTTGTGTTTCTGACATAATAAATTCGGGTAGAGATATTTCTTAGTTTTTAAAAGGCCGTGCGTTTATAAATGGAATCCTGCTAGGATGATATATAATATTTTAATGATAGTCATTCACTTAATTGACTGTTTCGAAAATATTTGAAAAAATATTAAAAACATGCAATTCAGTTTCTCAACGTTATGATGTGTACGCCAAACTTTTCAGATTTTTTCTTAGATCATTGTCCTATTCTGAAAACATTCAGAATAGAATAATAATTGTTTAGGATATTGGATGCAATGCGAATAAAGCTACAGAAAAAAGTTTGGGCGTATTCAGAGCAATAATTCAGATAAAACGACCAAATTTGATCAGTTATGAAAAATGAACCGAAAAAAGAATAGAAAGGTATTTGGCGAACATTTTTTTCACGATAAATTCCTTAACATGAAAGATAATAATTGCTTTTTTTCAGAAAAAAATTAGAATTGAAATCTAAAAATTCTTGTAATAAAAGGATTTTAGAGTTATACAAAAGGGACATTAAAAACAATTTTCTACATGAAAATTATACGTAACACTAAGCCAATTTCAGATTTATATAATGGTATGAAATCTGGAGATATTATTATTAATAAAGAATATCAAAGATCACCTGGGTTATGGCCAAACAATTCACGTTCATATTTTATAGATACCATATTAAATGAATATCCTTTTCCAAAAATTGTTTTATGGCAAAAAATTGATATCTATTCCCAGAAAACAACTTCCGAAATAATTGATGGTCAGCAACGATTAACAACAATCAGAGATTATATTAATAATAAATTTAAATTATCATATGTAAGTAAAAAATATAGTAATAAATTTTTTGATGATTTAGATGATAAAACAAAAGAAATGCTGCTTACATATGAAGTCTCTTTAGATATAATTACGTCTGGATCAAACGAAGAAATTTTAGAAATATTTAAACGAATTAATTCATATACACTACCTCTTAATAATCAAGAACAAAGATTTGCAACATACCAAGGCGAATTCAAATGGTTTATTAATGAACTAACTGAAAGGATAACCCCTTTCTTAAGTAAAACAAAAGTTTTAGGGGATAGAGATATTTCTAGAATGCTAGATGATGATTTACTAACAGAGTGTTGTCAGCAATATTTAAAAGGAATTGTAGCCCGTTCTACAAAAAAACTTGACTTATTGTACAAAGAGAATGATATATTTTTTCCAGAAAAAGACATTTTGTTTCAAATAATTATGGGAACTTTTGATTTTTTAAAAGATAATTTTTATAATATTTTTGAATATTATTATGTAAAACCTTATAACTTTTATTCGTTAATGGGAGCATTAATTTACAATAAATATGGATTTTTATCAAATTTTCCTGTTGATTCCTATATTGAAAAAAAAGGAGTTTTTTGCGAAAATCCAGAATATGTCGCCGATCAATTACTCCAAATGTTTACTGAAATTAACGATAAAAATGAAAATGGTAAATACTCTGTTATGGTAAAAGCTTGTGCATCTAGTACACATTCTGTAAAAAGTAGACGAACGCGTTTTGTTGAATTATTAAAACTAATTCAATTATCATGATTAATCTTAGAAAACAAAGATTAAATATTTTATATAATTTAGCAACCACGGAAATAGTATCTAATGGATTAGAAAAAAAAGAAAAAATAATTATAATATCAGGAGTATTGAATTATTTATGGAGCCAATGGTGCTTTTTCTGGAGATCTTACTGGATTGTTATCTTAAAAGAAGGAATAGATTTAGAAGGGAAATACTACAAAAACAGATATTTAAAATTATCTAATAATGAAGACGCAAAGAACTTTGTTTGTAGAATAGTAAAATCTAAGAAATCAAATTCAGGTTCATACAAATTCTATGAAGAACCTACATGGGGTTCCCCCGAATGTATTGAAAAAATAGCATATGATTTAATAAAAAAATTTTCTAGATTTGTAGATATTAATAAAATACAATATTTATCGTCATTATTAGGACAATACAAAAATCATATCAGCAATTTTCAAAAAATTAGAAACACCTTTATTCATATGACTCCGATAAGCATGAAAAATTTAAAGCAAGAAGTTACTTCTATAATTATTTTTGGAAAAGATCAACAACTTGTCGATATTTTATTTGCTCATGAAGTCAATAGATCTGAAGAATATTTTGATACATTAAAAAACTCTTTTCGAGGAATGTTATTGCATTTATAGATTTTCTCCATTTTTTTCACACTCCTGTAAATAACACAACTATAATATCCTTATATAATCATATTACATAAAAATAGCAACGAATAGAAAAAGATTCGAATCCTCCCTGATGATTAAGAATAATGACCGAGAATAACCGACGGAATAGAGCAATTATAGCTTTTTCAAGTGGGGCTATACTAGAGCGTATTAAGCATTTCGGAGAATTTTCCTTCCCTCTCCCGCCTAGCTGATATTAAATAGTGGCATGAAACGGTTTTTCTTTTCTATGCTGGCACTTTGCGTTTGTGCCGCTGCTCCTCTTTCAGCTCAGTCCAGGACGGGGGCTCCCGTTCAGTCCACGGACGATTACAACCAGAGCCAGTTCTGGATCGGCAATTTTCCGGAGGGGCAGTATGTGGTGCATCTCAGCCGCATTGTGGCCGTGGCCCAGCACAGGTATATTCTGGACAATGCCTGCATGGTGCATGAAGTGACCCTCATCACCATGGGGAATACGCCCACCAAGTTTTATTACCTGGAAACGCTGGGACAGGGTTCCGGCATCAACGCCATCAAGAATGTGACCGAGCGGGCGAAGGAACTCGGTTCCGGCGCCGTCAACCGGGCAACCGGAGGGGGCATCGACCCGGATACGACCGTCGTCAAGGCGTATCCGAATACGAATACGGTCGAGTTCCGCGTGGCTACGCTGGAACAGCTCAACAAGATGTACGCCTCCCTCCTGAAAGCGTGGCAGGACGGAAAGGGGAGGACTTTCAAGCCGTAAAGGTGGAAAGAAAGACTGAATACTAAAGATTAAAGACTAAAGTTGTTGAGGTCCAGGGACGGAATGTCGGGGCATTCGTTTTTTGGTCTTTGATCTTTTGTCTTTCGTATTTGAGGCCTCGATCTCAAATATATTTCCGCTCTATCATGTGAGCCTTCAAGGGGTCCGCGGCGAAGAGGTGGGTGAGGCCGATGGCCAGGGCATCCGCGGCATCGGATTCCGGCGTTTCCCGGAGTTCCAGCAGGGCGCGCACCATGAAGGCGACTTGCGCCTTTTGCGCCCCGCCCCGCCCCACGACGGAGAGTTTGACGCTTTTGGGGGAGTATTCCATGATGCGCAGTCCGGCTTCCGCCGCGGCAATGACCACGGCCGCCTTGGCCGCCCCCATCGTGATGGCGGTCTGGTGGGACTGGACGTAGATGATGCGTTCCACCGCCATTTCATCCGGCTCCCATTTGTCAATGAGGTTGCCCAGATGCTGCTTGATGGCGAGCAGACAGCCGGACTGGGACACGGTCCGGGGAATGGACAGCGTGCCGTAGTCCAGGGCATGTGCCCGGCGGTGGTCGCCTTCCACCACGGCGTATCCCGTATTGCGGATGGCTGGGTCTATGGCAAGAATACGCATGGGACAGGGTTTCTTCCCCGCCGTTCCTTGTGATTCCTAGCGCCTGCGGCGCTTGGGAGCCGCGTGCTTGGGCTTGCGGACGGAGCGCACGGGCTCGTCTTCCAGAAGGGCGGAGTAAGTGTAGTTGAAGCCTTCCAGCTTTTTGCGGGCAATGGGCTTGCCGATGAAGTTTTCCACGGCGGTGGCGAAGTCCACCTCATCCGCCGTCATGATCGTGAAGGCGTCCCCCGTGGCTTCGGCACGGCCCGTACGGCCAATGCGGTGCACGTAGTCTTCCGCGTTTTCCGGAACGCGGTAGTTGATGACGTGGGTGACCCCGCTGATGTCGATGCCGCGCGCGGCCACGTCCGTAGCTACCAGAATGTCGTATTTGCCGGCCTTGAATCCCTTGAGCGCCTCCATGCGTTCCTTCTGAGGAATGTCGGAGTGCATGACGGCCACTTCGCCGCGGTAGCCGTGCTGCTTGAGCATGCCGCACACGGCGTCCGCCTCCTTGCGGGTGCGGGTAAAGATCATGACGGAGTGGAAGTCCGTTCCCTTGAGCAGGGCCAGCAGCAGTTCGTCGCGCTGGTCCAGGGCCACCGGATAGATGGCGTGGTTGATGGTGGCGGCCACTTCCCGGCGGGCGATGGTCACTTCCGCGGGATCCGTCAGGCACCATTTGGCAAATCCGGCGATGACCGGAGGCATGGTGGCGGAGAAGAAGAGGGTCTGCCTGCCCTCCCACGGGCACAGATTGACAATTTTACGGACGATGGGCAGGAAGCCCATGTCCAGCATGCGGTCCACTTCATCCAGTACCAGCGCCTTGATTTCCCCGAAGCGCATGGTGCCGCGGTAGAAGTGGTCCACCAGGCGTCCGGGCGTGGCGACGACGATGTCCGCCCCCTTGTTCAGTTCTTCCGTCTGCTTGCCGTAGCCCAGGCCGCCGTACAGCAGGGCCACCTTCAGCCCGGTGAATTCGCCGTATTCGGCAAAGGCTTCCGCCACCTGGTCCGCCAGTTCGCGGGTGGGTTCCAGCACCAGTATCTGGGGCTTGCCCATCGGCTGTATTTTGGTCAGCAGCGGCAGGGCGAAGGCCGCGGTCTTGCCTGTTCCCGTCTGGGACGCTCCGATCAGGTCCCTGCCCTCCAGGATGATGGGGATGGCCTGCTCCTGAATGGGGGTGGGATGTTCATAACCGCATTTTTCCACCGCCTTCAAGACGGGTTCCGATAGGCCTAATTCTGAAAATAACATTGATTTTGTATGTTTGATAAACGCAAGACTCCCAACGCGGCGCCGGACGGCGAGGCAGGCGGGGTCAGGAAATAAACGGATTGGTCAGCAATTCGTTTTTCACGGTGGTGTACGGTCCGTGGCCCGGGAAGATCATGGTGGTGGCCGGCTGGTTGAGCACTTTTGTTTCTATGCCCTGCTTCAGCAGGCGCAGATTGCCTCCGGGAAGGTCCGTCCTGCCGATGGAACCGGCAAAGATGACGTCCCCGGTGAACATGATCCCCTCGTCCGGAAGATCGTACATGATGCTGTCCGGAGAATGGCCGGGCACCTGGTGCAGGTGCCAGAGCAAACCGCCCCAGTTGGCCGTATGGATGTCGGACGTGAGCACCTCATCCACTACAAAGGGCTGGACGTTGAGGGGGAGCCCCCACGCGTCGCGGGCCATTTTTTCAAGTGTCAGGTTCTCATTGTACGGCTGGCCGGCATGAATGCGGCAGTCGAAGATCTGGCGCATCCGGCAGGCATCCTCCACATGGTCAAAGTGCTGGTGGGTGATCAGCAGGTCCGTGATGATGATGTCGGGTTTTTTGGAGTAAATCCAGTCCGCGAATCCGGAGGGAGCGTCCACCGCCACATAAGTGTTATCCTTTGTCTTGAAAAGATAACCATTACAGGAAGCTACTCCGCCCGTATAAACACGAATCCGATCCATGGGGAGGGATTGTAATGGAATCGGCGGGGATATCCAGTACAAAGACAGGGCATGCAACCCGCTTTATGTCATTTTTGTAAAGCCGCCCTGCATCAGGCTCCACGGAATGACGCACCCGGCTTCCATGGGCACCACCTTCTGCCCGTATCCTTCATAAGCGTCCGGCACCAGCATTTCCCGCCTTTCCAGGCGCACCGTCTTGGCGGGCGGCGTGAGTCCGTACAGCGCGCACGCATGGCCGGAAACAAATCCCTGCAGGCGGTCCAGCGCATCGTGTTCTTCAAACAGGGCGGCCAGGCGCGGCAGGGCGATGGGCGCGGTAAACACGCCGGCGGCGCAGCCGCAGGCTTCCTTGGCATGGACGGGATGGGGCGCGGAGTCACTGCCGAACATGAGGCGGGGATGGCCGGACAGGGCGGCTTTCAGCAGCGCTTCCCGGTCTTCCGGCCTTTTCGCGATGGGCTTGCAGAACAGGTGGGGGCGCAGCATGCCGCCCGCCACGTCGTCCAGCGTGATGAGGAGATGCTGAAGGGTGACGGTGGCCGCCAGATTTTCAAATTCGTCCAGCAGCCGGACGGCAGCGGCCGTGGTGATATGCTCCATGCAAATGGTCAGCCGGGGGAATTGTTCCGCAAGGTTCCGGTAGATGTCCAGGAATTCCGCTTCCCGGTCCATCACGAATCCGTGGGTTTCACCGTGCACCAGCAGGGGAATGCCCATTTCCTGCATCATGGCCATGGTGGCTTCCGCGTCCTTCATGGCCTTCACGCCGCCTTCGCTGTTCGTGGTGGCCCCCGCCGGATAGAGCTTGATCCCGAAGACCAGGTCCTTGAGCCGCTCCAGCTCCTTTTCCGTGTAGGAGCGGAAAAACGCCGTCATGTAAGGCTTGAATACATCGCCGCCGCAGGCGTCCATAATGTGGCCGCGGTAGGCTTGCACCGCCTCCGCATCCGCCACGGGGGGAACCAGGTTGGGCATGACGACCGCCCCGGCGAAGGAGGCTGAACTCAGGGGGGCGACCAGTTTCAGCATGTCGCCGTCCCTCAAATGAAGATGCATGTCCAACGGAGAGTGCAGTTCCAGAATCATGCGGGCATCATGCCGGAAGGAACTCCCGAAATCAAGCATGGTCCCCCGCCCGCGGGAAAGAAGCGGCAGGAAACGGTATTTCCGCAGAGAAATGCAGGAACGGCCCGGTACCTTTCCTTTCCCATAAAATCAGGAGCAGCTGCCGCAGGAGCATTCCATACCGAACATGCCGGAACGCGGCAGCCGGGCACAAAAAAACCGCCCGGAGGCGGTTGTTTCTGCAAGGCAAGGTGGCGAAGCGGACGGGGCTCGAACCCGCGACCTCCAGCGTGACAGGCTGGCGCTCTAACCGAACTGAGCTACCGCTCCATGACCTTGGCTGCCGTCCCCTGCCTTGCGGCGAGGACGTGAGGTTTATATACGCCCGAAAAGATTCTGACAAGAAAAAAAGTTTATTTTTGCAACCGGAAACGGACGCCGGTGTTTATCATTAAAGACATTTATCGTTTTAACTCTCTATTTATTTCAAAACGATAACAACTTCCCTGCATTATTTATTTTAGTTTGACAACTATTCACACCATTTGACATAACAGCCGCATGATCCAACCTGCCGTAGATATTACCACCTCCGTCCACAAGTTTGAAACCATTCTCTACCAGTTTAAACGGGACAACCTGAATGAAGTGGACGAGAACCACTACCAGAAAATCATGGCGCTCTCCGTCCGCCAGATGAACGCTCTGGGCGCCCTCAACAGGCTGATGACCAACCGCCATGAGGGCATTCCTCTGAAGACGCTGGCCCACCACCTCCGCATGAGCGTCCCCTCCACGTCCCTGCTGGTGGACAGCATGGTGAAGAAGGGCCTGTTTGACCGCAAGGAGAACCCGCGCGACAGGCGTTCCCTCTGCATCCGCCTTTCCGAGGAGGGAGAATCCAGATTCCAAATGCTTTACAACGGCATGAAAAAGCGTCTGGATTCCCTGTTCGGCATCCTTTCCGAGCAGGACCAGGAAAATTTCTGCCGCATTGTGGACACCCTTTACAACCACGTCTATACCAAGTAATACCATATGAACATACATACTCATGAACGGAAGATTCCGCTCCGCCTGCTGGCCGGTTCCGGCCTGCTTTTCAGCCTCATGATGCCGGGCTACTCCCAGGGAATGCCGGGGGCCCCCGCCAAACCCAGCACCGTACTCGTCCAGAAGGCCAGCACGATCGACAGCGCGGTAAACAAAAAGTACATAGGCCAGGTGGAATCCATCGACCGCGTCACCGTGCAGCCCCGCGTTTCCGGCAACATTGTGGCCACCAGGTTCCGGGAAGGGAACGTGGTCAAACAGGGCGACCTCCTTTTTGAAATAGAAGACACGCGCTACAAGGCTACCGTGGAGGAGGCGGAAGCCAAGAAGGCGCAACTGGAAGCCAAGCTTCTCTATGCCAAAAACAGCTTTGAACGCTACAACAAGCTGCTCGCCTCCAAATCCGTCTCCATGGACACGGTGGAAAACGCCAAGAGCACCATGCACGCGCTGGAAGCGGAAATACAGTCCGCGGACGCCTCCATCATCGTGGCGAAGGATGACCTGAATTATACCAGAATCACGGCCCCCATCACGGGCCGCACCGGGAGGGTCACCTTTTCCACGGGCAACTACATCACCCCCACTTCCGGCTCCCTGGTGACCATCACGGGCATTGAAGAGGTGTATGTAAAGTTTCCCATCAGCGAACGCGACTTCCTTTCCCTGTTCGGCACCCAGGACAACATGAAGAAGGAGGCCATCGTCACCCTGACCCTGGCCAACGGCAAGGCCTACACCCATCCGGGCAAGGTGTTCATGACAGACAACACCGTCCAGACCACCACGGACACGCTGAACGTCTGGGCCAAATTCCCCAACCAGGAGGACGTGCTGACGCCCGGCGGCGTAGTGACCGTCAACCTTTCCAAGAAGAATGTGGACCGCTTCCCCGCCGTGAACATCTCCTCCGTCATGCATGACGCCTACAAGAGCTATGTTTACGTCGTGAACGACCAGGGCGTAGTGGAACGCCGGGACGTCACGCTGGGCAACACGGTCAACAACGAGCAGTGCTTCAGCTCCGGCGTCAAGGAAGGGGAAGTCATCGTCATCGACGGCATGCACAAGGTGCGTCCAGGCGCCAAGGTGAACCCCGTATATTCCACTCAAAACTGATGTTTCCATGATTGCGGACCTGTTTATCAAACGTCCCAAATTCGCCATCGTCATCGCCATCCTGATGGTGCTGGCCGGGCTGCTTTGCCTGGAAAAGCTGCCCGTGGCGGAATATCCGGAAATCGCCCCCACCAGCATCAACGTGCAGGCCACCTATACGGGGGCCAGCGCCCAGGTGGTGATGGAGACCCTGGCCTCCCCCATTGAGGAAGAACTCAACGGCCTGGAAAACCTGATCTACTTCTCCTCCAAGTCGGACAACACCGGCGGCTATTCCCTGTCCCTGACGTTCAAGAGCGGCACGGACTCGGACATCAACATGGTGAACGTCCAGAACGCGCTCAAGCGGGTGGAATACAAGCTGCCCAAGGAAGTGACGGACCAGGGCATCAAGATCAGGAAGCGTTCCTCGGACATCCTGGGCTTCTTCGCCTTCCGCTCCACCAACATGAGTTCCCTGGAGCTGAACAACTTCGTCAAATCCAGGGTGAAGGACGAGATCGCCCGCGTGCCGGGCATTTCCGCCATCAACCTGATGCCGGAAAAAAACTACAGCATGCGCATCTGGCTGGACGCCCTGCGCATGTCCGCCCTGAACATCACGCCGGATGACGTCTCCAACGCCATCAAGGCGCAGAACGTCCAGGCCGCCGCCGGTTCTATCGGTTCCGAAGGGGAAAACAACTTCATCCAGTACAAGGTGAACGTCACCGGCCGCCTGAAGACGGTGGAGGAATTCAGCAAGATCATCGTCCGCACGGGCCAGGACGGCCACGTCACCCGCCTGGACGACATCGCCAGAATCGAACTGGGCGCGGAAACCTACTCGGGCAGCAGCCGCAACAACGGGGAAGACTCCGTGAACATGGCCGTATACCGCCTGGACGACGCCAATGCCATGGAAGCCATGACCGGGGTGAAGGACGCCCTGCAGGAGCTTTCCAAGCGCTTCCCCCCCGGCGTCTCCTATGAGGTGAGCTACGACCCCACGCAGTACATTTCCGCCACCATGGCGGAAATCGTGGAAACGCTCATCATCGCCCTCATCCTGGTGGTGGGCATTACCTACATCTTCCTGCAGGACTGGCGCGCCACTCTCATTCCGGCCCTGGCCATTCCCGTCTCCCTGATCGGCACCTTCGCCATCCTGTACCCGCTGGGCTTTTCCATCAACGTGCTGACCATGTTCGGCCTGATCCTGGTGATCGGCTCCCTGGTGGACGACGGCATCATCGTGGTGGAAAATACCATGCGCATTCTGGAAACGGAGGACCTGACTCCGGAAGAGGCCACCAAGAAGAGCATGCACCAGATCACGGGGGCCATCATCGCCACCACGCTGGTGACAGTAGCCATTTACGTTCCCATCGCCTTCTTCGGCGGCATGGTGGGCAACATCTACATGCAATTCTCCGTAACCATGTGCGTGGCGCTCTGCCTTTCCGCCGTGAACTCCCTGACGCTCAGCCCCGCCCTGTGCGTGCTGCTGCTGAAGAACAGGAAGGAGAAGAAGCAGAAAAGGTTCAGCCTCTTCCGGCCCTTCAACGCCTCCCTGGAATGGGCGCGCCGGAGCTACATCAAGTGCGCCGGCGTCATGGTGCGCCGCGCGTGGCTCACCCTGATTCTTCTGGCCGCGGTCTTCGCCGCCAACTGGAAGCTGTTTGAAACCGTTCCCAAATCCTTCCTGCCCAAGGAAGACAAGGGCACCGTCTTCTGCGACATCCAGCTTGCCCCAGGCGCCACCCTGGGCCGAACGGAACAGGCCCTGCGCAGTGCGGAACAAAAGCTCATGGGCATTCCCGGGGTGCGCCAGGTTTCCTCCACCTCCGGCTTCAGCTTCATGGGCGGCAACGGGGAAAACCTGGGCATGTGCATCGCCCAGCTTGATTCCTGGAACGACCGCAAGACTCCGGAACTCTCCGTGGATTCCATCATCCATCAGGCCTCCAACCTGTGCGACGAGATTCCCGCGGCCAAGGCCACCGTCTTCAGCCCTCCGGCCATCATGGGCCTGGGCCTGACCGGGGGCGTCTCCTTCATGCTCCAGGCCACCGGGGATGAAACACCCAAGGATCTGGAACGCGAGCTGGAAAAACTGATCGACCAGATTGAAAAACTCCCGGGAGCGCTGTTCCCGCGCAGTTCCTATGAGGCGAACACGCCCCAGCTCTTCCTGAACATCGACCGTGAAAAGGCGCAGAGCATGCACGTGCCCGTCAACCGCATTTTCACCACGCTTCAGAGCAAGCTGGCCTCCATGTACATCAATGACTTCAACCTCATCGGCTACACGTTCAAGGTGAAAATGCAGTCCGCCCCGGAGGACCGCACCACCATTAACGACATCATGAACACCTACATCCAGAACGACCAGGGCCAAATGGTGCCGCTCAGCTCCGTGGCCACCCTGTCGTACATGGTGGGTCCCCGCCAGATCGCGCGGTTCAACCAGCTCATGTCCGCGGAAGTGACCGTGCAGACCAGGCCGGGAACCAGCAGCGGCGACCTGATGAACCAGATCGAGGCCATCCCGCTGCCGGAAAACTACTCCATCACCTGGACGGACATGAGCTACCAGGAACGCCAGAACGACGGCAAGATCGTCCTGCTGATGGGCATGGCCCTGCTCTTCGGCTACCTGTTCCTGGTGGCCCAGTATGAAAGCTGGACGGTCCCCATTTCCGTAATCGTCTCCGTATCCGTGGCTCTTCTGGGCGCCCTGCTCGGCCTGCTGATCTGCAGCACGCCCCTGAGCATTTACGCCCAGCTCGGCTTGGTCATGCTCGTGGGACTGGCCGGGAAGAACGCCATCCTGATGGTGGAATTCTCCAAGGCGGAGCGCGAACACGGCATTCCCATCCAGCAGGCGGCCCTGGAAGGCGCCCGGCAGCGTTTCCGCGCCGTGATGATGACGGCCATCTCCTTCATCATCGGGGTGTTCCCGATGGTGATCGCCTCCGGGGCGGGAGCGGAAAGCCGCAAGGCCATCGGCATCACCACCTTTTACGGGATGATCCTGGCCACCATCGTGGGCATCCTGTTCATTCCGGCCCTGTACTCCATGTTCCAGCGCTACCGGGAATGGGTGAAGAGCCTGTTCTCCGGGAAGGCCGGTTGATGGAGCCTCCGGGAACTTCCCATCCGGACGGAGCGGCTTGCCCGCTCCGTCCTTTTTCTTTTCCGGCACTTGTGAATTCCATTCCTTTTCTGAAAAATAAATAAAATCTGAAAATCAGCACGTAACGCAGAAAAAACGGCCAGGGGTTTTCCTAATTTCCGAAACACCATGCTGGTCTTTTCATCTTGCATTCTGGTCTGCTCCAACTAGGATATCCTGTACTATGAAACGGACTCCCATCCTCACTCTCATCCTGGCATCGGCTGCCCTCCACGCCCAGGCAGTCCCGGCCCCCATGGAAGTGACCGCCCAGGAGCCCGCGAAAATCTGGACGCAGGGCTACGGAGTCGGCAACGGCAGGCTGGGAGCCCTCTCCTACGGAGAATTCTCCAGGGAAATTCTCGTCCTCAATGAAGAAAGCATCTTTGCCAAATCAGACATCGTCCCCAGGGAGGGCGCGGCGGAAGGCCTGAAAGAAGTCAGGGAACTGTGCGCCAGCGGAGATTATAAAAAGGCTGACGAAACCTTCCGCAGGAAAGTCCAGTCGAACAAATCATCCTCCGGCAGTTACCAGCAGGGCGGCCTGCTGGACGTCCAGTGGCAGGGCCTCCCCCCTTCCACATCTTTCTCCAGAAAGCTGGACATGAAACACGGGAAAGCCCAAATGGACGTCCATTTTGCGGACGGGGCGCTGAAGACGGAACTCGTCGCCGCCCCGTCCACCGACTGCATCGCCTACCGCATGACCTGCTCCCTCCCCAAGGGTTGCTCCCTCACCCTCTCCCTGCGCCATCCGGACAAAAAATCCGTCATCACTCCGGCCAGGGACGGATGGACTCTCCAGGGACAGGGCCACAACGGAGGCACCCGGTTTGAAAACGCCGTCAGGGCGCAGGTCATCGACGGACACGCTTCCATGGACAACGGCGTTCTCAAAATAGACAACTGCAAGGAACTGCTTGTCCTCTCCTCCACGAAAACCGACTACAACAGCCGGAAACCGGACAGTCCGCTGAAAAACGACCTGGGAGTCCTCAACCGGAACATTCTGGACGCCGCTTCCAGGGCAGGATGGAAAAAGCTGGAACAGGAAACGGCCAAATACTTTTCGGAACGCATGATGCGCTGCCAGGTGGACATTGGAGACACGCCCGCCGGAATTGCCCAAAAAACGACCCCCGAACGCATTGAGCTGGTCAGGCAGGGAGGCAAGGACCCGGATCTGATTGAACAGCTCTTCCAGTTCGGCCGCTACTGCATCATTGCCAACACGCGCCCCGGTGCGCTGCCCTGCGGCCTGCAGGGACTGTGGAATCCGGACCTCAACGCCGCCTGGAGAGGATGTTTCTTCCTGAACATCAACTGCCAGATGAACCAGTGGCCGGCCGACGTCACCGGACTGGGGGAATACCACCGCCCCTTCCTTGAATTCGTGGTCAGCCTTCAGCCCGGCGGTGAAAAATTCGCCCGTTTCCTGAAACTTGACGGCTTTTGTTTTGCCCACAATGTGGACTGCTGGAAGGAAACCTACTATGCCGGGAGCGAACCCGAATTCTCGGCCAGCCTGATGAATGGAGCGTGGGCCTGCGCCCACCTGCTGGACAGCTACCGCTTTACGGGGGACAAGGCGTTCCTGAAAAAATCCCTTCCCATCCTGGAATCCAACGCCCGGTTCATCATGTCCTGGTTCCAGAAGGACAAGAAAGGGCGCTATGTCTCCGGCCCGGGGACTTCTCCTGAAAACGTTTTCAGAGTCCAGGACAAGACAGGAAAAAAATTCAACCTCTCCGTCTCCAACGGCTGTTCCCATGACCTCCTGCTCGGCAGGGAAGCCCTGCGCAACTACATTGTCGCGTGCCGGGAACTCGGAATCAATACGCCCGTCCTGGCAAAAGCCCGCCAGTTCCTGCCGCGCATTCCCCAGCCCGCCATCGGGGAGGACGGCCGCATCCAGGAATGGCAGGAACCCTTTGAGGAAGTCCAGAAGGGCCACCGCCACATCAGCCACCTGTACGGCCTGTTTCCGGGAAACGAATGGGATGTGCTGAACACCCCGGAATACGCCGCCGCCGTCAAAAAATCCGTGGACTACCGCCGCGACTTTACCGGAAAAAGCGGCATATGCACCGGCTGGAGCACCGCGTGGCTGATCAACATGTACGCCACGCTCGGCTGCGGCAACGATGCGGAGGAACGCATTTACACGCAGTTGAAAAAATACATCAACCCCAACCTCTTCGACATGCATCCCCCCTACCAGATCGACGGCAACTTCGGCATGGCGTCCGGCCTGGCCCAATGCCTGATCCAGAGCCAGATTGAGCAGCAAGGCTACCGCGTCATCATGCTCGCCCCGGCGCTGGCCGACTCATGGACGGAGGGTTCGGCCACGGGACTCCGCACCCGCGGGGGCCTTACGGTCGACCTGTCCTGGAAGGACGGCGGCATCAAGGCCACGGCCAAAGCCTCCCGTCCCGGGAAATTCCGTTTCATGCACCAGGGCAGGAAAAAAGATGTGGTCATGAAAGCGGGGGACAGCGTCAACATCACCTTTTAATCCCTCCTGCCTTAACACAGGTAAAGCTTCCGTTCCCTGTCCACAGAATAAACGGTAAAAGGGGACCATCCTCCTGAGGAAAGCGGCGCAAAACCTGCGTTTCTTCCAAATCCCGCCTGCTCCGTGCAGGAAACCGGGGAATGCATTTATTCCACCCGCACGGTCTGTTCAATCAACTGGTCCAGACGGGCCGCGGAAACGCCGCCCACCATCTCACGGAGCTTCATTCCCTCCAGATACAGGACCGTCAGCGGAACCGCTTCCAGATCATACTTGCGGGCCAGCTCCGGATGCGCGTCCGCGTCAATCAACACGGCAAAGACCTTCCCGTCCTGCGCCTCGGCATAGGATTTGACCGCCTGGACGTACTGCATGGCCTGGGAACTCCACGGGGCGTAAAAAACGACCAGCACCCTGCGCCCGGAAAGTTCCGTCAACTGCCGCATGTCCTCCCCCCGGTAATCCATCCATGCGGGCTCCTTCTTTTTGGGGGCGGAAGGCGGCAATACCTGTCTGGGAGGGTCAAAATTCCGCTCCAGCGGGCGCGGAGCGGGCTTCTTCTCCGCATAGCGGGAACGCCGGTCATTGGAATCGTCGCAGCCGGCCAGTGCGGCCAGCAGCAGCCCGCTGATCACTATAAACGCTCCCTGCCTCATCACGGAGGCAAGTATGCCCGCGAAAGGCGAATTTGCAAGACTGAACCTTTCCATCCGGATTCCGCGTTTTCGCGGTTGCCTTGACCGTCCCGTCTCTGTTATGGTAGTCACTGAATGAACAGCGTGCCGCCACTGGAATTTGGAGGAATGTCCCATTGGGCGGCCCTGGCCGTTCTGCTGGCGGCGGGCCTGTGCATTGTTGAACTGGGACAATCCTACAAAAAATCCGTCAGAAACCGCACGACGCTCTGGCTGGGCACCGCGTGCCTGTTGAGCCTGGTTCCGGACATGATCGCCCTGCTTTTCGACGAACCTGACAAACCCTGGGAATGGATGCTGCCCGTGCACTTCTGCTCCGTGATGCAGGTGGCCTGCGCCCTGAGCCTGTGGATACCTTCCCGCATTCTGCGCTCCATCGTGTACTACTGTGTGCTGTGCGCCACTCTTCAGGGGCTGGTGACGCCTTCCGTGGCCCACGACTTCCCGTCATGGACGTACTTCGCCTTCTTCTTCTCCCACGGCATTACGGTCATTGCGGCTCTCTACCTGCCCCTGGCCCTGCAATGGAAGCCGGCGCGGTGGGACTTCCTGTGGGCCCTCCTCTTCGCCAACCTGTATCTGGCCGCAGTGCATCCCGTCAACAAATTCCTCGGCACCAATTACGGCTTTACGGTCTCCACGCCCGCCTCCGGATCCGTGCTGGACCTGTTGGGGGCGTGGCCCTGGTACCTGCTGTGGATGCAAATTCCGGCCCTGATCCTGATGTACCTGCTCACACTGCCCTTCCGCCATTATCCCAAGGGCCGTACGGGCAGTTCCCTGTTCCGGAATTGAAAAACTTACGCAGAAAAACATCCCTGCCATCCTGCACTATCATCCTTCCATGTTTCCATATCTCTACCTGTTTCTCCCCGCCGGGACGGTCTTTTCCTTCCTTCTTCACCTCTTCCCGGCTACTCCTCCCCATCCACCTGCGGCGCCGCCTTCCGCCCCCCTCCCCTCCGGGTATGCCCTTTCCTGGAATGACGAATTCGGAGGCGCGTCCCTTGACATGGAAAAATGGTCCTACCGCCAGACCGGACCGCGCCACGACGCCGTGAACACCCCGGAGGCCGTCTCCGTGGACAACGGAATTCTGAGCATCCGCACCTATACGGAAAACGGCAAACATCATACCGGAATGATTGCCACAAAAAAGAAAAGCCTGGACCGGGCATACGGCTTTTACGAGGCTTCCATTGAGTTCACCGGAGACAGGAATGCCTCCTCCGGCATGTGGTCCGCCTTCTGGCTCCAGAGCGACAGCATTTCCACCGTGGGCAACACGGGAAAATACGGCACGGAAATAGACATTGTGGAATACAGGCCCAACCCCGCCAACGGACACGAAACCAACCAGGCCATCCACTACCACGGCTACGGGGAACACCACAAATCAACGGCAAAACAACACAAAACCGGACTTCTGGAAGGCTATCACACCTACGGCGTGCTCCGGACGGCCGGAGGCTGCACGTTCTATATGGACGGAAAGGAAGTCTGGAAAACGCAGGAAGCCCTGTCCTGCATTCCGGAATACATCATCCTGAGTTCGGAAATCCGGGATAAAAACTGGGCAGGCGACATCCCCGCAAACGGCTACGGCAGCAGGGACAAAAGCCCAACGGCCATGAACGTGGACTATGTGCGGGTTTACTCCCTGCCTGATTCCTACCGGACCGCGCCCGACGGAAAATGGAGCGACCGCCAATGGGAAACCGTCCTGCCTTCCGGCAGGAAAATCGCCCGGCTGGCGCCCCCGGACGGAGCCAACGTCTGGTTCAACAGGGAAAGGACAAGCAGCCTGCTTCTGGACCGAGACGCCGTCGTGGACTCCCTCACCGTCGGGAAAGGAAAATTCTTCCACCTGGAAGGCAGAGATAAAACGCTGGCCATACGGAGCGGAATCGCCGCGCTGGAAAGAATGGATATGGTCTTTGACACGAAAATGGCGCTTGAAGGCGGCGATGTCGCCTGGACTCTGTTTGAACCCTGTTCCACCTTGTGCGCCAACGGCCCCGTACACGGAAAAGGCAGCCTGATCCTCCGCTGCGGTAGCGGAACACTCGTCAGCTCCACGTTTCTCTTCAACGCCCCCGTCACCCTCCAGGGGGGAATGGACGTGAAAGGGCAAGTAGCTCTCGGCCCTTCCGGGAGCCTGTCCATCTCCGGCAAAACCGTTTTCCGCCGGAATTCCCGTCTTGCCGTTCATCTGGACGGCAAAAATGCGTCTCCCAAAATAAAGGCGGAGGGAGGGCTGGAACTGGAGAAAAACGTTTTCCTGCACCCCGAATTTTTCTATGTCCCGGAACCGGGCGACCGGATTATCCTGGCGGACAGCCTTAAAAAGACTGCGGGGGGAACTTTTTTCAACCTGCCGGAAGGCCGCGTTTTTGACGCTGAAATATACCGTGATTCCCCGTTGAAAAACTCGCTCGCCGGAAAAGCCTCCCTGCGCATCCATTACACGGATACGGGAATTCTGCTGACGGTCCTCTCCGTGGACAAAACAGCCCCCTCCCGTTAAAGCCCTTCCATCATCCCCGGAAAAAGGCTCCCTTCATCCGTCCCGGACCGGGATGAATAAATAAGGGAAAATCTCCCCAGAGCGGCGCCACTCACCCTATCTACCCTATCTACCCTATCTACCCTATCTACCCTATCTCACGATCGGCTTGAGCACGCCCAGATAGGTATCCGCCGTGGCCGTCCCGGGATAAATGGAATCTATCCTGATCTTGATGGTATGCACGGGAGCCTTGTAATACGGGGGAATGACAATCTGCGGCGTCCAGTCGTCGCGCAGAGTGGCGTCAAAAGTGTACTCCCCGTTCAGCGTTACCTGGACGCTTTTGGGACGGCCGAACATGGAATACGCAATATTCGGATGACGGCGAGCCTCCGTATCGTTTTCCGGCAGCGTTACCGGGGAAATACCTGATTCCAGCATGATTCCCAGCAAACGGCCCGGATTCTTAAGCTTCACCTCCAGGGTTTCCCCCTGCCCGTCTCCGGAAACGCCCTCCGCCCAGTATCCCTGGCCGTGTTTCAGATTGTCCGGGAAGCAGGGATTGCCGTAAGGGTCCTTTTCCAGGGTGGAACTGGCCGTAATGTCGTACTGGTCCGTCAGGGAACCCTTCTCCCCGCGGATGGTGACATGGCCATTCTTGTCCAGCGTCCAGCCTGGGCCGGGAGTCAGCACCACGGAGGGCGCGTACGGACGGCCGTCCGCCCCCAGCAGGGACCAGGTATAAACGCCCTTGGGCGTCGTGACGATGGACTTGGCATCGGCGGAAGGGTCCAGCTTCACGGACTGGTTGGTCATCTCGGAGCTGTACACGTTCACCACCGCCCTGGGCGTTCCGCCCGTCCAGGTCATGACGGAAGAAGTGAGCAGCGTCAGGCGCGGTTCACCCATCCTGACTTCCGTTCCTGGGGTGATGCTGATATCCTGCGTGTAAGGCACGGAAAACTGAAAAGTCAGCACGTGCGTTCCCGGCTTGTTGGGAACCTGGGCCACCAGCCAGTGGGCAATGCCGGCCACGGGAGCCATGGTGGGCGCGTCCGCCTGCTGGTGGCGTCCCTCGGTAAGGGAGGAATCGCACTTCAAATCGTCCACGGATGCCACGGAATCCAGCACCGCCTTGGTGAAGGGAAGATTGCGTATGGGCTCCGGACTGGCGGCGTTGGCCCGTTCGTCAGGGGGACTGTACCGGAACGGAACGCCCACGGGAATGGTCTTCCCCTTGATGCCTTTGGGAATGTCCAGGGCACAGGTGTAAATCAGGAAAGCCTGATGCTGCTTCAGGGCAACGGTCAGGTCCAGGGCATCCAGGCGGATGCCGTCCGCCTGCGTCAAATCCATGGGAACCGGCAACCCGGGCACCGGGGCTATGCTCTGGACCGCGACATGGCGCGGGGCATCCTGCCGGGTCTTTTCCGCAGCGGGCTGTTCCTGAGGCGGCGGCGCGGCGGCCATGCACGGCGCACAGCCCACGGCGCCAGCCAGACAAATGAGAGAAGCCAGTCTCATGCCGTTAAAATAATGCCTCTCCATCCGTTCATCAAGGTTCATTTTCCGGACCGCCGGAGTCCGTCCGCTTGCCTCCGCCCCTCTTTCAATCCGGAATAACGGAACGGGAACGAACCTTCGACAGGGAATCATGAGCAATTCCCCGGGCCGGAGGCTGGAAAAACTTCTCCCTGTTCCGGACTTCGCCGACCGCCCAATCCGGCGTCATGAACAAGGAGACGGGAACAGCCCCCAATCCTTCCATGAACACAACGGTCTCTTCCTGGCGGGCACCGGAAAGGAAAATGTCTTCCCCCTGAGCCCGCCGCCGGCCGGCGCTGAACATGTCTTTCATCACATAAAAATCCGTTGCCCCAAAAAATGCCGCCCGAACGGAAGCCTGTTCCTCTTCGGCCACATCCGGAGAGAAAACAACATACAGGATGGACAAGACTCCGGCATTTTTCCCGACCTCATCCAGGGAATGGCAAACCTTCCCCCGGTAAAGAAAAATAGGGGGACGTCCTTCCTCCGGAAGAGGATTTTCCGCAACGATGAGCGTATCTTCCAGGGCGTCTTCCAACTCTTCACGATCCACCGCACAGGGCAATCTGCCGGAAAAACAAAAATCCGGAACTGCAAGTGCATGGGGAACCTTCATCAGGCGGCCGTTCCTGTAGCTCCATTGATACCGGACGCGCCCCATGTCGGAATCCCGGGAAAAAGGGTCCTGAAGCCATTGGCCGCCCTCTTTTCCTTCCGCCGTTCCGGTTCCGAGCCGGCCAGGATTTTTCCATTCCCGCGAAAGCCGCGTCCCGCGGCTCCTTCCCTGAGGAGTGACGCCACACCCGTAAACAGGACCGCGGACTTCGGGAAAGGGTTCCGGCAGAGCAACGCCGGAATCGGCGGCTCCCCAGCAGAACAGGAGAAAAATTACAGGGTAGTTCATGTTAGATAACACTATATCCATCTCATTAATAACATTCAAGGAATAATCTTCCTTCTCCGGAGGCGGACCGGCGCCCCCTCATCCGCCTTCCACGTAAACAAGCATTCCCGCCAGCCGTCCGCCGGAAATTCCGCCGTCCGGAACCGCTGCCGTTTCATAGCTCTTTCATGATGAAAGGAAGCAGGGGAAAAGAAGAAAAAACGTCCCCGGAAGAGCATTCCCGTCAAGCAAAAAAAGTTGAATTCGGAAGACAAAAAAAATGTCCGCAAGACCGGACGGAAATCCCTTGGAAACAACGCCAATACTACCATATGTGGTATGCATTAAAAATATCCGTACAATATTTCCTTTTCATCGCGATTTTTTTTCAGTAGATAATGCAAACGTTACGCGCCGCCCCCAACACCGCGACGAAGCAACGCCCTCAGTACCTTTCACTTCGCAAACCATGACTACTGACAACTCGCAAATTACGCTCAAATTACGCACCGGACAGGAAATCATCCTCCCCCCCAGGAAGGACCTGCTGGGCGGCCTGAAATTCACCAGAAGATTTTCCCATAACGAGGTTCATCCCTATGATGAAGTGGACTGGGCGCGGCGCGACGTCCGCATCATGGACTGGAAAACCGGAAAAACCATTTACGAGCGCCTGGGCCTGGAAGCCCCGGCCCACTGGGACGACAACGCCGTAAAGATCACGGCGGACAAATACCTCTTCGGCAGCGAGCCGGGCTCCCTGGAATACGAAGACAGCTTCCGCAACATCTATGACCGCATTTCCAACACCTACACCGTCTGGGGCTGGGAGGAAGGCTACTTCGCCACGCTGGAGGACGCGGAAATCTTCAATGAGGAAATCAAGGCCATGCTCGTCCAGCAAATCTGGGCCCCCAACTCCCCCGTCTGGTTCAACATCGGCCACTGGGAGCAGTGGCGCTGGGGGCGCCCGGACCTGCGGGAAAACTATACCGGCCACGGCAACAAGGCCTACCACGCCAAGGGCTCCAAGAATAATCTGAAAACCTACACGGTGCAGTCCACCTATGAATATCCGCAGTGCTCCGCCTGCTTCCTGACGGAAGTGGGGGACAGCATGGAGGACATTCTGGACCACCTGACCACGGAAGGCCGCATCTTTGCGTCCGGTTCCGGCGTGGGCATCAACCTTTCCACTCTCCGCTCCTCCAAGGAACCCATCAGCGGCAAGGGCCGTTCCTCCGGCCCCATCTCCTTTGACCGCGGCTGGGACCGCATGGCAGGCGCCATCAAATCCGGGGGCAAGACGCGCCGCGCCGCCCGCATGGTGCTGATGTTCAGCGACCACCCGGACATTTTCGAATTCATCAACACGAAAAACCGCCAGGAAGACATCGCCAAGGTGATCCTGCGGGAACACAACGTGCATGTGGAACTCAAGCAAATTGCGGAAACCAAGCTGGTGGCCGGCACCCCTGCGGAAAAGGCCGCGGCCCGCGTCATCCTTTCCCTGCCCCTGGCTACCAAAAACAGCTTTGACCCCCACATGGACGCCCTGCTGTACGGGGAAACGCTTTCCCACCAGAACGCGAACCACTCCGTTTCCGTAAAGGGGGACTTCTGGCAGGCGCTGGCCAACAACGGCAACACCTACACGCGCTGGGTCACGAACCCCGCCCACATCGAACAGACCTTCCGGGCTCAGGAACTGCTGGAAGCCATGGCCAAATCCATCTGGGAAAACGGGGAACCCGGCGTGCACAACAACGACGTAATCAACCTCTGGAACCCGGTCAAATCCATCGGCTCCATCACCACGTCCAACCCCTGCTCCGAATACGTCTTCCTGAACAACACGAGCTGCAACCTTTCCTCCTTCAACGCCTACCGCTTCCTGACGAAGGGTGAGGACGGGAAGCCCGTCTTCGATGCGGACGCCCTGACCCACGCCGCGCGCCTGGCGATGGTCTGCGCGGACCTGAACGTGGAACGGGGCGGCTTCCCGATTGAAGAAATCGCGGAAGGCACGTACAAGTACCGCACTACCGGCATCGGCTTCGCCAACGTGGGCGGCTCCCTGATGGCCCTGGGCGTACCGTACGACTCCGACGAAGGCCGCTGGATCGCCTCCCAGCTTTGCAGCGCGCTGACGGCGGCCTGCTGGACGGCTTCCGCGGAAATGGGCGCGGAACTGGGCTCCTATGTGGAGTACCCCGCCAGCAAGAAGGACCTGCTGGCCGTGCTGCGCCTGCACCATGCGGCCCAGAAGCTGGCCGTCGCCCTGCCCGCCCAGAAGGACGCCAAGGCCCTGGACGACATGATCGACAACATCATCGCCAATGCCGGAGGCGTCCTGCCGGAGGCGCAGGGGCTGACCGCCTCCTACGCCCTGCATGCCTACCTCAAGAGCTTCAAGGCGCCCACCCAGATGAACAAGGAGCGCATCGCCCCCGCCGCCAAACTGGCGGAAGCCGCCTCCGCCATGTGGGCCAGGGCGGCCAAGGCCACCGCGCACCGCAACGCCTTCGTTTCCGTCATGGCCCCCACGGGCACTATTTCCGCCCCGCTGGGCTGTTATGACGAAGGCACCACCTCCATCGAGCCGGACTACACGCTGGTGAAATGGAAGCAGCTTGCGGGCGGCGGCTCCCTGAAAATGTTCAACCGCCTGGCCTTGGAGGGCCTGCGCTCCCTGGGCTATCCGGAAGACTTCGTCAATGAGGCCGCTCTGGAAGTGGCCGGCCTGGACGGCCTGATTTCCGCCTTTCAGGGGAACATGGACTCCGTCGTCAACCAGCTCATCATCGACCCCTGCAACGACCAGGCGGGCCCCGTGCGCCTGGCGTGGCGCCGCCTCCTCTCCGGCACGGAATCCCGCAGCGAAATTCAGGAAAAGGTGGCCTACATCAGCAACCCGGCCAACATGTCCGTGCTGACCGCGGACGAACTCACCGTCGTGAACGGCGCGGCCCACATCGAATCCATCCCGTGGCTGGACAAGAAGGATTTGGCCGTCTTCGACTGCGCCGCCACCAACGGCAACGGCGTGCGCTCCATTACCCCCGCCGGGCACGTACTGATGCTGGGCGCCCTTCAGCCCTTCATCTCCGGCGCGTGCTCCAAGACGGTGAACATGCCCGTCTCCGCCACCGTGCAGGATATTTACGACTCCCTGATCATGTCCCACGAACTCGGCGTCAAGTGCATCGCCATCTTCCGGGCCGGATCCAAGGCAAACGCCGTGTACGTAGTGGACACGCCGGAAACGCGCATGTTCAAGGCCAACCACGTCTGGGAACAGCTCGTAGGGGCCGGATCGGAAGCGATTGACGAAATCATCGCGGAAGCGTCCAAGCCGCGCCAGCGCAAACTGCCCGGCCGCCGCCTGGGCCAGACCGTAAAATTCTCCGTGGGCGGCCAGCTCACGGGCTACCTGACGGTGGGCGTCTATGCGGACGGCACCTGCGGGGAAGTCTTCGGGCGTCTGGGCCAGGTAGGCTCCTTCGCCTCCGGCATGTTTGAAGCGTACTGCAAGCTCCTTTCCACGGCGCTCCAGTTCGGCGTACCCCTCAAGGAAGTGGTGAAGGGCTTCCGCAACTACTCCTTCGAGCCCTCCGGCTTCTGCCGCGTGGGGGACGACACGGACGCGGACACCTGCACGGAAATCCGCTCCTGCGCGTCCGTCGTGGACCTCATCGCCAAAATTCTGGCGTGGCTCTTCCCGGAAAGCAACGGCTACCGCCTGCGGGACGTATTCTCCATCCCCAGCGTCAGCCTGCCCGGACAAAGTCCGGACACCACGGTAAGCGTCCTGCCTCCCCGCATCATTAGTACGCCGGCCCACAAGCAGAATCCGGTTCTGCCGGAAATTCCCGCCGGAAAAGCGCCGGAAGGCACCATGCTCAACGGAGCCTCCCTCTGCCCGCAGTGCCATTCCCTGGCCTACGTCCAGGACGGCAAGTGCAAATCCTGCCGCTCCTGCGGCTACAAGGACGGCGGCTGCGGGGAATAAAGCCCAGGAACGCTCCCGTTCCATCCGTTCATCAGGCGGAATCCGGACTTTCCGGGTCCGCCTTCCTCATGCCCTTATACCGTATGGCACGAGCCGACTATCCATGTTCGGGAAATGCCGCATGCCCTTGAGGCGCTGAAAATCATGGAACACCCGCAAATCGGTCTTTAAATCCCTCCCCAGCGCGGACGGGAACGGGAGCCAGCAACAGGCCAGGAAAGAGCGTCCTGCGGCGCCGGCCCAGATGGCCGCATGGCAGGCGGCGCTCCACGCGGTTAAAGAAGAACCGCGTCAGCGTACCGCACCCCAGACGATGATGGCAGCCAGGCACAGGAAAAGGACGCCCAGCAGCATTTTCACCAGAAAGGCGTGCTTCTGCTGGTAGCGGATCAGGGCCTCCGCCTTCATCCCCCGGTAGGCCAGGAAGAAAATGAGCAGCAGGGGCAGGATGAATGCCAGGTTGTACAGGGCCAGCATACCCACGGCGGACGAACTCCCCTGCCTGATCTGGTAAATGATGGGAGCGTACACCTGCCCGGTGCAGGCCAGTTCCAGCGCGGAAATGACGATCCCGGCAGCGAACGCCGCCACGATGAAGCGGGTGGACTTGCTCTGCTCCCTGGCCGTCCGGCGGATGCGCTTCTTCAGAAAATCCGGCAAAGTCAGCGACATGTCCGCCAGCCGTCCCCTGCGGGCCAGCCACGCATCCCGGAAGGAAAGGACGGCCGCAAGCAGGGCCAGCAGGGAGAACAGGACGTCCATGACCATTTTCAGGGAAGACCACGCCTGCAACTGCCCGATGAGTTCATGAAACGCCAGGCCGATGGCGAAGTACGTCAGATAAACGGAAAGGACGAAGCTGCCCCCCGTCAGCAGCAGCTCCCGCGGGGAGCGCCGCGCAATCTGCAGATAGGACAGGAAGAAAATCAGAGTGGCGAACGCGCACGGGTTGACGCCGTCTATCAGGCCGCCCAGCAGCACCACGCCCAGGGAAAGGCTTTCATACGTGTCCCGCACCTCTTTCCCTGCCTGTTTCATGGCTTCCCGGTCCATCATGGCCCACGCGGGCCGGGTTCCGTCCGGGCGGATGCCGCTTTCCGGCTGCCTTCTCGAATCTTCCAGCAGGGCCTTCAAGTTGCCGGAGGTCAGACGGTCGCGCATCAGGCCGCCCGCCGCGCCGAATACGGACGGGGCAATCAGCCTGTCCCGCTGGGGAATCTTGAACCGTGAAGACAGCAGCGCGTTGAATTCCGTTCCCCGGTCATCCGTGATGGAATAAGTCTCCAACTGCATGGCGGGATATTCCCGGCGCAGGCTTTCCAGGTCCCGCATGACTCTGGCGCATTCGTCGCAGCCGCTTTTCTCAAAGAAAACGACCAGGAACGGCGCATTCGGATCGGGGGGATGTGTCCCGGCCGCCTCCCGGACCACAACGGAATCCGTCTCCGCCGCCGGTGCGGCTTTTTCCCAGCCCTGCATCATGGACGCAAAGCTCATGACCGCCGGAACAGCCGCGGCTCCGTACTTGCGCGTCAGGGAGGAAGACCAGTACATGTCCTTCAGCACCTCGGTGGAGACGCGGACGAACAACCGGCGTTCCTCTTCCGTCAGCTTGCCCTTGCCAGGGAGAGGATCCGGCGGTTCAAAGGCAAACATGGTGCCTCCGCCGCTAAAGTTCTCGTACATTTCATATTCGCGACTCTGTAAACGGTCCGTAAACACATTCTGGAAATAATCGAGAAGCTTGTCCCATTCATTGTTATACCGGCCCTGTTCCTCCAATTCCTCATTCTTCCGGGAAACCTCCCCCAGTATCGCACAAAAGGCGTCCACATCGCACTTGCGCGAAGCCACCAGTTGTGCCAAGGAGGCGTAAACCCGCACGCGAAGATCCGGGTCCTTGACGGCCAGCCGGGAAAGGGAGGCCAGCACATCCGGAAGGAGGGATGACTTTTCCGCCTTCCTGCCGCCCAGGTAGGATTTCTCGTAAAGCCGCCTCAGCGCGGGGAAATCCCCTTCCAGAAGTTCCCCCTCAGGCGACCTGAGCGCCATTTTGATCCCGCTTAACGGCATCAGCAGGGTGATGGCGTTGCATCTGACCATGGGGTCGGGAGAGGAAAGGGTCTGAACGATCCATTCCGGAATCTCCCGGATACCCTGCGGAAAAGTCCTGAGGGACGCGAGAACCGGGTTTTCATCAACTCCGGCGGGAGGGAAAACGGCATGGGGATACTCCTGCAGGAACAGGGCGAATTCCGCGGAAGCCCGCTGCCATGGAGAACGGGCGGGATCATCCGCCACGCCGCGTATGTACTTCCGCGGGAAAAAGATGGAATACCTGTCCGGCGGAATCCTTTCAAACAGCCTGGAAATCTCGTAACTGCCCAGGAAATTCCTGAGGAAATACGTCCAGTACTGGTCGCCGTACTTTTGCGTGAACACTTCGTCCAGAAATGCCTGCATCTCCGCGTTCCTCCGGGAATTATTCAGGATGGTGAGCTTCCTTCCTCTGGATTCTTCCCTTTTGCTGGAAGAATAATATTCACAGACCTTTTCAAAAAATGACTTCATGCGTTCGCGGACTTCCGGGTCCTCATCCTGCGCCACCAGCTTCACGAGAGGCAGGTTCCTGAACAGGAAATCCTTTTCATTATTTATCCTGTAGGCAATTTCAAACCGCATCTCCTGGGACAGAGTGCGGTAGGAAGACAAAACACTGCGGAACGCTTCCTCATCCCCGTATTGCAGCAGGCTCCGGATACATTTGTTCTTCAATCCGGAATATTCCTCATCCTCCAGCGTGGAAAATTTTCTCAGTATATTCACCAGTTCCACTCCGAAAGACTGTATTTTTTTAAGTTTTTTGATTTTTTGAGTCTCCCAGGAGTCATTGGGATCAACCTTGATATCACCGAGAATGGCCAGTTTGCACAATTTGCTGATTTCCCCGTAGGTGAGGGACATGGCAGAAACCATTTTCTCCTTTGTTTCAAGGGGAACGGAGGAATCTTTCAGCCGGTCCAGCACAAATCTCCAGGCCTCAGGGGAAGAATCTTCATCCAGGCGGCCCGCCTCCATGACAGCCAGAATGCTTTTCACCTCCGGGTCCGGATGTTCCAGCAGACACCGGATGACGAGTTTGGCCGTATCATTGGGATCGGAAGCCGTCAGCATGTTTTCCCACTGGTCTTCCTGACGGACCAGCACGTTCACCTTTTCCGCGGGCATTCTCTTGAGCATGGCCTGCATGGCGGGACTCAGCTCCGCGTTTCCGGCCATCATGGCATACAGGATGACGGGGGCCATGTCCGGCATGTCGAATGCAAGCTGTTCCAGAGCCGGAGCCAGTGCGGCACTTTTCATCCGCGCCGCCACCAGAAACGCCGCTGCGCGCACGGATTCGTCTTCATCCCGGAACATCTCCACCACGCGCGGATACAGGAGTTCCGCAGAAGAGGGCCGGACAACGCCACTCCTGACCGCCGCCGCGCGTATTTCTCCCAGCTTCCCGTCCAGGGGAGGCTGGACGATCCTGTGTTTTCCGGCATACAGCAGGGCCTGATGGCGGATTCTCCATTCAGGGTGCCGGAACAATTTCAAAAGCTGTTCGGGATCAATGGCCGTTTGGAGCTTTTCGATTTCCGACAGGGACTTCAAGGCGGCCAGGCACAGGTCTTCCGACTCCGAAGAGGCATGCCTGACCAGCAGCTTTTCCAGTCCCGCCCGGGATTCCTCATCGTCATTGTCGCTGGCCCTCCGGAACGCGATTTGCAGCACATTTTCATCCGTTTCCCGTTCCAGGAGGGGAGCGATATGGTCCACGGCGTTCTTTTTGCCGTTTTGCAGGAACACGTCCACTGCCACTTCCCGGACGAGGGGATCGCGGTGATCCAGGAATTCATGAATGACGGGCAAGGTGGAAACGGGTTTCTTTCGAAGAGCTTCCAGAGCGTCGATGATGTCGTTCCGGTGGCTGCCGGCCAGTTTGCGCGCCAGCAGGGAGGCGTCCGGCGTTACTTCATCCAGTTGTATCCGGAAACGCGCCTGCCGGATGGCCCGTTCCGTATCCGCATCCAGTTCCGGATGCTTTGCCAGATATCCCGTCAGAAATTCCAGCGCCTTCCGCTTGCGGGAGAGAAGAGCCCGGCACGCGCTTTCCCTTGTCTTTTCCGTTCCCGTCAGAATCATGGAATACAGGCGGGTATCATCCTGCGCGCCGTTATCGGCCCGGGAAGGCTGTTTCAGCCACGCTTCCCAGGACAGAAGGGGGCCGGGGTCGGCCTTGTCCGGGTCCGTCCAGGGGTCAAAGCCGAAATCGTTCCCGGCCATGTCCTCCAATGCGTCCAGCGCCTTGCTCCGAACGGCCAGACGCTGGCTTTTCAGCATGGCCACCAGGTCCGGGCGCGGGTCCTTCCCCTCCTTTTCCAGAAACTTGACCAGCGCGGACGGCTGTTCCGCCGCTATCAGCTGCTCTTCCGTAAGAACGGTTCCCCCGGCGTTCAGGCCAAGGAACATGGAAAGGCACAGGAAATGGAACAGGAAGGGCTTCATCAGCGCAGAAGGGCGTAAGCCAGAATATTGGCGTTGATTTCAAGGGCGTTTCCCAGTTCGCTGCCCCCGCAGCAGCAGCATCCCTTGGAGTGGCGGCTGTCGTTGAGGCCGTCCGCGGAATAAATGATGACCAGCTTGTCATTCAGCGTGACGCCTTCCAAATGGCCTTTCGCGGCCTGTTTCCCGGCTTCCAGCTGCTTGATATTGAAAACGGTTGAAAAAACAGGATGGCGCATGGACACGGGCTTGAGAACGGCTTCTCCGAAGATGGTGCGCATCTCCCTGCGGAAGGAAGCGTCCCAGGCGGCATTGGAGCACCCGGCGGAAGCCAGCAGGAAGCCGCCCGACTGGACGTATTTCTTCAGGTTTTCCCGTTCCCGTGCCGTAAGGACGAAGTCCCCTTCCCCGGTCATCACCACAAAGGGAAAGCGGAACAGTTCCTCATTGTCCAGCCGTACGGCCCGGAACCGCCTGCTGGTGGAAATGCTGGTTTTCTGCTGGACGGTGGACAGGAATTCGTCACTGAAGCAACGGGAAGTCTGCGTACCCGCATAAATCAGGTTGCCGCACTGAACCACGCCTTCCTTTCCCCGGCTTTCCGCCGGATACAGGAACAGCGCGGCAAGAACCGCCGTCATCATTCGTTTAAGGGTCGTTTTCATTATTTTGGCTCGTTTTGCCTGTGTTGTTCAAAGTATTGCCTGACGGCATCCCGGTAAAGGCCGGGCACCTGCTGCATGGCCGGACTGCCCAGGCCGTCCCCCGGCGTTTTTTCCTGCTTGCGCCCGGCTTCTTCATCCTTATGGCCGGAAGAGGAATGCCGGGCATTCGTTGCGGTCCCGTCCCCGCCTTCCCCCTTCTGCGGACCCTCGCCCGCTCCTTCCCGGGACGGGCGGGACTGCTGGAACTTCTCCCTCTGGGGGCCGAACATGGGGGCTCCATTCATCAGGCCGTCCCCGCCATCCCCCCGTCCGCCCCCAAATCCGCCTCTTCCCTGCCTTCTGCTCAGCATGGAATTCAAAAGCTGCTGCATGGCTCCGGCGCATTCCCGGCTCATGCCGCTTACGGAGCATGCTCCTGCTGATGCGGCGGGGTTTTCCCCCAGCAGCTTCATCATGATTTCCCAGGCTCTCTGCGCCCTGTCCGCCGCTGCCGCGGGCTTGCCCGCGTAACAGGCGGAGGCGCTCTCTTCCATGAGTTCCGCAATACCCGCCTGAAGGCATGCCTGGATAAAGGCGGCCATCTCCCGCTTGAATTCCCCTGCTTCCTCCGGAATGGCGGAAATCACGGCGGGAGCCCTGCTGTGCCAGAGCCAGTACAGGGCCAGTATTTCCTTCTGGGACTCGCCCAGAGCCTTCAACTGCTCCCGCGTCACGGGACGGCCCTCCTTCCGTTCGGACAAAAAGCGCCCCAGCATGGTCGCCGTTTCCTTCTGGGAATCCGCCAGACGGCGGAATTCCATGATCAGACCGTATCCCTGCATGACTTTCGCGGCCATTTCCGCTTCTCCGCTCTGCCGGGCCGTTTCCTCCTGCGGAGCGCGCAGCCTGTCGCGCATGGTCCGGAAAAACTCCTGGGTGGATTCCTGAGTTCCGGGAAGTTCCCCGGAAAGATCTTCCTCATTCTTCGCAATGATTCCGGCCAAGGAGGAAGCCGTTTCCGACAGTTTACCGTCCGTGTCGAAAATAGGAAAATCCTTCGCCATCTTTTCCGCCAGTTTTCTGACTTCCGCATGCTTTTCCTTCAATTGGACGGCTTCTTCCCGGCTCAGTCCGGACGGATTGGCTTTCTTCGCCCTGTCCAATTCCCGGACCAGATCGTCAATGGACTGGGCCAAAAGGCGGTATTTGTTGACGAACTCATCCACGCCCGTCCTGATGCGCAGCATTTCCCGGTACTGTTCCTCACTGATGACATGCACCGTGACAGGTTCTGAAACCGTCATGTTCAGCAGGTAGGGATTGGCGTCGCGGGCCTCCACGGACAACTGGAGCACATCCCCGGCCCTGGCCCCCAGCGCCGGCAGGGAAAGCTGTTCCGCCAGGAACAGGGACTTTTTGGACGCTTCCGGCACAGGCATCTCAAGCGAACGCGCGCGGGAGCCGCTCACGCTCCTGACCCACGCCACACGGGTGACGCCGTAGTCGTCCTGCACCTCCGCATGGAAGGGAATCACCACGTCTTCCAGGGCCACGGAAACCGGAGCGGGGGCATGAATAACCACGGACGGACGGGCGTCCGCATTCACCCTGACGCGGTTTTCCAGAGGCCGCGCCATCCCGGTCCCCCGGTAATCCGTCATCTGGATGGACGCCGTCCCTGACTGGCGCACGCGGAGGGGGAAGGAAATGCGGCCGTCCGGCAGAAGGACTCCCTGCACGGTTTGCGGCTCCAGGTCCTTCCTGTCCGGCGTAAAGACGGCTTTCCCGGACATCAGAGGACGATTGCTTTCCAGAATGAAATCCGCCGTGCCGCCGTCAATCACTGTCACATCCTGGCCGTTCAGGGGATATTCCACGGGCGGCAGACCGGTATATTCCGGCGGGGACACGATCACGGTGCCGCCCGCCACCTTGGGCTGGTAGTTGATTTCCAGCGGAAACCATTCGCTCCTGGCCTTTCCGCCGGCAGTGGCGAAGGCGATCCGGCACGGAGCCGTCAGTTTTTCCAGCCTTCTGGCCCAAATGCCGGACTGGTCGCGGAACGCAGCCAGCTTCTGGACAGGATGGCCGTCCGGCCTGACCCATATTTCCACGGGAGAAGTCAGCGGAGCCCCTGTGACGCGCACCTGCATCAGGGCGTCCTCACCGTACACGACGGAAGAAGGGGAGTCCACCAGTTCAAAACGGTAGGGGGAAAGGGGCGGTATGTCCTCCCACGGAGTGCACAGCCTGCCGTACAGCACTCCGGCCGCGTCCCGGTTCCATGAGGCCAGCGCCGCGCACAGGGCCAGCAGCAAAAGCAGGCCCCATACGGATTTTCTTTTCAACAGGCGCCACAGACGGTCGTTCTGCGCGTATTGCTCCAGCCGGGAACGGGCGGCGCGCTCCGTTTCCCCCATCAGCCAAGCTCCCAGGGAATGGCCGGAAGACTCCGCCGCAAGAGGGCTCCGGCTCATTTCCCAGAAAGAAAGCACGGTTTGACGGGCGTCATGGTTGGCGGAATCCGCCTTGCGCGCCAGGTCCGCCGGATTCCTGCGCCACGCATGCGCCAGCAGTGCGGCCAGCAGAACCAGCAGCAGGAGCGCCAGAACGGGGGAGGCCCATTCCCGCGTCTTATTCTCCAGGGGGGAATAAACGTCGGCCAGGACATACAGGCCGCATGCCAGAATGACCGCCATCCCCCACAGGGAGCAGGCGGCGGCCAGAGCCCGGCGTCTCTCCCGGCGCAGAACGGCGGAAAACAGTCCGCGGAATCCCGGAGCGGACCGGGAGGCGGATGAAGCCGGAGTGTTGGAGTCCTTTTCCTTCATGGGGTCGTTTACAGTAATCCGTTGCGGCGGCGCACCCACCAGTACAGGGCCGGAAGCAGGGCCAGCACTAGCAGGACGTACCAGCGGTTCCAGAGGGGGAAGAAAGCTTCCTCCCTGCTCGTGTAGTCGGGCGGCGGTTCCATCATGGCAGGCAGGGTCCCGTCCAGTTCTTCACGGGATAGGCGGCGGCCCCCGGTCAATTCGCTCATGGAAGCCAGAAAAGCCGGGTCCGCATCCAGATTGTCCCGTTCCCCCGGCGGTTCGGGAACATCCAGACAGACGTCCGGCATGGGGGAAGCGCCGCTCCCCGCCATGCGCGCGCGGAGAATGTAGCGGCCCGGTCCGGGGGAAGTAAACACGCCGTTCCAGCGGGGCAGCCCCCCGCGGGAGGCATCCTGCCGCGCGGCGGCTGAAAAGATGGTTTTTTCCGGATTCCTGATGTCCGCCACTTCAACGGACAATCCGGACGGACGCCCTCTGCCCCTCCAGCTCATGGAGAAGGAGACGGGAACGCCAGGTTCCACGGAAGTGCGCTCCACATGCAGGGAAAGGTCATAGCCGGGGAGGAATTCGGCCGCCGTCTGCATCCACGGCAGGAACTGCCCCCAGAAATCCTCATACCAGTTTCCCAGCCTGAGGGCCTCCGGGAAAAAGTCCCACTTCCACAATCCGTCGCCGTTGATCATGCCCGCGGCGCCCATGCCCACTCTTTTGACGGCCAGCAGGGGAATGCGGCCGTCCGGGGACCGGGCCACTACCCGCGTGCCGGGGAAAATTCTTTCCACATCCCAGGAATCCTCAAGCGGCGGCAGGGAGCGCCACACGTCGGCCCCGGAACCCGGCAGCACGACGCCGAACAGGCCGTCCTTCACCCCTTCCGGGGACGGGGTGAGCTGGTGGTCACCCGGGAACGGCGCCTTCCAGGCGAAGGGTTCCAGGGCTTCCATCTCCGGAAAGCGGCCCGCGTACGACTTGCCGCGCGCAAAAACGAGCAGGCCGCCGTAATCGCGTACAAAGGAATGCAGGGCAGCGGCGCGCGCCGGGGTGATGATCCGTTCCGCCCCCTTGCCCAGAATGACCATGTCAAAGCGCAGGAAATCCTCCAGGGAAGAGGGGATGGACTCACCGTCCGCCTTCGCGCCGGTTTCCTCCCCGGTGTTGATGCTGTAAAAACGCTCCTGGGTCAGCATGTGGATGGAGCGGACGTCGAACGAAGGCTGGCGGCGTAGGAACTGGGCCAGGAATTTGCTGTCCCAGTACGGAGCTCCCTCCGCCATGAACACGCGGATGCGCGATCTCATGGCTTGTATGGAAAAAAGGGCTTCATGGCCTTCCGGTCCGGATTCGTCGCCGGGCACGGCATCGCATTTCAAGGAAAAATGGGCCGATTTGGGCGGGCATTCCAGAGTGAAATTCACTACGGCGTCCGCATCGTCGGCCACATTGACCACCTTCCTGTCCAACACCCTGCCCCCGACATCCAGCAGGGACACGGCGGTCTGGATGGCACCCAGCTTCCTGTTCCTCACCCGCGCGGACGCCTGAACCGTATTTCCGGGGAAGGAGTGAATGATGGTCTTGGTCGCTTCCAGCGTCAGGCGGGGGGCCTCCCACTTCTCTCCGTAGCACAGGGTATGAACCGGAACTCCCAGATTCCCGGCCTCCCGTGCCAGCCTTCCCAGATGCGCGGGCTCCGTGTCCCTACCGTCGGAAAGAAGGATAAGGCCGGAAGGCGCGCGCCCTCCGGAGCGTTCGTCCTCCAGCAGGGCGGCCAGGGAGCGGGACAGGGGGGAGGAACTGCCGTCCGCCTCCACACGGGCGAGCGCTCCCGCATCCGGCAGGATGGAAGACGAATCTTTCACAGAAACCCAGCGCACGTCCACGCCGTCCGGCACCAGGCCGGCGATGGATTTCAGGTCCCTGCGCGCGGCATCCAGCCGGGAACCTCCCGCACCGGAGGACTGCATGGGGGCAGTCATGGAGGAAGAGGCGTCCAGAGCGACGATCCAGACGGGATGGGAATGCACCGTCAGCGTTTCCTTCCTGCCCGGATTGGCAAGCAGGAACAGGATTCCGGCAATTCCGGCCAGGTAGGCCGCGGACACGAGCATGCGGGTGCGCGGGCGGAAACTCCGCGTGCCGCGCGCCAGAAGAAAACAGAACAGGACCAGGCAGGCCGCGGCGACGACGCCCAGCCAGCCCCAGGGAATGACGGGTTCAAAGATCATGATTGCGCCTCCTTTCCATCACGGACCGTCCGGACAGGCAGGGAGGAAAGCCAGAGTTCCAGGGCGAAAAGAAGAACGGCCGCCCCCAGCAGCCACGGCCACAGAGGTATTCTGCCCGTTACTTCCACCAGTTTTCCGGAAGCCGTGACGACAGCCGCGGACGCGGGCAGGTTCCCCGCCGCCAGCGTTTGCAGGTTGGATTCCCCCACCGGGAAGTTGACTACCTGGGTATGCAGGGGCATTCCGGCGGCATGGCGGCCGCTCCACACGTAGGTTCCGGGAACGGCGGGAGCCACGGAGGAAAGAAGGCGCTTGCCGGAAGAAAGGCGGGATTCCTTGCACAGAAGTTCCGCACCGTCCGGCCCGGTCAGAACCACGTCCGCTGCATCCAGCGTATCCGGCAAAATCCAGGAAGGAAAGTCCCTGCCCGGCTCCGGAGCGGCTTCCCCCACCCCCTCCTGGCGGGATTTCAGCATGGCTTCCGCCAGGAACGGGAGGAAGAGGGGGGATTTCCCCCAGTCCGCATCCATGGACTGGACCGGAACATTCCACAAAACAAGGGCACCCCGCCCCTTCACCCTTCTGGCAATGGCCGGAACCCCGTCTTCATAGCGGACCAGAACGCTGACCAAATCATTCCAGGAATCCGGAGCCAGCCCTTCGTTCAGGCGCCGGAACACGCGGGCATCCAGGGGGGAGGCCGCATCCCCTCCGCGGAACAGATCGAACACGGGGTCGTCCGGCAGAGCGGCATTCAAAGTCCAGCCTTTTCCCGTCTTCTCGTATTCGGAAAAGGTCCTGGGGTCGTCCGGAAGGCCCATGAGGGCGTTTGCCACGGCATCCCCGGAAAAATCAGGCACGGCCACAATGACGGAACCGGCCTCCGCCAGCGCCTCCATCTTCTTCAAATCCTCTTTTTCCGGCTTGTTCCAAACGACGAAATCCGGCTGTTCCCTCCCCAGTCCCCCGGCGGACTGGACATCCAGAAACGGGATGAACCGGAGGGCCTTCATCATGAAACCGAGCTGCGCCTCGTCCTGCGTTACGGCGTCGCATTGCAGGGAAGCTCCCACCCTGACCACCGTTCCGGCGGTATCGTCCGCGGGGAACGCATCGTGGTCCAGCGTGACGAAAACGGGCCATTCCTCCACGGAGGCGGGGACTTGCGCCTGGAAGGAAACCGTTTCTTTGGCTCCCGCGGGAATTTCAGCCGTACGGGAGGCCCGCAGGGAACCGGCCTCCAGATGGGCCGTGACGCGCACGGGCTGGGAACCGAAGTTGGAAAGAACGGCCTGCACCGTTACGGACTGCCCGGGAAGCACCGTGGCGCGCATCACCTTCAGGGAAGTCACGGCCGTATTGGGAAGGCGTTCATGGTCCGCCACCTGAATGCACCGCACGTCCAGGTCCGGAGGAAAGGCCTTCTCCCAGTCCACTCCGCTCCAGTTGGACGACTGGAAATCGGAAAGAATGTAAACGGAGGTGGGGCGCGTGGAAGCCGTCCGTGCCGCCTGCTCCACGGCCAGGGCCAGCGCGGCGGCGGTATTGGCCGCCTCCGGCCTGCTGTGGATGCGCTGAAGCTCCCTGTTCACCAGGTCATGGGAGGGCATGGGCTCCCGGAACAGGGCGGCGGGGGCCGCATCCACCCAGATGAGGTTCACCAGGTCCCCCCTTTTCAGATCCGACATGATTTGTCCGGCAAAGACACCCGCCTTGGAAATGCGGGATTCCTGGCCGTCCGCCGCGGACATGGAAGCGGAACGGTCCACCACCAGAATGACGGAGCGGCTGCCCTGCTCCTCCATGCTCCGCCCGGCCATGTAGGGCAGCAGGAACGCCGCCGCCAGGCAGGCCGCCGCCAGGGTCCGGACGGCCAGAAGAAGCCAGTCCTTGGGCCTTCTCAGGCGCACATGGCGCTTCACCGCCCTGCGCAGGAAAATCAGGGAGCTGAATTCCCGGTCCCTGGGCCTGCTACGGGCAAAAAGATGCACCAGCAGCGGAACGGCCGCCGCGGCCATCAGCCAGAACAGGGGGTTGGAGAAAAACAGGTTCATGGGGAAAGGAAGTCGGGAGAGGAAAAGATCAGCCTGCCAGTTGGTCGAAAAGGCCGTAGTACGGCTCCCTGGTGGTTGCGGACATGAAGGCCACGCCCCTGGAAGCGGCCATGGAACGCAGGGCCTGGCGGTGGCGCATGAAATCGCGCTGGTAGTCCGCACGCACGCTGGCCGCGTTCAGCACCAGGCGGTCCCCCGTCTCCATGTCCCGGTAGCGGACGGCGCCCTGGTCCCTCAGGGAAAGTTCGCCGGGGTCGAGAACCTGGATAAGGATGATCTTGAATCCCCGGTGCAGGTAGGGATTCAGTGCGTGGAAGATGGAGGCGGGTTCGTCCAGAAAATCGGAGACGACGACCAGCGTTCCCTTCCTGCGGAGAAGCCCGCGGGAACGCTCCAGCGCGGCGCTGACGGAGGTGAGACCGCCCGGCGCGTTGTGTTCCAGACGGTTCAGTATCTGGTCCAGATGCTTCATGGAGGAACCGGGAGGAATGAAACTGCGTATTTTCTCATCAAACAACTGGAGGGAAACCATGTCATGCCCCCGCACTACCAGCCACGCGAAACAGGCGGCAAAAAAGGAGGCGTACTCCAGCTTGCTCATGGGGCCGATGTCCCGGAAGCCCATGGACGCGCTGCTGTCCACCAGCAGATGGCATTCCAGATGAGTCTCATGTTCAAATGTCTTCAGATAATGCCTGTCCGTACGGGCATAAACGCGCCAGTCCACCATGCGGACGTCGTCCCCCTGGGCATACTGGCGGTACTCCAGAAAGTTGCTGGAAGCCCCCCTGCCCCTGGCGCGGTGGCGGCCGGACATCCACCCTTCCACCATCATTTTGGCGGCAAAACGGTAGTTTGCCAGGCGCCGCACGTCTTCGGGACGCAGATATTTGTGGCTCGTTTCGCTCATGAGCGGTCTTCCGGATTGAAAAAAGGAGCGGAAGCGGGATGCTGCGGCAGACTACAGGGATTCCTGCAATCTGCCCAGAATGTCCTCCACGGAAACTCCTTCCCCGGTGGCGTTGTAATTGGGAATCAGACGGTGACGCAGAACGGGCCGCATCACTTCCCTGACTTCCTCCACGGAGACGGAGGTCTGGCCGCGCAGCAGAGCCAGCGCCCTGGCCGCCCTCAGCAGGCACTGGGAGGCGCGCGGACCCGCGCCCCACGCCAGATAGGAGCGGATGTAATCCGGCGCGGAAGCGGATTCCGGCCTGGTGCTCTGAACCAGGCGCACGATCGCCTCATACACGTGGTCGGGCACCGGAATCTCCGTGACGGCATTCTGCAGGCCGATCACCTGCTCCGCATCCAGCAGGACTTCCGGCTCCGGCATGGCCAGGCCGCCGGTGCGTCGCAGGATTTCCACTTCCTGCGCGGCATCGGGATACTTGATCAGAATCTGGAAGAAAAAGCGGTCCAGCTGGGCTTCCGGCAGGGGATAGGTGCCTTCATGCTCCAGCGGGTTCTGCGTGGCATACACGACAAAAGGTTCCGCAAGCGTCCGCGTCTTTCCGGCCACGGTGACCTGCTTTTCCTGCATGGCCTCCAGCAGGGCCGCCTGGGTTTTGGGGGGAGTGCGGTTGATTTCGTCCGCCAGCAGCAGGTTCGTAAACACCGGGCCCGGCACATACTCGAACGCCCGGCTGCCGTTTGCGGCAGTCTGCAAAATCTCGCTGCCCAGAATATCCGGCGGCATCAGGTCCGGCGTAAACTGGATGCGCTTGAAATCCAGCCCCAGAATCCGGCCCAGCGTGCCGACGAGCAGGGTCTTCGCCAGACCGGGAACGCCCACGATCAGGCAATGCCCGCGGCACAAAAGAGAGACGAGCATTTGATCCACCACATCCTCCTGCCCCACGATCACCTTGGCGGCTTCTTCCCGGACGGATGCCACAACGGCGCGGATACGCTCCCAGTCCGAGGAAACGGGTTCTTGTTCTTCAGTATTTATCATAAAATAGTTGGTAGGAATCTCCATCAGATTCTCATAATCATGTCCCCTGCGTCAATTCCATAATGGAAAAAATCAATGATATGCGTTTGCCTTGAAATCCGGCGGGGTTTCCGCCATAATATAACCTGAACGCCAGCCTCCGTTCCTCTATCTTTCCATGAAACCCTATTACACCCTGGCCGATCTTCTGGATGAAGAAAACCCGATTAACGCCGGCGAATCCGTTCCCGCCGGACTGGCCGTCATCGGCTTCCCCATCGCCCATTCCAAATCCCCGGCCATGCAGCAGGCCGCGCTGGATGCCGCGGGCATCAAGACGCGCTACATACGCATTCAGGCGTCTCCGGAAGAATTCGCGGACGTGGTGCGCCTGATCAGGGATAAGGGATTCATCGGCGCCAACGTGACCGTTCCCCACAAGCAGGCCGCCTGCGCGCTGTGCGACGATACGGATGCCCTGTCCCGCGCCACGGGATCGGTCAACACGCTCGTCTTCCAGAAAGACGGCTCCATCACCGGATTCAACACGGACGGGCCCGGTTTTTCCCGCGCCATCCGGGAGGAATTCTCCGTGGACCTCAGGGATTTGAAAATCGTTCTTCTGGGCGCCTGCGGAGGCGCCGGGCTGGCCCTGGCCTACACCTGCGCCATGCAGCGCTGCGAACGGCTGACGCTGGCCGGCAGGTCGGAGGACAAACTCCGGGACCTCAAGAACAGGCTGAGCTCCTTCTTCATTGACGAAAACAGGCTGGAAGGGGCGTCCGACCGCCTGGCGGCCCACCTGAACAACACGCCGCGCTTCAATGCGGCCCTAGAGGATGCCGACCTGATCGTCAACGCCACGGCCCTTGGCCTGAAACCTACGGACCCGTCCCCCGTGTCGTCCTCCCTGTTTTCCGCGCACCATCTGGTATATGACCTCCAGACGCATAACGACGCCTTCCAGATGGAAGCCCGCTTCCAGGGGGCCAGAACGGCCAACGGCCTTTCCATGCTGATTCACCAGGGCGCTCTCTCCTTTGAACGCTGGTTCGGCGTCAAGCCGGACGTAGCCGCCATGCGCCAAGCCCTTGAAAGGAAAGATGCCTGAGACCGCCCCTACCTTCGACATTCAGGCCTTCCGGAACGCCCTGGTAGAATGGTTCAGGCGGGAGGGAAAAGACTACCCGTGGCGGCGCACGGAAGATCCGTGGCACATCCTCGTCTCCGAGCTGATGCTCCAGCAGACCACCATCCCCACGGTGCTGGGCAGGTATGAACTCTGGATGCGCCGCTTCCCCACTCCGCACCACCTGGCCGCCGTGGACGAACAGACGGCCCTGCGTTCCTGGGAGGGGCTGGGGTATTACCGCCGCGTGCGCTCCCTCCAGGCCATCGCGCGGGAAATCGTCACTTCGTTCGGCGGAACATTCCCCTCGGACAAGGAAGGGCTGAAAAAGCTTCCCGGCATCGGCCCGTACACGTCCGGGGCCCTGCTCTCCTTCGCCTTCAACAAGCCGGCCCCCATCGTGGACGCCAACGTGGCGCGCGTGCTGTCCCGCATAGACAACTATTCCACGGCTGTGGACTCCACGGAGGGACTGAAATACCTGTGGGCGCGGGCGGAAGAACTGGTGGACCCGGATCATGCGCGGGAATTCAACTCCGCCATCATGGAACTGGGGCAGACCTATTGCCGGATCAGCGCGCCGGACTGCCTGCTCTGCCCCGTGCGCTCCTTCTGTACGGCGGAACGGCCGGAAACGCTGCCCGTCAAAAATCCCAAGCCGGAAATCACGCGGGTGGAGCACCACGACATCCTCTACATCCGCAATAAATCCATCCTGCTGTCCAAATGTCAGGAAGGGGAACGCCACGCGGGCATGTACCGCTTCCCCCAGCGGGACGACGACCACACGCTCTCCCTGCCTCATCTGCTGAAACAGACCTACAGCGTGACCCGCTACCGGGTCACCCGTTATATCCACCATGTGACGGATGCCCCCGCATTGAGGCCGGAGGAGGAACTAATCCCGCTGGAAAAAGTTCACGACCTGCCCATGGCCTCCCCGGACCGCAAGGCCCTGAATTCTGCCGCACTTGGAAAACTGCTGGACAAGATCAAATGACTTCCGGGCTGACACCTGAACTCACTCTCTCCGCCTACTGCCAGGGATGCTTCCCGATGGCGGACCCGTCCACCGGGGAAATTTCCTTTTATGAACCGGACCCGCGAGCCCTGATTCCCCTGGACGAGCGCTTCCACATTCCCCACGGCCTGCGCCGCACCCTGCGCAAAAAACCTTTTGAAATACGGATGGACACGGCTTTTAAGGAAGTCGTCCACGCGTGCGCCCGGACGGACCGGCCCGAAGAACAGTGGATAGACGGCCAGATTGAGGAAGTGTACGGCAAACTCCATGAAATGGGATTTGCGCACAGCGTGGAATGCTGGGACGGAGAAGGGCTGCAAGGCGGCCTGTACGGGATTTCCCTGGGAAAGGCGTTTTTCGGGGAAAGCATGTTCCACCGGAAAACGGACGCCAGCAAGGTAGCGCTGGTGGCGCTGGTACAGTACCTGCGGGCGCACCAGTTCCTTTTCCTGGACACCCAGTGGACAACGCCGCATTTGCTGAAATTCGGGACGTATGAGGTGCCGGCCCGGGAATACCGGGAAATGCTGAAACGGGCGCTGGAGGGGTGAGAGGGAGCGGCGGCTTTAATGGACTTAATGGACTTAATGGACTTAATGGACTTAATGGACGGAAGGGACAAGGATGGACAACGGATTTATTCCCAAACACGGAGGTTACAAAAATCTGGTTGTTTACCGGATTGCAGAGGTCATTTATGATTTCACCTTCCGGTTCTGTAACAAGTACGTAAAAAATCAGGGACGAACGTATGACCAGATGGTTCAGGCGGCACGTTCCGGCATGCAGAACATCGCGGAAGGAAGCGTGGATTCGGGCGTCAGCAAAGCATCTGAATTGAAACTCACCGGAATCGCTAAAGGAAGCCTTCAGGAATTAAGAGAAGACTATAGTTCCTACATGCGCCAGCGGGGCCTGGAACAATGGAAAAACAACAGTCCTTATGCACAGGAACTGATTAAAGCCAGATTTTCTTCAGCACAGGAAGTCATCCGCTGGGTAGGAATACACAAGGATTTCCGGCCCGACCACTTTGGAGCCAATGCGGCGATTATCCTCATCAATGTGGCTCTTGGCCTTCTCACGAGACTCATCCAGGCTCAGGAACGGGATTTCCTGCAAAACGGCGGCATTCGCGAACGCATGACCCGCGCCCGCCTGGAACAGCGCAAGCGCCGGGACAAGTAACCCATCATAGGAGGGGCACCTCACCCAGTCCACCCAGTCCACCCAGTCCACCCAG
>NZ_KQ971096.1:0-5551 GCF_001580195.1 Akkermansia sp. KLE1798
CGCGCTGGGCGGTGCCCAGGGCGTTGACCGTGGAACCCGCCGCTGCCGCCAGCGCTCTGGATGCACCGGCCAAATTCGGTGCGTTCCCCGTGATCATGTTGCTCACGGCATTCATGAACTGGCCCAGTTGTGAAGTGGCGTCCAGATTGTTTCTGGCTTCCCACAGGAGATTGGAACCGGCAGCCGAATTGTAGGAGTCAGCGGCGGGCGTGAAGATGTTTTCCTGCTGTACGGTCGCGTTCAACACGATGTTGTCCCCGTTCCTGGACATGACGGCATCCTTGTAGTACACGGCAAAAAGTCCGGAGGTTCCGATGGAAAGGGAAGCTCCTTCATCCAGTCCATTGATCAGGTCCGCCGTCATCAGCACCACGTTTTCCAGGTTGTCATACGTCCCCAGGCCGGTGTTGCCCGTCATGTTGGCAAGCACGAACTGGGCTCCATCGCCGATGGTGATGGAGTCCGCCGTGATCATGGCGGAGTTGAAGGGGTCCGCCTGGTTCAGGTTGTACACGAATTCCGTGGTGGAACCGCTCCGGAAGTCAATGCTGTTCAGATTCAGGGCCGTATTGGTATCTCCGCTGCCGGAGCCCGTGGCTTCCACGCGCAGGATGCCGGAGGAACCCACCGTTACATTCCTGTAGTCAAGTCCGGCGGAAGCACCCGTTCCTTTCAAGACGAGCGTGCCGCCGTCATGCACGCTCAAGTCGTACGCGGCGTTCCCGGTCCTCATTTCCTGGGTGACTTTTCCGGAGATGTCCAAAGCGCCCTCTCCCTGCAAGGCGCCGGAGAAGGAGGCGCTTCCCGCCGTGGCGGAGGTAATGGACAGGGTGTTCCCGTTCAAGTTCAGAGCGCCGGAACCGGACAGCCGCAGAATGGATTTGTCCCCCGTGCCGTCCAGGCTCAGGGTTCCATTCAGCGTGACGGATGTGCCGGACAGCCCGGCTTCACCGGACAGAGTCAGGCTGGAGCCTTCCTGAACATTCAGCGTTCCCGTCCCTGAAATGGAAGTGGCCCGGTCCAGCGTGGAATCTCCGGTAGTTTTCAGGGTGCCCCCGGAGGCGATTTCCAGGCTGCCGCCTGCCGCGTCATCCGCCAGGGAAGCCGTGGTGGTGCCGCGGATGACTACCTTGGCCGCTTCAGCCGCAGAGGAGGCAAGGTTCAGCGTGCCGATGCTGTTGGCGGAGCCGTTCAGCGCCAGCGTCCCCTCCTGCGCGACCACGGAATTGGCCGTGGTGACGTTGCCGTTGAGGGTCAGCGTTTTGTTCCCCGTCTTGACCAGGTCCACACGCTCACCGTTGACCGTAAGATTGCCGCTGAATACGGAGTTGTCCAGATCGTTGGCAAGTTCCACATTCAGGGAGCCGTCCCCCGTGGCGTTGATGTTCAGATTGCCTGTGGTGGAGGTGCCGGAGGAAAGATGGCGGATGATGGTCTTGTCCGTGTTGGCGGCGGGTACGTCCAAATTCAGCGCCAGGTCCGTATTCACGATGACCTGGGAATAGGAGTTCAGGGCCGGAATGCTGGTAACCGTGTTCCCGTCTTCCGATGCAATGTAGATCTGGTCCGTTCTTCCGGAGATCAGGATGTTGCCGCCCTCCACGCCCCGAATGCCGAAGCCGAGGCTTTCCAGCGTGGCATTGAACGTCAGGTGCCGGTTGAGCCATTCAACCAGATTGCCCGACGGCAGACCGCCAATCGTTCCGTTGGTGAGCAGGATGCCAACGGATTCCAGGTCGCGCATGGCAATGAGGATGTCCGTGTCAATGTCCAGATGCAGCGTCAGGTCGGACCCATCCCCGCCGAACGAAACGGTACCGGTAGCCGTGTCATTGAACTGAAGCAGGCTTTTCTGGTCGCCCCCGTCCGCGTAGGAAGTGTTGTTTACTCCCACGTGCAGGGAGTTGCCGCCCGTCAGGGTCAGGTTTCCGGTCAGGCCGGTAACGGCGGTGCCCGCCGTGGTTGTATTGATGGAGCCCACCTTGTCCCCGGACAGGCCGCCCAGGTTGATGTCTCCGGAACCGGCTTCCGCATTCACGGTTACGCCGCCGGCCGTGGCATAGGCCCCCGCGTTCAGCAGGCCGCCCTTCGTGATGGTGACGCTGTTGGCCACGGCCTGGCCGTTCATGTCCAGGATGGAGCCGCCATTGACAGTGACGGCCCCCGTACCCAGAGATCCCGCGCCCAGCGCTTTCACACTGCCGCCGTTCAGAACGGTGCCGCCCTCATGGTTATTGGAGGCATTCAGGTTGAGAACAGGGGAACCGGCGGATCTGTTTACCAGCAATTCCCCCGCCCCGGTAATCTGTCCCGTCCAGGACCCCGCAGCCTCTCCGTTGCCAAGCTGGACCTTCCCGCTGGTGATGGTGAGTGTTCCCGTGGAGATATTGTCCTGCGTCAGCACCAGCGTGCCCGTTCCCGCCTGTTCCACGTTGGCGCTCAAGGCGCCTTCCGCTCCTACGGCGGCGTTCATCAGAACCAGGTCATTGGTGTAGGAGAATTTGAAGACGCTTGTTCCGGCATCAGCTTTCAAAACTACGCCGTCACCGAAGAGTTTCCCCTGGTTCAACGTAGCCACCGTGTTGTTGCCAAACGCCCAGGTGAAGGTAGAATCATTGCCGCTACGAGTAAAAGCCCCCTGGAACCCTGTCATGTCTCCCGTCAAATAGGCCGTGGAAGAGCCCAGCCCCGTGGATACCGTGCCGGTTCCGGTGAATACCCCTCCCAAATAATAGGAATTGCCGCTCCCTCCGTTCAAATAAGTTCCCTTTTCCAGCACGTTGATCGCCGCAACAACGGAGGTAGCCGCCGTATTAGGCGCATTCAGCCAAAAACCGCGGCCGTTCAGGGTCAGGGTACCGCTCCCCATGCTGGCGGGAGTGTCAAACTGGATGTCACGCGCATCGGACGTGCTGCCCGTATTGTTGTTCAACCCGTTCAAAACCAACTCACCGGTAAAGGAAGTGTTGTCTCCGGAAATATAAAAGCGGGAATTGGCCGCCTGGTTATCCAGTTCAATCCTGCCCGCACCGCTCATGCCGTTGATGACGATACTGGCGCTGTTTCCCGAAGTAACGCCGTTGACAGAGCCGGTAATGGCCAGGGTACTCCCCGCGCTTACGGAGATTCCCGCTGAAAACCTCGTCTGAGCCCCTCCGGAGGCAATGGAAACAGTGCCGCCGTTCACTGTCAGAGCATTCGTATAAACGGCAGCGCCCAGGGCCAATGTTCCGTCCCCGGATTTTTCCATGATAAATCCCTTGTACCTGTCCACGGAAGCCCACGTCACGTCGTTTCCGTTGGTGTCCACCTTGATGTTTTCCTTGCTTGCGGCGGAAATCCGGTCGGAAATGTCAGCCGTTACACCGGCGCCGTACCGGAGGGTACCGCCGTCGAACATCAGGTCCCCGGTGCCCAGAGCGGAAGTGCTGCCCATTTCAATCGTTCCGCCTCCCAGGATGATCTTGCCGGAATAGCCGGTATTGTCCGTATTGATGGTCAGCGTGGCATTCCCGGTCTTTTCCAGATTCGCCGTGCCTTCCAGAGAGCCGCCGCCTTCAGCCGCATTCCATACGTAATCCGTGTCGTTCGCCTGCACCATCACGATGGTGGGAGAAACGACGCCGTCAATGGTTACCGTCTGCGGAGCATGGCCGTCAATATCCCCCATGATGACGGCGGCATCATTGGTGTACACGCCGTTATTTTTCCACGGGGAGACAGTGGGAGCGGTGGCGGACCAGACGCCGTCGCCGCCCTTCCACTCAAGCAGAGTCGCCTGCGCCACCACCAGCGTAAGCTTTCCGCCTTCCGTATTCCAGGACCCCATCAAATTATCTCCCAGAATGAAGGAGTTGGACGGAAGCCCGGTAATGGTGCCCGCATTGATCATGCCATAGGAACCTGCCGCCCAGGTCATGCCACTGATCGTTGCTTCTCCCAGAAGAAGTTCGCTGTTTACGGTCAGCGTTCCGGTTACATTCAACAGGTACGCTCCGGAGGAAGGAAGAGCGGAGAAATTCAAAAAGGAGCCACTCCCAAGCGTCAGGTTCCCCGTAACGGTACCGGAAGTTCCCAGAGACAGGGAGCCGGATTCCGCAATGGAGAGCGTTCCGCCGTTCATGTTGAGGGAAGAGGCATTGGAAAAGGTCACATTGGAAAATTGCGTGGCGGCATTCACCGTCATGCCGGACGAACCGCCTATGGTCAGGGCGTTGGCGAGAGTGGTATCCTGCTGAACCGTCAACTGGCTTCCATTCAAGTTGACGGCGCCGGAGCCCAGGGCCGTTGCGTTGTTCAACTGCAGCGTAGCCCCTCCCGTAACTACCCAGTCCGCATTCATTCCGGCCTGGGCGGCCGAGTTCAGAATGAGGGCGCCGGAATGACCGTCCGCGCCCACGGTTACGGTCCGGGAACCTTCCCCCGCCACGCCCAGAGGACCAAACAGGTTCATGGTCTTGCCGTCTGCTATCTTGAACAGGGCATCGGCATTGAAGATGATGCCGTTTGCCCAGGGAGCAGCGGCACTGCCCAGGGAAAAATCCCCGCCAATGTCAAACAGCGTATACCCTGCCCCCCCGTCACGCAAATTGACGGCGCGGTTATATGCCCCCCCCTTGACCACGCTGAATCCGTCCGAACCTCCGGTCACGGTAATCCCACCGATGGAAAGCGTATTAAAGGAAGCCTGAAGCTCCTTGCTGGTGCCCGTCAGGCTGCCCTGGTCAAGAATCATGGTATTGGCAGCCGTGCCCGACCAAACGGCCGCCCAGTCCGCTACGGAAGGATTCCAGTTGGCGGCTTCATGCAGATTGGAATTCTGGCCCAGCCACGTGTATTCAGCAGCGCGCGCATACGGGACGGAGACGGTAGCCATGCATGCAAGCAGGGCGGACAGCAAACCAGTGGGAAGATGCAGCTTCATAGCTTTTTCTTAGAGAAAATGAGGGTGAAAATACCTCCCGAACCAGCGCGGGAGGCTTTTATGACTACTAACGGATTAAAAATCCTGCTACAAGATTAAACGTTGATTCCCTAGGTGTTGCACATCTTCAAAAGGGCTTTTTCCCGGCCTGATCTGGTCCGCGAAAGGAATGCCCCATGGTGTTATCTTTATTAATATAAACAGACAAGAGGGCTGGTTCTGGTATATTGGCAACTTTGCCGCTCCATAGCGGATTTTTAATCCGCTGTTCATATTAATGTGAATATTTTTTATATCAAAATATAGTGGTTTTTATTCCAAAATATTTATTGTGTGTGGGGGGGGAAAAAATTCCGGAGGAGATGTTTTATGGAGGGAATGGGGAAATGGGGGAATGGGGGAATGGGGGAATGGGGGAATGGGGGAATGGACTTAGTGGACTTAGTGGACTTAGTGGACAAAATGGACAGGTGGCGTTTCCCCTTTTTCCATTGTGTCCATTGTGTCCATTAAGTCCATCTCCTTACCACCAACAACAAGGCCGCCCCGGATTACCCGGAACGGCCTTCTGTTTTTCCAGAAAAAGCGGCGTTTCCGCCACTCCTCCGGCACCTTAACCTTCTTTAG
>NZ_KQ971097.1:0-258 GCF_001580195.1 Akkermansia sp. KLE1798
CGCCGTTGCAGAATCCGATGATGGCATCCCCTTCTTCCAGGACGGACCAATCGTTGGGAGCGTGGATATGGACGCCCAGCCTGACCATGTCCAGGTAGAGGGCTTCGTTTTGGAAGCCGTCGTTGGTGGGGATGATATGGACGTCAATGTCCATGTGTTTCCAGACCAGAATCTGGTGGTGGAGTTCGGTTCCGGCTCCGCCGTAGAGGCTGGGGAAGCCGTTAACATAGATTTTCTTTAAGGAGGTGCTCATGGGTT
>NZ_KQ971097.1:358-102306 GCF_001580195.1 Akkermansia sp. KLE1798
GACGCTAGCACGCGGACTTTTATCCTGGCAATGGACAAATTTGGATATGATACGACGGAGTTACATGCCACTTCTTTCCTCTGTTTCAATCATATGCAACGCAAGAACCGGGGAAAGGCAGCGTATCATGGAAGGAGCATGAAGAATTTCTTTTACAGGCCATCAGGAGCCTTCCCTGGAAGACTTTCCCTGATATACCGGGTATTTCCTCAATTACCCTGTTCAAGAAAAAAGACCTGCAAGATATCAACTTACAGGTCTTTTTAAAGGATTGCAGCAACAGGAATCCCAAACACGTATGGCGGTCTTTACCTCAAAAAAACCACTGCGTTCCCCGGCTGGAAGAAAGACAGCCATGCTTCAAGCCGGGGGATAGCCTTCCGGCAAAAGACCAGGCATCAAAACACTCGTCAACCCTGAGGATGCCGAAACACGCATCTACTCTGAAACAACCCGGCAGATATGACCTCTCCGGGAACCTCAGCGAATGTACGGAATCGAAAAATTACTTATTTGCACCGGGTTGGACGGCCGGGCGCGCATGGTCGTATTGCCGCATCAAACCGGAAGACCAGGAAATGGTATCCGGAAAGCGGGAAGCGGGTGTCGTCGTCAGATAAGTACCCAGTTTGCGGGCCAGAGGGGCCGCTTTTTCCATGTGCTGGGGATAAAGGTCGTTCATTTCCTGATAATCTTTCACGACATTATATAACTGGGGAGCCCGGTCGGGCACGAGCAGATATTTCTCATCTCCATCCAGTATGGCGGAAGTATAATCCGTGCACCAATAAAGCGTCCGCGGCACTTTGTTTTCCTTCGCGGCGAGCAGCGGCAGCATGTTCATACCATCCAGGTTTTCGGGAATGGATGCCCCGTTTTCCGCAAGCATCGTAGGAAGCACGTCAACGGCGGAAATGACCTGCTCACAAACGGAACCAGGGCTGATCCGGGAATCGGCAGGATAGCGGACAATCATGGGCACGCGAACGCCGCCTTCAAAATGCATGCGTTTTTCTCCTTTGAAAGGAGCATTGCAGGTGGGAATATTAGGTTCACCTCCGTTGTCGGACAAAAAGACAACGACTGTATTGCGTGCCAGCCCTGTCTCATCCAAAGCTGTCAAAATACGCCCCATGGCCCTGTCAAGGGCATGCACCATGGCGCAATAGGTCCGGCGGTTCTGGGACTTGATATGCTTGAAGCGTTCCAAATCCTCCGGCAACGCTTCCAAGGGGGCATGGGGGGCGTTGAACGAAGCATAGAGGAAGAAGGGCTTCCCCGCTTCCTTCTGTTTCCGTATGAAGCGGATACATTCGCGTGCGATATCGTCCGTCAGGTAGCTTACCTGCGTTTCCTCCGTATAATTGGATACAATCTTCGACGGGTTCAGCCCCTTTTTTTCCGGCCGATTGGGAAAATAATAGCGGGAACCTCCAAGGAACCCCCACCAGGCATCGAAACCGCGGTCGGTGGGCTGGTATCCCTCCGTATGTCCCAAGTGCCATTTGCCGATCACGGCGCTGTTGTAACCAAATTCGGCAAGATACTGGGGAAGACATTTTTCCGTCTGGGGCAGCCCGTAATGGGATTCCGGGAGATAGTCGATCTTTGAATTAGGATTCGTCGTGATGCCATATCTTTTGGGAAATCTTCCCGTCAGCAGCGCCATTCTCGATGGGGCGCACATCGGGGCGGCCACATAGGCCCGGGAACAGAATACACCCTGTTTAGCCAGAGTATCAATGTTGGGCGTAGGTATCTGGAGAGAACCCGTACACCCCAAATCACCGTAACCGAGATCATCCGCCAACAGTACCACGAGGTTGGGAGGCTGGGACTCTTTCCCTTTTTCCGCCCGAAGTCCCGGTGCGCAGACTGAAAAAAGAACGACAAGAAAAAGAGAGATTGAACCTTTCATATTCAGTTTATTCATCCGATGTATTTCAAAAGCAGGGGATATTCAACGAACTTTTTCAAATATACCTAATTATACCGGGATTTTCTTTCACGCAACAGCGACAATTTTTATTTCCCTTGAAAATATTCGAAGGGAGAAAACCAAGATTTTGGTCCAAATAAAACCCTGCAAGGTTTTGACTTGCAGGGTTTTTGAAATTGGTTACGGGAGCAGGATTTGAACCTGCGACCTTCAGGTTATGAGCCTGACGAGCTACCTGGCTGCTCCATCCCGCGATTTGGAGGGCATCCGTAGAGGAGTGCGGAATCTTTATAGTCTCTTTTTGCAGGATGTCAAGTATTTTTATATAAGATTTTTTAATATTTCCTGCCGCATGACAAAGGTCCGCAGCGCCTCCACATGCTTCCTTTTTTCGCTCCGTGCTAGGGCTCACCCGCGCCGCAGACTGGAAAACAACCGCTAGGCGCAAAGAACGGGCCTTGCAAACAGAAGGAGGAACAGATGGCTTCCGGCATCACGGGCGGAAAAAAAGAAAGGATTCCTCGACAAACATTGTCAAATCTGTATATCTTGAAAGGTGCGGACAGGGTTCCGCAATCAACATCAATAGAAAGAGGTACGACAATGCAAAAGGTAAACGTAAATACACCTATTACGATCACGGGGCGCCATGTGGAAGTAACCGACGCGATCCGGGAATTCGTAACGAAAAAGATTGAAGGGATCCGTCTGGATTTCCCGCGCATTATGGAGGTTAAAGTCTTACTTGATGTCCAACGCGACCGCATGATTTCCCAGGTTATCCTGTTCTGCTCGGACCACATCACCATTGACGCTTCCACGGAGGGAGCGGACATGTACGCCTGCATCGACGAAACGATCACCAAGATCATGCGCCGCATGCGGAAGCACAAAACACGCCTGATGAAGAAATTCCGCCCTCATCATCAGGAAACCATCCGCAAGCTGGATGAAACCGTGTATGACGATTCCGTACTCGATTACCCGGAAGATTCCAAGGAAGACCCGGAACCGATGCTGATCCACCGCGAAAGCTACAATCTTAAGAAACTCTACAAGGAAGAGGCCATTATGGAACTGGAGCTTTCCGACAAGCCTTTCGTGCTGTACCGCAACGCGCGGCGCGACGTTCTCCAGATCGTGTACAGAAGGCCGGACGGGGATTACTCCATTATTGAGCTCGGCACTACTTTATAGCGTGAAGCCGCCGGCCGGATACGGACGTTTTCCGTACCGTGCGGCACAGGGCGGGATTCCTTATGAGGGAGTCCTGCCCTTTTCTGTAATGCCGTGACATGGAACAAGAAAATCTCTTGATTTCTACTTGCCACCATTTACATTGGTCCCAGCAAACCTCCGTGGATGCGGAGGTTCCAGTAGTTAATAAACACTGTAATTTAATTCGAATTATGAAGAACATCGCTATCCTCGCCATCGCCGGCGCAGCTTGCCTGGTTGCTTCCTGCTCCCAGCAGCAGCAGCAACAGCAGCAGCCTGTGCAGACCACCACTACGGTCGTCCAGCCCATGAAGAAGTAAGTTTGCTGCAGGGCGCGCCCTGCTACTTAGCAAATTATCATTTAATCCGCACTCGGTGTACGCACTGAGTGCGTTTTTATTTTCCCGGAAGACGTTTTCCCCCATCTAAAAAGGGCCACCCTTCCGTCCATGGAATAAATTTGCCGCCGGCTGGAAAAACGGCAGCTTTCCGCGATTTCACCGCAGGTTGTCGGATATGCACGGACAATTCCGTCAATTTCCGGAAGCTGACCCGGCAGCAGCGGATTCAGGAGCCTCCTTCTGGGCCTGCATTCTCTGGAACATGTTGCGCTTGCGAGTCCAGCCGGGCCAGACGAGATGGTACTGCATGTCATAGGAATGGCCCTCCGGATACGCGGAGGAGACGTAAGGCTCCCGCCAGTCTTCCTCCCATTTGTCGCCTTCCCTGTCCTCCTGGGTCAGTACAACCAGGTAGCCGCAGTTTTTCCAGGCATCCAGCACCAGGGAATCCTTCAGCCCTTTTCCGGCCGCATTGATGTACACGCAACTGTGTTCGCGCCCCGTCCCGCGGTCCCGGATAGCCAGCCCTACGCGGAAATACTTGACCGGACGGCGGCGCAAATCCCGGTAAAGGTCCTGCTGAACTTCCCAGCAGAGGCCACGGTCCCTCAAATTGGAATTCACCAGAATATTGTTCAGCCAGCCGAACAGCACTACCTTGTTTTTCCGGGCGATGAAGGCTGACTGCGCTACCGCCGTATCAGCCAGCCATTTGGCTTCCTCCTGCGCTGCCGGACGGGAAGCCTGATTTTCCGGCAGCAAGGCCAGGAAGGATTCCTTAAGACGGGACATCTGATGCTGTGCATAAGGTTGTTGCACATAATCTTCATCAGGTGGAGTGCAGCAGGAACTCCAACCGCCCAAAAGTACGGCAGCAAGAAAAAGCCTGAATGTGTGCATGGCTGGCATAGCGCGGCAAGGCTATCAAACTGCGCGGGAAAATCCAGCAAAGCTTTTAAAATTCCCGGCAACAGCCTGGCCGCTCTTGCCTTCTTCTCGTCTGACCGGTAGAATGCGCCCCTTCTTCCACCATGCTGACCATTAAAAAACTTACGAAAGCCCACGCCGGACGCACCCTTTTCAGAGAAACGGAAATGACCATCAATTGGGGAGAAAGAGTCGCCCTGGTGGGACCCAATGGCGCAGGCAAATCCACCTTGTTCCGCATGATTCTCGGGGAAGATACGCCGGACGAAGGTTCTATCAGCCTGGACGAATATGCCATTGTGGGCTATCTGCCCCAGGAGGCCAGCGAACCGAAGGACGAGACCGTGCTGGAAATAGCAATGGGTATCACGCCTGAAATGGAACGGGCAATCCATGTCATCCGGATGAGCGAGAATGCCAATAAAACGGACACGCCGGAGTACGCGGAAGCAATTGACACGTTCAATGCCGCCAACGGCTACCAGCTGGAGCCCAAGGCCAAGAAGATTCTCAAGGGGCTTGCCTTCCGGGAAAGCGATTTTCACCGTCCCGCGCGGGAAATGTCCGGCGGGTGGATCATGCGCGCCTATCTGGCCAAACTGCTGGTTCTGGAGCCGGACCTCCTGATGCTGGACGAACCCACCAACCACCTGGACCTTCTTTCCCTGCTCTGGCTCCAGCGCTACCTGAAAAATTATCCCGGCGCCATCCTGATGATTTCCCACGACCGGGATTTCATGGACGAGCTGGTGGAAAGCGTGTACGACATCGACAACGAGGAATTGGTGGAGTACCGCGGCAATTACACGGATTTCCTGAAGCAAAGGGATGTCCGCTTTGAACAGCTCCAGGCCGCCTACCGCAACCAGCAGAAGGAAATTGCGCACATTCAGGAGTTCATTGACCGTTTCCGCTCCATCAACTCCAAGGCGGGTCAGGTGCAGAGCCGCATCAAGCAGCTGGAAAAAATGAAGGTCATCCAAAAGCCGGTAGCACGCAGAAAGGTGTTCAAGTTCAACTTCCCCCAGCCGCCGCGCAGTACGCAGAAAGTGATTGAGCTGGAAAAGGTGTGCCAGTCCTACGGCGACCACAAGGTCTATGAAAACCTGGATCTGCTGGTGGAAAGAGGAGAAAGGACCGTGCTGGTGGGCCCCAACGGTGCGGGCAAATCCACCCTGCTGAAAATTCTGGCCGGCATCATCCCCATAGACTCCGGCAAGCGCATTCCCGGCACCACAACGCGCATCGGATACTTTTCCCAGGCCCGCACGGAAAACCTGAATCCGGAGAATACCGTTCTGGAGGAAATCATGAAGTGCAATGCGGAAATCCGGGAGGAGGAAGCGCGTTCCATCCTGGGTTCCTTCCTGTTCCGCCGCCTGGATGTGGAGAAACGCGTCAGCGTGCTGTCCGGGGGAGAAAAATCGCGCCTCAGCTTGGTCAAATTCCTGGTGGACCCTCCCAACCTCCTGTTGATGGACGAACCGACCACCCACCTGGACCTCCTTTCCGTGGAGGCCCTCGTCCAGGCTCTGAAGCATTATGAAGGCACGCTGGTTTTCATCTCCCACGACGTGCACTTTATCCGCTCCCTGGCGGAAAAGACCCTGCACGTCAACCGGGGCACTATCACCACCTACGCAGGCGGGTACGATTATTACCTGGAGAAATCCGGGATTCTGGACGACGAGAAGGGCGGCATTACGGCGGAATAGTCCCCGTACGTCTTCTTTTCTCCTTGCTCCGGGTTCTTCCCTGCCTTACAAAGAGTAAATGAAGACTTTTTCCATTCCCGTCTTAAGTTTCGCCCTTCTGTCCGCCGCACCCCTGCTGGCTGATACCCCTGCCGCTCCCCAGGCTCCGCCGACATCCACCCCGGCTGCGACTGCAACAGGAAAGGAGTCCATTCCTTCGGTCGATTCCCTCGTTAATCAGTCTTTTTCCCTGCTGATCAACATACAGCAGACCCTGGCCGCAGCCCAGGACAAGGAAAGCGCAGACAAAGCCGCCAAAACCCTGGAAGGCATTCAGAAAGACATCAAGCATTTCCAGGATATCATGAACAAACTCAACGATGCGGAACAGGAAAAGGCATTCGAATTGTTGGAAAAGATGGAAGAACGGGGAAAAAGGCTGGAAGAAAGCTGCAAACAGGAAGGCAAGCGCCTGGTGAAAGCTGATTTTTACAACTCCACCGCCCTGAAAGATGTGATGAATAATTCGGACGAATTCAGCGAATTCATTGAGCAGGACGAAGAAGAGGGAGGGCCTGCCGCCGGAGGGGACGAGCAGGACGAGGAATAACACCCCGCATCTTCCGCGTTGCCCGGAAAACGGCCGTCCTCATCAAAAGGCCAGTCGCGGAAATACGGTTCAAGCGGACCCGTCCGCCTGGATAACATTGACCCCGGCAGCGCGGTTGACAGCCAAAAGTCCTGGCCAAGGGGCAGACTATCCGTTACACGATTAGGACGGATGGAAGGACCATCGTGTTTTGAATCTACGGCGGGATTAGGCAAGGGAGGCGAGCAAGGGACAGCATACCCTGAGAGAAACGGAAACACCGGGTTCAGCTTCTTATTCCGCTCCATTTCAAGCTTGCCGGATAGGCGGAAAACGGGTTTACTGAAGGCAGCATGCAACAATTAGCAGGTAAAACAGCAATCGTCACCGGCGCAGGCCGCGGCATCGGCAACGCCATTGCCCGGCGCTTCGCTTCGGAAGGAGCCACGGTCATCCTGATCAGCCGCAGTGCGTCCAGCTGCGGAGGAGCCGCGGAAGAAATCAACAAGGAATTCCCCGGTTCATGCACGGCCTATCCCTGTGACGTGGCGGATTACGACGCGGTTCAGGAAACCGCGGCGGCCATCCTGGCAAACTTTCCGCAGATCGACATTCTGGTGAACAACGCCGGAATTACGCGCGACACCCTGATGCTCCGCATGAAGGAGGAAGACTGGGATTCCGTCATGGCCACCAACCTGAAAAGCGCCTTCAACATGGTGAAGGCCTTCCAGCGCGTCCTGATGAAATCTCCTGCGGGCCGCATTATCAACATGAGTTCCGTCGTAGGCCTCACGGGTAACATGGGACAGGCCAACTACGCCGCCTCCAAGGCAGGCCTCATCGGCTTTACCAAGTCCCTTGCCCAGGAATTCGCCAGCCGTAAAGTGACGAGCAACGCCATTGCGCCCGGCTTCATCGCCACGGACATGACGGACGCCATCCCGGAAAAGATCAAGGAGGAAATGCTCAAGAAGATTCCTCTGGGTTCCCTTGGAGAGCCGAACGACATCGCCTCCCTTACCGCTTTCCTTGCCTCCGACGATGCCCGCTATATCACCGGACAGGTCATCACCTGCGACGGGGGCATGACGATGTAAGGACCGGATATCACTTTTCCATGCGCGGCATTTTTCTTGTTTCCTGCCTCCTCGGAGGAGGCGCCCTGCTGGCAGGGTGCCGGGATGACGGCGGCCCCAGGCCGGCCACGGAAGATGCCGCGCGCATTACCGGCGCGCGCCAGTGGGGAGAAAGCCGCTCCGCTCTGCAAAAACGGGAACTGGAACGCGCCGCGGGACCGGCCCTTCCCATCCCCGAGGACCTGCCTTCTCCGGAACTGGTGGGAACCACGCGCCAAATTCATCAACTGATTGAATCAACGGGAACGGCCGCCCGGTTTGAATCCTATACGGAGGCCGTGCCCGCGGCGGGAGCCTCCCTGCGCATGATTGCCATTCCGGGGGGCTCCTTCCTAATGGGAAGCCCGGAGGACGAACCCCACCGCAAGCCGGACGAGGGCCCGCAGCATGAAGTGAGCATTTCTCCTTTCTGGATCTCGGAAATGGAAATCCCTTGGGAGCTTTATACCGCCTTCATGGAAAACGGACGCCCGCGCGCCAAAGACGGCCAGTTGCTGGAAGAGCAGCCGGACGACGAGCTCTGGGATGCCGTTACGCAGCCCACGGCGCCCTATACCGCCATGAACCTGGGCATGGGCCACGGCTATGAACACGGCATGCCGGCCATTTCCATGTCCCATCACGCCGCCAGCAAATTCTGCGAATGGCTGAGCGCCCAGACGGGGCATTACTACCGTCTTCCCACGGAAGCGGAATGGGAATACGCCGCCCGCGCCGGAAATTCCGGCGCTTATTGCTACGGCAGCGGAGAAGACCGGCTGGACCGGTACGCATGGTATTGGGACAACTCCAACGACCGCTACCAGCGAACGGGAACCAGGGAACCAAATGCCTGGGGCCTGCGCGACATGCATGGAAACGTGGCGGAATGGGTTCTGGATTCCTACGTACCTGACGCTTATGGAAAAAGAGCCGGGAGTTCCGTGAAAGACCCGCTTGTCATCCGTCCCGGAACGCCCCACATCGTCCGGGGCGGTTCATGGGAGGATGATCCGGACCGCCTGCGGAGCGCCGCACGCCGCGCCAGCACACCCGCCTGGAACCGGCAGGACCCGCAGAACCCTAAAAGTATCTGGTACCTGACGGACGGCGGAATGATCGGCTTCCGCGTGGTACGCCCCCTGCACATTCCAGACGTGATCACCATGCACCGCCTCTGGAATTTTTCCAAAGGGGAACCATAGGCAACTCTTCGCCGTGCACCGCCGCTTCAATCGGCGAATGACTGCACATCCGGAGCGCGCCAATACATTCCTCCGACCCGGTTATGGAATAATGGCCCATCCGGTACCTTATCCTTGCCTGGCTTTCGGATCAACAATCCGGGGCTGAAAACAAAGAACGGATAATCCATCAATGGAGCGTTCATGCATGTTGCGGCAAGGCATCAGCAGCGCAACCGGATCTGGAAGATTCAAAGTTGCCGTGGCAGATTCCAAAGCCGTTTCCCACAGATTTCCGTAAAAAGGAATGACCATCTCTTGATTTTATCAAGAGCTCCGCCCCTTTAATATCAGCAGGTTGATCAATATTTTCTTCATACTGTTCCTGCTGTTCCAGATGAAATAACGCATTTGAAATTCACCCATGCGAATTTGGAATCCGGCCTGTTTTTCATGCAGACTGAAGAAATTATGAAATCTATGTAAAACAAGGGATGACAAGCCCTCTGAAAGAAAGAACCAGTTCTACAACAAGCCAATGAATGTTAATTTTTTATGTAAACATAATATTGACAGTTAATATTTTTGGTTGTTGGCGGATTCCAAAACCGTTATGTAGGCAGGAAACAAGCAACCCTTCTTAAAGCCAGCCATGAAGAAAACATTGTCCATTCTAATGCTTACGGCAGGTCTCAGCGTAGCCGCCTCCGCAGCCACTACTCTTCTGGATCAGTCGATCGTGGGATATTCCGATTTTGATTCCCGCATTGCCGATTTCGGCACCCAGCGGGACTCCGTCACAATCACCACAAGCGGCGACAACCTGCTCCTGTCCGGTCCCGACGTCAAATTCAGCACGCCCGTTTCCGGTTCCGGCACGCGCAACAACATGACCGTTTCCATGGTCCTGGATTTGTCAAAACTCAATACCCCTGAAAGCTACACCGCTCTGTTCAACGCCAAAGGGGGAAGTACGAGCTGGGGTGTGGGCCTCAATTCAAACCGCACCTTGCAGGGATTGTGGAACAATGGGGCCTATTCCGGCGGCCCTACGACGACAACCCTGGGTACGGAAGGCACGCTGACTATTTCCGTGGTTACCGGAGAAGACGGAACCCGCATTTATTTGGGGAACGAGTCCACCTATTATACTGCTGGCGCTCTGAAATTTGGCAATGTGGATATCACGCAACTCCTGATTAACGCGGGAATGGCGGACGCCATTGAACAGCTCTACGTGCATGATTCCGCGCTTTCACAAGAGCAGATAGGCCAGCTCATGGCTGAAATAGCAAGCGTTCCGGAACCCGCTACTGCTTCCCTGAGCCTGCTGGGACTGGCCGCTCTGATGATGCGCCGCCGCAGAGCATAGGCTTTCCATCCTTTTTAATCTTTCTTTCGGGACTGTTCCGCCAAATACGGAGCAGTCCTTTTTTCATCTCTAAAAACGTTCACGCAAGGCAGGCTATACTGAAGGGTATTCTTTTCCGGTACTGTTTGCATTCATGCACAGCTGCTCTTCTTCCGTTCCGCACATTTCCAAATGCCGCGGTACATTCCCAGGCGTCTCCTGAACCGGAAAAGCGGAATTTTCTTTTCATACCGTCCGCTTATTCCTGCGGTATCTTCAGCGGAAAAATTTCCTCATGAAGGGCTTCCGCTCCGGCGGCAATATCTTCAAAACGTGTTACGCACATTGATTTTCCGCCGTCTTTATCCTAGTTTGTCATTCATGGGTCCAAGGAGCCCGGTTCAATTAACAATCTTGACAACACATCGCCATGAAAATTGCCTTATCCATCGGCCACTCCCCAAAAGACGGAGGAGCGGAAACATATGATAAAAAATATTCCGAATATTCTTTCTGGAAGCATCATTTGCCCCTGCTGCAGGAGGAACTCCAGCAAATGGGACACCAGGCGCCCATTGTCAACCGTTCCGATGCTGGAGGCACCACTCCGGGACATGCGGCCGCGGCCTGCAACAGCACCGGAGCGGACCTGGCCATTGAATTCCATTTCAACAGCGCGGATTCTCCCGCCGCCACCGGCACGGAGACCCTGTATTGGGAAAGTTCTCCCAAGGGAAAACTGGCAGCCGCGCTGGTAAACGATGCCATGGTGAAAGTTCTGGAACTGAAAAACCGAGGATTGAAACCGGTCAACAGGCACAGCGCACGTGCCGTTTCCTACTTCGCCAAAACCAGAATGCCCGCCGTTCTGGTGGAACCGGCCTTTGCCGCTTCCAACCCGCAGGATAATGAACGGCTCCAAAACCGCGTCCGCGAATTTTGTGTGGAAGTGGCCCGTGCCATCAACGAGTGGAAGCCTTGACCGGCATCCTTCTTTTCCTGCGCTAACGGAAAGTCTTAGAGTTTTCCGGACCCGGCAGGAAGAACCGCCGGGCATTACAGTAATCCTCCTGACGGCCCATTTCCACCGCTTTCCTCCCGTTTTCAGGAACGGGTAAATGCCGCTATTCCCCCTGCTCTGTTCCCAGGCAGGGACAGGGGGAACGGAGATTTTCCCTAACCAAGCCGGGCGGACACCTTCCGGAACTTGGGAGATTGGCCCATGAACGCCTCCGGATTGGACAAAAGAAGGCGATCCACTTCCGGCCGGGAAAAACCGCGCCCGTAAAGTTCGCAGGCCAGGGCAGTCAGCGCCAGAGGATCGGAATTTCCCCAGTCCGCCGCTGAATTGGCCCAGACCCGGTCCGTTCCGTACGTTTCCAGAATATCCGCCGCACGTTTGGGATTGAGCTTGCTGGTCGGGTACAGGGTCAGGCCTGCCCAGTAACCGGCATCCTTTACCAGCGGGAACGTGTGTTCCTCGCAATGATCAATCAATACCCGGCCCGGCTCCAGTTCCGGACGATTTTTCAGGGCATCCAGAATCATGTTGGTCCCCTTGAGCTTGTCTTCCAGATGGGGAGTGTGAATCAGGACAAGCTGGTTGAGGCGGATGGCCAGGTCCAGATGCTCTTCAAAAATGGCCAGTTCCCGTGACGTGTTCCTGTTCAGTCCGATTTCCCCGACGCCCAAAACATTGGGCCGGTCAATGAACTCGGGAATAAGTTTCATCACTTCCCGCGCAAAGACTACGTCCTGCGCTTCCTTCGGGTTGATGCACAGCCAGGTATAATGATCCAGGCCGAATTTGGCGGCCCTGGCCGGTTCGCATTCCGTAAGCTGGACGAAGTAATCCCGGAACCCGTCCACGGAAGAACGGTCATACCCGGCCCAGAAGGCGGGTTCCCCCACGGCCAGGCATCCGGCCTGGGCCATGGCGCGGTATTCGTCCGTGGTGCGGCACACCATGTGAATATGTGGTTCAATGAAAGCCATGACGGTTATTTGTTCGGGTTCGGTGCTCCGCAGGCGGCCTTGGAGGCGGCGGTTTCAGCTATGGCGGCATCCCGGCAGGAAAGCGCTTCCAACACGGCGCGGGCTCGCCCGGGGCCGGGGACGGACAGCAGCGGGAGTACTTCCAGCAATGCCCGGTAGCGGAAATCGGCTTCTCCTTCTCCTCTGTCCACACGGTCTAGAAATGCGGCTACATCCAGCACACCCGCACGCGCCGCGGCAAAGTCCGCGTCCAGAACCTCTTTTTTGCTCCTTTTCATGCAGTGACGATACGCCCGTGCGGAAAGCCCAGTCAAGCCGGAATGGGTAACAAATTTATAACTATTCCAAACTAGTGATTTACAAGGGGTTCCCGCGCCTTTGCGAAAATCCAAAAAGCGCCGGGAATTCAAGAAGAGGCTTGCCATCCGAACCTGAATCCGTCATCCTGTGGAGACGCATTTATTTCATTAGAGCGCCTATGAATGCACTAGTAAAAACCATATGTACATTCGTGACATCCTCCATCGGCCGCAAAATCATTGTGGCTCTGACGGGGTTATGTTTAGTCTTGTTCCTTGCGGGACACCTGGCAGGCAACCTCCTCATCTTCGGAGGGCCTGAGTGGATCAACACATACGCCCACGGCCTGCACTCCATGCCGGAAGCCGCCCTGTGGGGCATCCGCCTGGGCCTTGCGGTGATCTTCATCATCCACATCTGGCTGACCATCCAACTGAAGCTGGAGAACAATGCGGCCCGCGAACCCTATGTGTTCAAGAACACGATCAAGGCGACGCTCTCCTCCCGCTACATGATCTACACCGGCCTGACCATCCTGGTGTTCCTGATTTACCATCTCTACCAGTACACCCTGCGCGTCGGCTATGATCCCGCACAATACGTCGCCTACATCTCCGACGGCAACGTGGAGACATTCGACGTTTACAGGATGATTGTCAACGGGTTCAGCAACGTATGGTGCTCTGCGTTCTACATCCTGGCCATCCTGATGCTCTTCAGCCACCTGCGCCACGGCGTGCAGTCCATCTTCCAGACGGTGGGCCTTGACTCCCGGAAAATCCGCCCCGTGTACAACTTCATCGCCATCGCTTACGGCGTGGTGATCTGCGCCGGCTTCATCTCCGTGCCGGTGTCGGTTCTTTTGGGTATCATCAAATAACCTCAACTCACTGCAAAGACATGATTAATTTTCCCGTAAGCGATTGGATGCCGGACGCCAATATCCCCTCCGGCCCTATTCAGGACAAATGGTCCAAGTACAAGCTTGAAGCCAAGCTGATCAACCCGAACAACAGGCGCAAGTACACCGTCCTGATCGTGGGTTCCGGCCTGGCCGGCGGTTCCGCCGCTGCGACGCTGGCTGAACTCGGCTACAACGTGAAGTGCTTCTGCTACCAGGACAGCCCCCGCCGCGCCCACTCCATCGCGGCCCAGGGCGGCATCAACGCAGCCAAGAACTACCAGAATGACGGCGACTCCGTGTACCGCCTCTTCTACGATACCGTGAAGGGCGGCGACTTTCGCGCCCGCGAAGCCAACGTGTACCGCCTGGCGGAGGTATCCTCCAACATCATTGACCAATGCGTCGCCCAGGGCGTTCCCTTCGGCCGCGAATACGGCGGCCTGCTGGACAACCGCTCCTTCGGCGGCGCCCAGCTCAAGCGCACTTTCTACTCCCGCGGCCAGACCGGCCAGCAGCTCCTGCTGGGCGCGTATCAGGCCATGGAAAAGGAAATCGCCAAGGGCCACATTGAAATGTTCACCCGCCATGAAATGATGGATCTCGTCATCGTGGACGGCGAAGCCAAGGGCATCGTCACCCGCGACCTGGTGACGGGGGAAATCAAGTCCTACGCCGGCGATACCGTGCTGCTCTGCACGGGCGGCTACGGCAACGTGTTCTTCCTGTCCACCAACGCCATGGGCTGCAACGTGACCGCCGCCTACAAGGCGTACAAGCGCGGCGCATTCTTTGCCAACCCCTGCTTCACGCAGATCCACCCCACCTGCATTCCGGTGAAGGGGGACTACCAGTCCAAGCTGACGCTGATGTCGGAATCCCTCCGCAACAGCGGCCGCATCTGGGTGCCCAAATCCCGCGAGACGGCGGAAAAGATCCGCAAGAAGGAAATCAAGCCCTCCGACGTTCCCGAAGAAGAACGCGATTACTATCTGGAACGCAAGTACCCCTCCTTCGGTAACCTTGCTCCGCGCGACATTTCCTCCCGCGCCGCCAAGGAGGCCTGCGACGACGGCCGCGGCGTGGCCATCACCGGCAAGGGCGTATTCCTGGACTTTGCTGACGAAATCAAGCGCATGGGCCGGGAATGGATCGACGGCCAGTACGGCAACCTCTTTGACATGTACGAGGAAATCACGGACGACGATCCCCATGAAACGCCCATGATGATCTACCCCGCCTCCCACTACACCATGGGCGGCCTCTGGGTGGACTACAACCTCATGTCCAACGTGAAGGGGCTGCACGTCCTCGGTGAAGCCAACTTCTCCGACCACGGCGCCAACCGCCTGGGCGCTTCCGCCCTGATGCAGGGCCTGTCCGACGGCTACTTCGTCATCCCTGCCACGCTGCCGACCTACCTGACGTCCACCAAGCCCGGCGCCGTCACTACGGCCGCTCCGGAATTCAAGGCCGCGGAAGACGCTGTGAAGGAACGCATCAACAAGCTGCTCAACGTCAAGGGCACCAAGACGGTGGACTCCTTCCACCGCGAACTGGGGCTGATCATGTGGGACGACTGCGGCATGGCCCGCACGGAAGAAAGCCTCATGCGCGCCATTGAACGCATCCCGCAGCTCCGGAAGGAATTCTGGGAAAACGTGCTCGTTACGGGCACGGCGGAAGGCATCAATGCGGAACTGGAAAAAGCCTGCCGCGTAGCGGACTTCCTGGAATTCGCCCAGCTCCTTTGCTACGACGCCCTGAACCGCCAGGAATCCTGCGGCGCCCATTTCCGCGTGGAATACCAGCTGCCGGACGGCGAAGCCAAGCGCAACGACGAAGAATACGCCTATGTGGCCGCCTGGGAATACGCCGGGGTGGACGAACTGCCGATTCTTCACAAGGAACCGCTGACCTTCGACAACGTGCACCTTGCCATCCGCAGCTACAAGTAAAAATAGCCACTACATTAACACTTAAAAGAAAGATTATCACATGGCTAAAACAATCAATCTCACCCTCAAGGTCTGGCGCCAGGAAAACAAGGATGCCAAGGGCCGCATTGAGACTTACGCCGCCAAGGACATCCCGGTGGACGCCTCCTTCCTGGAAATGCTGGACATCGTCAACGAAGGTCTGGTGAAGGAAGGCAAGGAGCCCATCCACTTTGACCACGACTGCCGGGAAGGCATCTGCGGCATGTGCTCCCTGACGATCAACGGCATCCCCCACGGGCCGGAACGCCAGGTGACCACCTGCCAGCTTCACATGCGCAAGTTCAAGGACGGCGATACCGTCTGGATCGAGCCCTTCCGTGCGAAGGCTTTCCCGATCCTGCGGGACCTGATGGTGGACCGTTCCGCCCTGGACCGCATCATTGCCGCCGGCGGCTACATCGACGTGCGCACTGGAGCGGCCCCGAATGCCAACAACATCGCCGTGGAAAAGGTGAAGGCGGAAGCCGCCTTCGACGCCGCCGCCTGCATCGGCTGCGGCGCCTGCGTGGCTTCCTGCAAGAACGCCTCCGCCATGCTGTTCACCTCCGCCAAGATTGCCCACCTCAACCTTCTGCCTCAGGGCCAGCCGGAACGCACCAAGCGCGTCCTGGCCATGATGAAGCAGATGGAAGCGGAAGGCTTCGGCAACTGCACGAACCAGTATGAATGTGAAGCGGCCTGCCCGAAGGGCGTGAGCGTGGACAACATTGCCCGCCTCAACCGCGACTTCATCCGCGCCAATGCCAAGGAAGGCCTCTGCTACTAACAGGACTTTCAGCAAAATCCCCATCAAGGGGCTGTTCTGCCAAAAGCGGAACAGCCCCTGTTTTTTTAATCCCTTTTGAAACACCGCCGTCTTTCAGCGATGACGGTTACTGAAAATAGTATTCAATCATCCCGCCCCACGGCATGCCGCCTTCACCGGAAAGGCAGGAAGTTCTTTCCCCGTCTTCCGCACGGACGGAGCCATGCAGAGGCAGCCGGGATATCCACCGCGTCTTTTCCCGCTTGTCTGCGGAACGGGAATCAAGCTCTCCCAGTCTTAACGGCTATCCGTCCCAAATGAACCGCGAGACTCCTCTCTGAACAATGCGCTCGCCAGGGAGGAAAAGCTTACTCCCTGTTCCGGGAATCCATGAAGATTGTCACGGGGCCGTCATTGACCAGGGAAATCTGCATGTCCGCACCGAATTCCCCGCTCTCCACCCGGCCTTCCAGTAGTGCGGCCAGTTCCTCCTTGAACCGTTCATAGAGGGGAACGGCATAATCGGGTCTCGCGGCGCGGATGAAGGAGGGCCTGTTCCCCTTTTTGGTGGAAGCGTGCAGCGTGAACTGGCTGACGACCAGGGCTCCTCCCCCGATGTCCTTCACAGAGAGGTTCATCTTTCCTTCTTCATCGGAAAAAATGCGCATGTCAGCCGCCTTTTTGGCCAGCCAGAGCGCGTCCTCTTCCGTATCCGCCTCCTCAATGCCTATCAAAATCATCAGCCCGCGGCCCGTGCGGCCCGCACAGACTCCCCCGATATGGACGGCGGCTTCCGTTACCCGCTGGACGACCAGCCTCATTGCTCCGTTCCCTTCTCCCTGATGATAGTTACCTTGGTGCCCGGCCTCGTCAGCATGGCCAGTTCGTTGCAGTCCTGCCGGTTCAGATAAAATCCGGGGGAACGGGGGGCTCCTTTTCCGGCTTCGATGACATATCCTCCGGCAGCCAGCAGAAGGGTCTTGTCCGCCGCGGGATAGTGCTTGTCGTAAATGGAAAAGGAAGCCTGTTCATCCTTGACGGTCGTCTCAAAATTCTTTCGCCCCGTGTCCTTCATGGCCACCATGGGATAGGCCTTCACAAAGTTTTCCCCGTCGTACAGGCAGACTTCCTTTTCAGGCACGTTGACCACCACATGAAAGTTGAGGGGACGGTATTTGAATACATCCCCGGGCTGAAGGGAAGGAACATCCATCAGGCCATTCAAATGCACCAGCATGGCCTGGGAACATCCCAGCTTTTTGACCATGCGTATCCAGGTATCTCCCCTTTTGACGATGTATTCCTTCACGTCCGGCCCATTGGGGTCCAGAACCTGGCGGATGCGCAGCGCCCCGATGAGATCCTTGGCCTCCCGGCCCACCACGCCGCCCTGATTCACCAGGGGCTGGAGCAGTTCCAGGGCTTGAGCCAGACTGCCGCGGTCCATCAGCCTGCGCGCTTCTTCAAGGGCTGCCGGACGGCGCGGCCAGAGGGAATAATTCTCCCCGTCGGCCAAAGCGGCCTGGGCGCAGAATACCGCCGCCAGAAGGCTACAGCAGGCCCTTGCGCTTGAAGTCGAAAATGTTGATCTCATGGGATTTTTGTATCATTTCCACGGTGAATTTCAAGAGAGAGACCTCCCATGCGTCATCCACCCCTTCCACAAGGGCCATGAACGTGTCCTCCCCGTTGCGCACCTGGTCCAGCAACCGGCCGCGAACGGATTCAAGCGGTTCATGCAGGATTTCCTCACGCACCTCCGACCGCTTGAACCGGAATCCATATTCCAGCAGGGTCAGGAAACCGGGACCATTTTTGGACAGCCAGTCAAAAAAGCGTTTGGCCTCCCCGGAAAAACCCTCCGTACTGACTTCATTGTAAATGGAGGGGCGTATGATCTTGGGCTTCTCCGCCTCCACCCAGCCGCTGCGCACGCGCACCACGTCAATCTCGTCCATCACTTCGGAGATCAGGAGGAAATTGAACCGGGTATCGCCGAACGTATCTATGCGGCGGTCCGGTTCATACACCACGCGGGTCATTTCCGCCGCGTAGCGAATGTCGTCACGGGAATAGGGGGGCAATTCACTCATGGCAGGAAGGCGGGAACCGGGCTTATCCCATGAAAAAGCGGCTCCCTTGCAGAATTACAGGGAAGCCGCTTTTTGTATAAAGGATTTCAGCAGTTCAACTTAGCCCTGAACTTTTTCGATGTAGGCAACGACGTCTGCCACGGACTGAAGTTTTTCCGCTTCTTCGTCAGGCACTTCGATGTCAAAGTTTTCTTCGAAAGCCATCACGAGTTCAACGGTATCCAGCGAATCAGCACCGAGATCCTCGATGAATTTCGCATCAGCAGTCACTTTATCGGATTCAACGCCAAGTTGGTCAACGATGATACTTCTTACTTTTTCTTCGATGCTGTTATCAGACATGATATTTATTGTTAAGGTTCATGGATACTACATGCGGCATGCACGTTTTGCAATACCTATTTATGAGTTTTTACGTGTCATCTATCATGCCACCCGGAGGAAAATCCCTTCTGAAGCAGGCTCTTGCACCACTTTTCAAAGATTAAGCCCGGCAACCATCCGCAGGCCGTTCAGCGTAATATCCGGGTCCACATGGTCGATGCGTGGCACTCCCCGGGCAATCAGGGCCGCATCTCCGCCGGTAGCCACCACCGTGGGACGCCTCCCCATTTCCTCTTCCAGCTTCGCCAGAATTTCCTTCACCATGCCGCGGTAGCCGTACACGGCGCCGGAATGCATGGCTTCCACCGTGCTTGTTCCGATGGCATGTTTCGGCTCATGGGGTTCGATGGCGGGCAGCAGGGCCGTATTGCGCGCCAGGTAATCCCCCATGCTGGCCAGCCCGGGGGCAATCGCTCCGCCCAAATAAGTACGCTCCGGGCCGATCACGTCAAACGTCACGGCCGTTCCGAAGTCAACCACAATGCACGGATAACCGTAATAGGCCACGGCCCCGGCGGCGTTCGCCAGCCTGTCCGCACCGATCTGGCGCGGGGAAGGATAGTCTATGCCCACGCCCAGCCGGGAATCGCAGGAAAGAAAATGGCTCGGCCTGGTGAGCCAGTTCCGCAGAACATCCGCCACGCGGGGCACCACGGAACACACGACGGCGGCATCATAGTGAAGTCCCTTGAGGACGTCGTCCAGCCGTTCCTCGCTCACTTCCCGGGTGGGAATCATGCGCCGCTCCTTCAGCAGGGCCTCCGGGGTGGAGAGGACGAATTTGGTGCGCGTATTGGAGTTGTCGATCAGCAGATAGGTCACGGGAATCAGTTAGTACGTTCCGCCGCCAGATTCAAGGCCAAATCCGCTATCTTTCCGCTTCCTCCGGTCATATCCGCCTTCAGCAGGTTTTCATGCAGGAGCCTCCATGGCGCTCCTCCGTCCGCCATCATGTTCTTCAGGGCTTCCGCCAACGCGGCGGCATCCTGCACATGGCCGCCGCCGCCCAGGGTCTCCAGCAGGCGGGCGTTTCCCTCTTCCTGTCCGGGCAGAAGAAAATTCACCAGCATGGGCCTCGCGGCGGCCAGCACCTCATGCACCGTAGCGCCTCCGGCCTTGCCGACCACCACATGGTTTACAGCCAGGTACGAGGGTATGCGGCGCGTCCAGCCGCGCACGGTCAGCCTTTTGCCGTATTTTGCGCGCAAATCGCGGATATGGGGATAAATCCTCCTGAATTTGCGGCCCAGGATGCAGGTCACATACACGGCGGGGTCGGCCTCCAGCATGGCCTCCAGCTCTTCACGGGCATGCCGGAAAGAACGCTGGGCAAAATAAAGAACGCGGAACGGTTCCCCCGGCTTCCAGCAAATGGAATGCTTCCGGACCGCCTCCAAACAGGGATTTACGGGAAAACCGGTCACGCGAATTTTTTCCGGATCAATTCCCTTTCCCGCCATGACGTCCCGCGTCCATGAATCCGTAACGGCAAAGAGAGGAGAATCCGCACACAGCCACGACTTGTTGATAACAAAGGAGTCCGTCACCACGGTGATATACGGCACGGCGCGTCCCGTACGCGCGGCGATGGAATCCAGCATGTAGGGATACACCATGTATGTGCAGACTACGGCGTCCGGCTTCCATTCCAGCAGCAGCCGTTCCAGCAGCCCTTCCACCGGGCCCAGGCCCTTGACCGGCTTTTCCGCCATGTTGCGCCGGTCGCTCACGTCGTACATCAGCTTCCAGAGGCCGGGCATGCGGGAAATGATCCAGAGATATCCCGCGCGGGTCATCCGGAACGTAGCGGGCATGGCCTCCGCGCACAAGTCAACGAGGCGCGTTTCCGCCCTGCCCCTCATCGCCTCTTCTACGCCGCGGGCGGCGGAATTGTGCCCCTCTCCATACCCTGCGGTGATGATCAACATGCGCGGCAGCCTTCCATGCTCCATGGGGAAACATATACCATATTCCTTCCAATCGGAAAGAACTTCTTTCCCCACGAACCGGGCCGCCGGGAGGCGGACGACGGAGCACCGCCGCGGCATAACGCAAAAAACCGGTTCCCCGCAGCGATATTCCCTCCCTGTCTCCCGATTTAACATTGACCTGCGCAGGCCGGCAAGGCAATCTCCCTGCCATGCGCATCGTCTTCATGGGTACGGGCGACATTGCCATTCCCGCCTTCCGCAGCCTGATCCGGCACACGGATCTGGTAGGGCTGGTCACGCAGCCCGACCGTCCGGTGGGCAGGCACCAGATTCTCACGGCCCCTCCCATCAAGAACATTGCCCGGGAAGCGGGCATCACCGTGTTCCAGCCGGCCTCCCTGAAGGCGCCGGAATCCCTGGTGGGCCTCAGGAGGCTGAATCCGGACCTGATCGTGGTCATGGCGTACGGGCAGATTTTAAGCCAGGAAGTGATCGACATGGCCCCCATGGGCTGCATCAACGCCCACGCCTCCCTGCTGCCGCGCCACCGCGGCGCGGCCTGCATCCAGTCCGCCATCAAATCGGGGGATTCCCATACGGGTGTAACGATCATGCACATCGTCAAAAAACTGGATGCCGGAGACATCATCGCCCAGATCAGCATGCCCCTGGACGGCACGGAGACCGGCGGCAGCCTGCACGACAAACTGGCGCAAATGACCCCGGACGTTCTTCTTCCCGTCATCCATTCCATTGAAAAGGGAACGGCCGCACGCGTACGGCAGCAGGAAATTCTGGCCACATACGCTCCCAAGCTTCTGCGGGCGGACGGCAAGATAGACTGGACCGTTCCCGCCGAGGAAATCGGACGGATGATCCGGGCCTACGATCCCTGGCCGGGCACCTTTACCAACTATTGGAACCGCAAGGGGCGCATCCGCAACATGAAAATCTTCCCCGGCTTCACCATCGTGCCGGAGGCTTCCGGCAAACCGGGCCAGGTGCTTTCCGCCGGGGAGCAGGGACTGCTGATCGCCTGCGGTGAAGGAGGCCTGCTGGTGACGGACGTTCAACTAGAAGGCAGCACGCGCATGAACATTGCACAGCTCATCGCGGGGCACCCGAATTTGAAAGACATCCATTTCGACGTGTAAATGGCCAAGTCATTTTCCATGGAAAGCCTGAACGCGGCCCAACGCCGGGCCGTTCAGACCCTTCAGGGGCCTGTCCTGATCCTGGCCGGAGCGGGAACGGGAAAAACGCGCACCGTCACCTGCCGCATTGCCCACATGGTGGACAAAGGCATCAGCCCGAAAAGCATCCTGGCCGTTACGTTCACGAACAAGGCCGCTCTGGAAATGAGGGAACGCGTAGGCCAGATGGTGGACCGTAAGGCGGCGCGCCAGATCATGGTCAGCACCTTTCACTCCCTGTGCGTGCGCATCCTGAGGGAGGACATAGGCCGTCTGGGCTACAAGACCAACTTCACCATTTACAGCGGGTCCGAACAGAGCGGCCTGATCCGCCGCCTCATCGTCCGCCACGGAGGCATTAAGGAAAAAATCGGGCCCAAGGATGTACTGTCCGCCATGAGCCGGATGAAAAACAACGGCCTCGGCATTGACTCCATTGAAGACAACCTGACAGCCAACATCGCCGCCTCCTACCAGCGGGAGCTTCAAGCCCAGAATTCCGTGGACTTTGACGACCTGCTGATTCTGGCGGACAAACTGCTGAAGGAACACCCGGATGTCCGGGCGGCCTGGCAGCAGCGCTTCCGGTACATCACCGTGGACGAGTTCCAGGACACCAACAGCCTGCAAATGAGCCTTCTCGGCCACCTGGTGGGCCCGGACCACAACGTCTGCGTAGTGGGGGACGACGACCAGTCCATTTACGGATGGCGCGGCGCCCAGATCAGCAATATCCTGGAATTCGAACGCTTTTTCCCAAACCCCTCCATCATCAAGCTGGAGGAAAACTACCGCTGCACCGCCCCCATCCTGGACACGGCCAACGCCCTGATACGGCACAACCTGGGCCGCAGGGACAAGACGCTGCGCGCCCACAAGGGCGGCGGAGACCCCGTACGCCTCATCTCCATGCCCGGCGATGCGGAAGAGGCGGAATTCATCATCACGGACATTGAAAACGTCCGCAGGCAGGAAGAACGCCCCTGGGAGGATTTCGCCATCCTGTTCCGGGCCAATACCCAGAGCCGCGTCATTGAACAAACCCTGCGGGAACACAAAATACCCTACCGCATGGTGGGAGCGCAGAGCTTTTTCGACCGCAAGGAGGTGAAGGACCTTATCTCCTACCTGGCGACGATTGAAAACCCGCAGGCGGACGAATACCTGCTGCGCATTCTCAACACCCCGCCCCGCGGCATCAGCGACCTGACGGCCCAGCTTGCCATCGACTGGAGCCGGGAACACGGCAACAGCGTCTGGGCCGCCCTGCAGGACGAGGAATTCCTGGAAACCCTGGCCACCCGCGCCCGCAACAGCATTCAGGAATTCAATGAGCTGATCACCAAATACATCGACATTTTCCAGGACAGGGAAACCAACTTCGGAGATGCCATGGAACAGCTCATTGAGGAAACGGGATTCAGCGACTACGTTACCCGGCTGTGCAAGACGGAGGCGGAAACACAGAAGCGCCTCGTTTCCATCGGAGACGTGAAGGCCTCCCTCCGCAATTTCTGGCAGCCGGAAAAAAGCCTGAGGGACTACCTGGCCCAGGTTACCCTGGACAAGGAGGACAATGACGACGATGTGGAAAACAAGCCGGGCGTCTGCCTGATTACCATGCACGCCGCCAAAGGACTGGAATTCCCCGTCGTTTACCTCGTAGGACTGGAGGAAGGAATCCTGCCGCACAAACGCTCGCTGGAAGACGGCAACTGCGACGAGGAACGGCGCCTGCTTTATGTGGGCATCACGCGTGCGCAGGAAAGGCTCATGCTGACCTACTGCGCCACGCGCCTGCGCTACGGAGACCGCATGCCCTGCCAGCGTTCCTCCTTCCTGAGCGAAATTCCCCCCCACCTGATGGAATATTCCAAATGGGAAGACCTGATGAATGCGGAAGCTACGGAAGAAGAATCGGAGAACTTCTTCGACTCCCTCCGCAGCATGCTTCTGGAAGATGAATAGGCATCCGGCACAGCCGGGATCCTTCCATGAATACAAAGGTTTCCTTTGATTAACGAACGCGCCGTCGCATCAGCAGGAGGAGCGCTCCCAGCAGGCACAGACCAGCCGTTGCGGGCTCAAGAACGGTTAGAACGGGAACATCGTTCATTACCGTTATGGAAGAGATGCCGCCATTGGCATCCAGTCCAAGCAATCCGTTGGAAAAATCCACATTGATGAAGGACTGGGACGCAGAATCCGTTTCCTGCTGCCAGGTCATCACGAAGGGATCTCCGGACAACACAATCTCCGGGCCGCCGCTGCCAAGATACGGCAGGTCCACAACCTGTCCGCCCCTATCCGGCAAACAGGCGTCTTGAATATGGAATCCTGTTCCCTCCACATTCACGGGATGGTCTGAATGCCATGTGGAGACGGGGGGCACACCGCTCCCGGTGAAGACAGGGGAAATGGTATCGAAACCGTTTTTCTGCAAACCTCCAGGGAAGACATCACCGGCATCAACCGGGCCTCCCAAATTCCATGCCTGATTTTCCTTCCCTCCCCGGACCGTCTTCCCGGAATCAAGAGAATAGCCATGAGCTTGCTTCCACAGGTTCAAACTTCCGGTATCGGTTTCCATTCCGGCAAGAAACAGGGGCATGCCGGAACGTCCGGCCCATCCGGAATCCCCGTCCGTCCATGTCCCCTGGATCGCTAAAGGAAAATTGTCCGTTATTTTCAGCGCTCGGGACATATGGCCGGAAACAAAGGTTGCCCCGGCTGTGCCGTTTGCCATGTTCCAATGGCCGGAATAGATATTCCCATTTTCTCCGGACGAGGTCATCGCTGTTTTGGCCCAGCCAAGGGAACAGCACAGAAGCGCAAGGCATGACATTACATAAAAACGCATTTTCATATTATCAAGGGACAGGGGCTGTTATTTACTGTTGCTTTCTCATTGGCAGGCAATGAAGTCTTTGACCAAAATCTCTCATGAAAATTAAGGAGACTGGCACAAAGTAGGCGGGACAATCTTACAAAACACCATACCCATCTATCTTTCAACAGGTTGAAAAAACAGAACCTTTGTCATCAGTTCCGCCATCATGTGATTTTCACTTCCGTTTATTCCAATGACGGAAGCATTCCGGGCACAAAAAAATCCCCCCGGCGCAACCGCCGGGAGGATGAAAGAAATTCCTGCGCCTTACATCACCAGAAGATGATGTACAGGGCAACCGTTGCGGCAACCACGAACCAGCCAAAAACCTTGGCTCGGGAAGAAGATTGCAGGGCTACCACTCCCCTGTCGGGCAGGACGATGGCCTGGCCCCCGCGGGCGGTATTCACGGCCGTAAAGATGAAGCCGATGATCACCACGGTAATGAAGCAAATGGCCATACGGTTCAGGAACGCCATTTCCGGCTGCCAGATCTTCAGGAAGCCGTACAGGGCGGCATTGATGACGATACCCAGCCAGCCGAAAATACGCGGACACTTGGGCACAAAGAAGCCGAAGAGGAACACGCACAGGGCGCCCGGACTCAGGAAGCCCTGGAATTCCTGAATGAAGTTGAAGATGCCGCCGAAGGCCGGGCTGTCCAGGAACGGGGCAATGCACAATGCAATCAGGGCGCACACCAGCAGGCCTATCTTGCCGACGGTGACAAGCTCCGTAGGTTTCGCATTCCGGCGCAGCTTGTTGTAAATATCCATCGTAAAGATGGTGGATGCGGAGTTCAGCATGGACGCCAGGGAAGACACCACTGCCCCGAAAAGGGCGGCCAGCACGAACCAGGTCCACCCCGTACCGGGCAGCAGCTTTCTGATCAGCGTGCCGAAAGCGGAGTCATAGTCAAACCCTACCAGCGTATCCGTCAGATAGTAGTTGTCCGTATCGTTCGCAGCAGGCTTGATGATCTTGTCATTGAGAGTGGCGATTTTCGCTACAAAGGGAGCGCGCTCCGCCAGCGTGGTCTGTTCATTGGCGGCATCCGCCTTGAGTTCGTCACAGGCCTGCTTCAGCTCGGCCACCACGTCTTCACCGGCCTTCATGACCGTGGCGTTGTGCAGGGCGTGGGCGCAGCCGGCCTCTACGTTTTCTACCAGGAAGCTGTCCGTGATCTTGTAAATGACGGGACGCCCCTTGACGGCGGCTGCATCCTGCGTCTTGCTGATTTCCTTCTCATACTTCACTTCCGCCTGTTCTCTCAAGTCATTGCGGTACAGGTTGTAGGCCAGGATGCCGGGTACCACCACCACGAACGGGATGATCAGTTTGAGGAAAGCGGCGAACACAATGCCCATCTGGCCTTCCGCCAGGGACTTGGAAGCGAGCGTACGCTGCATGATGTACTGGTTGAGGCCCCAGTAGAAGAAGTTGGGAATCCACAGGCCCAGGCAAAGGGCTGTCCACGGAATTTCCGCATCGTCCGCCGGACGGATCATGTGCAGCTTGCCGCCCACGGTATTCACACCACTGGTGGCATCCCCGGAGTTGAGCTCAAAGAAACGCGTCACCCCGTGCCAGAGGCTGTTGGAAGGGTCTCCCAGAGAAGCCACCGTAGCGCCGGAATTGGCGGCGGCGGACTGCACCAGGTGGTTCGGGTCGGCTCCGCTCAGGGCCATCAGGGCAAAATAGGCCACCACGCCGCCGCCTACAATCAGGGCGGCGCCCCAGAACAGGTCCGTCCAGGCGCAGGCCTTCAAACCGCCCACGAACACATACACGGTACTGCAGAACGCAATGATGATACAGCCGACGGTAATGTTGCCGAAGTCGATGCCCATGGCGGTGTATCCGGTAAAGAATACGGAAATCACCTTGGCCCCGGCATAAATGACGCCGGCGGTCGGCACGCCCACCAGAATAAGCAGCGTGGCAATCGCCATCAGGGAACGCGCCGCAGTATCATAGCGTTGTTCCAGGAATTCCGGAATGGTGTACACACCGCCTTTCAGCAATTTGGGAAGGAAGCAGAAAGCCACGATCACCAGCGTAATGGCGGCCAGCCATTCATACGGCAATCGCCATGCCCACCCAGTTGGCGGCCTTGCCGGACATACCCACGAACTGTTCCGTGGAAATGTTGGCGGCAATCAGAGAAAAGCCAACGAGCCACCAGGTCAGGCCGCGGCCGGCCAGGAAATAGTCGGAAGCACCCTTCGTCTTCTTCTCTTCCTCCGTCTCCTGCGGATCACGGCTCTTCCAGATACCCAGGGCAATGACGCCCACGACCACCACGCAGAACAGAATGACTTCCGGCATGGAAAGAGGTGCCGTCACCGGTTCCTTGGGTTCCTCAGCCTTTTGGGCGGCGTTTTCCACAGCCACGGGAGAGGCTGGCTGGATTTCAGCGGCTGGCTGCATTTCCGCAGCAGGCGTCAAAGCCGGAGCGGACAGCGTGGGCTGGGCGTCCGGAGCTGTTGCAGGAACGGCCTCCTCCTGGGCGGCGGCGCCCCACGTCATCAGGGCCACGGCCCCGAGTATGGTTGCTAGTTTTCTCATAATCAGTATGGATTAAGCTTGGTACAATACACGGGCACCTTCACCGGCGCTCGTCACGAGGTAGGTGGTTTCAATCCCTGTTTCCTGGCAATAGGCCTGGAGCAGTTCCTGCGCTACCTTGTCCACGTCTTCCGTCTTGACCAAGGCGACGATGCAACCGCCGAAGCCGCCGCCCGTCATGCGGGCGCCGTAAACGGAAGAAGCGGAAGGAATGCGGTCACAAAGGGAAACCAGAGTATCCACCTCCGCACAGGAAACTTCATAATCATCGCGCAGGGAGGCATGGCTGCCGCGCATGGCTACGCCGGCTTCATCCCAGTCGCCGCGGGCGAGGGCATCCGCAAAAACGGCCACCCGGGCGTTTTCACCGATGACGTGGCGGGCACGGCGGTAACGCACGTCGCCAAGCTGTTCCTTGAAGGATTCCAGCAATTCCAGGGAAGCTTCGCGCAGGGAAGGCACCCCCATGATGGCGGAGGCTTCCTCGCACTGCTTGCGGCGCTGGCCGTAGGCTCCGTCCGCCAGGGAATGCTTCACGGCACTGTCCAGAACCAGCACGGAAACGGAATCGTTATTCATCGGCACCAGCTCATATTCCAGAGTGGCGCAATCCAGCTTGAGGGCCATGCCCTTCTTGCCGTTGGCGGAAATGAACTGGTCCATAATGCCGCAGGGCACATTCACGAACTCGTGTTCCACGGCCTGCCCGATCAAGGCTACCTCCTTGGGATCAATCCTGACGCCGGCAAAGGCGGCCAGCGCGGTGCAGACGGCGACTTCCAGGGCGGCGCTGGAAGAAAGGCCGCCGCCGCGGGGCACGTTGCTGTCAATCAGCATGTCCACCGGGCCGATTTCTATGCCGCGCCGATGCAGATTGGCCAGCACGCCGCGCACGTAATTGGACCAGAACGGCTCGCCGGGAACCAGGGCGTCCTCCACGGCAATTTCATGTATCTGGTCTCCCAGAGAACCGCAGAAGCGATGTTTGCCGACAGGGGAAGGAGCTACTGCGACGACACAATGATTGTCCAGAGCCATGGGCATCACAAAACCATTATTATAATCCGTGTGCTCGCCAATGAGGTTCACACGTCCCGGTGCCGCTGCCACATGAGTTGGAGCCTGACCGAAATACTCGATGAAATACGGAGTCACCGTTTCTTTAGAGATTTCTCGCTGAACTAAATCCATAGTGGGCTGATTCTGCCCCAACGCCTCCCGCACCTCAAGGTTAAAGTCTCCGCCCGGCCTCAAATCACTTCATTTTTCACCAAACTTTTGAGGTTTTCTCGAAAAAGATCGGCCGATGCCATGACGGGCATGGGACAGACTGCGGAAAAATACACTTACAAACGCATGCCGGGCCTGTAAACAGGGCATTCCCGCACCCTCCCGGCGCCGGGGAAATCCTTATTTGGCCCCGCGGGCAAACAACACGGCGGGAACTGTTTTCAGCAGCAGTTTAACGTCCAGCCACAGGGACCAGTGGTCGATGTAATACATATCCAGCTCCACCAGTTTCTCAAATTCCTTGATGTTGCTGCGCCCCGCTATCTGCCAGTATCCGGTGACACCGGGCAGCACGCTCAGCCTGCGGCGGTGCGCATCACTGGTAAAAGCCTCCGTTTCATAAACGGGCAGCGGCCGGGGGCCTACCAGGCTCATTTCCCCTTTCAGCACATTGATGAGCTGGGGCAGTTCATCAATGCTGAATTTGCACAGAATGCGACCGAAAGGAAAGACGCGGGGGTCATTCTCCAGCTTGAAAATGGGACCGTCCATCTCATTGCCATGGCTGGCCTTCACTTCATCCAGCCTTTTCTCCGCATCCTGATACATGGTGCGGAATTTCCACATGCCGAATTCCCTTCCATACAGTCCGGAGCGCTTCTGGCGGTAGAAAACGGAACCGGGAGCGGACAGCTTGATGCCTGCGGCCGCAACCAGCCACAAGGGCGAAGTAATCACCAGCAGGGCAAGAGAACCGAACCAGTCCAGGGCTTTCTTGATCTGCCAGGACGTGGTGTAGGGAATGGGGGTGGACTTGTACACCAGCATCCTGACTTCGCCCATCACTCCAAAGTAAGTTTTGTGCACGGTTGGCATCCGCACCATCATGGAAGCATAAAAATCCACTCCCATCTTGCCGCAAAGATCCGTCAGGCACTCCGCCACGGAAGCATCCACTCCTTCCGGCAAAAACACGACTTTGCTGATGCAATTCCTGATCAGTATATCCCGCGTTGTGACGGAATCCACGGATTTGGGAGAAATCACCGTCAGGGCTCCCTGAATATCCACGCGGTCCCGTTTCATCTGCTTCAGGAATGTATCCACATGTTCCGGAGCGCCTACCAGAAGCATGGGGGCCTCTTCCTCCAGCTTCTTTTCCGACCGGAACCGGAAAATGCACAGCCACAGAACTCCCAGAAAAGTCAGCAGATATGCCAATATCTGAACGACAGGGTCTCCGGAAAAGGGGACGAGATACTTCCAGATGATGGAACTCAGCACCACAAAGCACGCATAGGCCAGCGCCAGCCGCCAAACGGTGCCGCTCAACGTCATGCAGCGGTAATACACGCCAAACTGGTCACAGCAGAAATACAGCAGCAGGGACATGGTCAGGGGAGCGAGCACCAGCGTACGGAGCCGCCAGGGTTCAGGCTGCACGCCCAACGAGCTCCAGGAAATAAACCCGACAACCATAAAAACGACAAACGCCAGAATGGTGACCGCCATTTTATTGATTCCGTAGGTTGTACGGTCTGCGTTTTGAATAAGCATCGAGAGTGAAGGAGCTAGTGAACCACATAGTTAATGATGCCAAAGTTTTTGTCAAGTTCCATCCGATTCCGGCCTGGCTTCCCGTCACCAGTCCGGGCTTCGCCAACGGGTTTCCGCCTCCTGAGAGCTGGAAAGCCCAAAATGACGGGATACCGGCTTGCAAGAAACGGTCTCCATGTGCATTGGTATACGCGTCAATCCGCCGGATTGACACCGCACACAGCCGGATCTCCCGTTATCAGACCATGCACGGACCGTTGATCGGGGCACGGGGCATCCGCACTTCTGGTTTTCCTTACGGAAACGGAACACCCCGGCGATTCGCCGGACGGAACCTATTGCATGGAGCATGAAAATCCGGCATGACACCAACATAATCATCAACTTAGCATATAAGTATGTCGCAACACCACACACAGGGAAGACAGGGCCAAGGCCCCCGTCGCCGCTATCACAAGGGCGGCCATTCCTATGGCAATGACCGCCGGGAATCCGGCGGATACCGTCCCAAATATAAAAAAGAAGCTCCTGCCAAGCTCTCCTTATGGCAGCGCTTCCTGGGCATCTTCGGCATCCGCCCGGCCAAGGGCAAGCCTGCCGTCAAAGACAAGAACCCCGCCAAAACGAACACCAGGGTGGCCCGCCCCAAGCAGGAGCGCGTCGCTACTCCCAAGCAGCCCGTCTCCAACCGCAGGCTGTACGTGGGCAACCTTTCCTACGAAGCTACGGAAAGCGACCTTGAAGACGTGTTCAAGGGCATTGGCGAAGTAACCTCCGTGGAAATCATCTACAATCCCCGCACCCACAAATCCAAGGGTTACGCCTTCGTGGAAATGAAGAGGCTGGAAGACGCCGTCCGTTCCGTGGACATTCTTCACAACCAGCCTTTCATGGGCAGAAACCTGCTGGTCAGCGGCGCTAACGAACGCCAGGAACAGTCCAGGCCGGCCCGCGAGCCCCGCGCTCCGCAGGAGGAACAGAACTCTGTGGAAGAGATGAAGGAAACTTCCACCCCCCTGATTCAGCCGGAAACCCAGCCTCAGGCATAAGACAAGTTTTTACAAACCAAGAGCCGGCTCTCCTCAGAGGGGGCCGGCTCTTTGCTTTCCTGCCGCTCACGCCGCTTCCAAAACTGTAAAGCTGCGGAGAGAACCCGCCGCACGAACGGAACCAGCTTCACGGCAGACCCCATGCCTTGCGCAGCCGCAGGTACTCCCTGGAAGGGAGCAGGACATACAGGGGATGCTTGGAAGGGTCCAGCCATGCGATCATGGCACGTAAATTCTCCTCGCTCATGGCGGTGCATCCGGCCGTGGGAGCCTGGCCGTCCCTCCTCCAGATATGGAAGAAAATGGAAGACCCTCCCCCTGCTACGGGGCGTCCCTGATCTCCGGCGGCGTTATGCCTGATGAACAGCTTCAGGCTGTGGGCGTAATCGTTCAGCTTCATCTGCTGCTTGAACTCCCAGGGCGTCACGGGATCATGCTTCAGCACGAAATGCTGGTTGTAAAGGGGGGAGGACGGGTCATCGACCCACATGTCGCGGGGCGTGATGCGGCGGTACGGCATGGAACGCTTCTTTTTGGGAACGGGCACGGTGCCGTACACCCCGCCCAATTCAAAAATTCCGGCGGGAGAACGCAAATCCCCCTCCTTCTTCACGGGACCTTCCGCGGGAGGGCTGCTAACTCCCCTGCCCCATACCAGTCCGGACTTCCCCAAGCGGGCCGGAAACGGCCCCTTCACCATCATCCACCCCTGGGGACCTTTCTCCAGAAGGCTCAATTTCACATGCGAACTGTTCCAGCCGTCGGACGTCCCCACAATTACCTGGCGGCAGTCTTCAGGCAGAGCCATGGCCACAGCGCAAAACGCCGCCAGCATGCACACGCACACATAGATACCCTTCATGCGCCGTAGCATACCGGGGAAACCCCGGAAGGGAAGCAAATACTCCGTCCTTCCCCGGCATCCGGCAGACGTGCACAAGCGGCCTACTTCAACGGAAGCACCTCGTCCAGCAGGGATTCTATTCCCTCCTTGGCAAACCGGGAATGCAGATAGAGCTTCTTGGCTTCCATGTACTTGCCGAGGGCGGAACCGACTTCCTTGGCATTCCGCGCATTTTCCGCATCGTCCAGCAGCTTGACCAGCCTGCTTGCCTTGGTCGTCAGGTCCAGATACTGGGAATTCAGCTCCTGGTCATTGACAAATAATTCCTGGTCGCGCAGGCGCAACTGCTGCAATTCCTCCCAGGCACCGTACACGTCCTGCATGGCCTCACGCTGGCGCGCCGCACCCAGGGCCCGCTCAATGACCGCCATTTTAGCCAGGTCATCCACAAACTGGGCCTGCAGTTCCGGGTCATCCTTCACCAGCACGGCAAACTCGTGCTGATTGTCGAAAATACGCCGATAGTTCTTGTTCTTGTGGAAACGCTTGAAATCCTCCAGGGCATGGGACTGCTGGCCTGCGGCCATCATGGCATTGCGCAGGGGGAGCAGGCGCGGATTCTTGGGCCAGATCTCAATGGCCTTCTTCAGGCATTCTTCCAGCTTGACGCGGTCCCCCTTGGCAAGGGCTTCCTGACCCTGGGCGATATAGGCGTCGCTGGCGAACACGGCGGCGCTGATGGCGGATTCCGCCCGGCCCGTGCTGAAATCCCGGGAAGTCTTCTTGAGTTCCTCCACCAGCGTGAGGGCTTCCTCGTAATCCTTGCCGTTCATCAGCTCAAACAGTTTCTCCACATCCCGCTTGAACGCATAGAGCTTCTGCTTTTTCTCGTACGGGAACGTACTGACGGGCGCCATGAATTCACCGATCAGGAGAGCTTCATTCAACCGCTCCAGGGCATCCACATAATGGTGGGAATCCACCAGATTGTTCACGGCCTTCATGTGGCGGTCCGAATCCCGCGCCAATTCCCGGGAAAGATTGTCCAGGACAGACACGGTAGGGGGTACGCCCAGCGTACCTCCGAACATCTTGGCGGCATCGGACCCCTTCTCCAGGCGCAATTTCGTATCGCCGTCATTGAACAGGCGGCTGTACACGCCGCAACCGATGGACACATGGTCAAAACGACGCTGGGCAAACAACTGAACGAGTGTGGACTGGAACACGATTTTGGCTTCCGTTACGGTAAGCACCTGCTCGGTTTCCAGTTTCAGCTTGCGGGCCTGCATCTCCACCACGCGCTTTTCCAAATACTTGTAGCGCGGATTGTCCCGCGCCGGATTGGAATCGGAATTCCCCTTCTTGCCCCCCTTCTGGTTGGAGGCGGAACCGGAGGACGTCGTCACACCGCTTTCCATCAGGCTCATTTTCTGGGTATTGGTACGGATTTCGCGTTCCATCGCGTCCATCATCTTTCCCTTGTTCTTCCCGTTGGTCTTGGCCTGCCATGCGGTATAGATGGCCTGGCACAGAGCGTCGGAAACACCGCCGTCCAGCGGATTGCTGGAAGCGGCGGTCAGCAGGTCCACCACCTGCCGCAGAACATTGTCCGCCGCCAGCCTTTCCTTGCGCATGGAAAGCACATCGTGAATCTTGTTGAAAATCTTCTGGTATTCACGGGCATCCTCCGTATTCTCCTCCGGCTGGCTCAGGTACTTGTTGAAGCGGGCCTCAATTTCCCGGAAGCTGCCCATGTTCAGGGTCTGCCCGTTGATAGTTACCGTGCCGTCCTGAGGATTCAGAAACGGCAGTTCGTTGCCGTACAGGGATTTGGCATCCCCCTGGCTGCCCGGCTGGTAGGCGTTGGGCTGAATGGAGCCGGATGGATTGGCCGGCTGTGGAGACGCAGGAGCGGGGGTTCCTCCCATTGCCGGAGGATTGTACATCATCTGCCCCATTACAGGAAACGTACAGGCCAAGGTCAAAAGAAAGCAGTATTTCATGGATCGAAAAAGCTCGGGTTATTTAGGCAGGATGGAGGTAGCCATACACACGCCGCGCACGTTCGGGCTGATATCCTCCACCCGGAATTCTATTCTGTATTGCTGGTCTCTGTTGATGTTCAGTCCATTTCTGGCTTCTGCGGAAACGCAGATGGGAATAATGTATTCCCGTCCGGACGCATCCTTGTACAAAAAGGAAATCAATTCCGACTCGCCGCGGGGAAAACGGTCAATCACGGTGCCGTCCAGCACGTAATTGTTGTTGGAAAGCTGGGAGGCGTTCATCGCCAGAATATCCAGCGGGATGTCGGATCCCGCCTGGGGCTTGTTGCTGGAGCGCGTCACGGCATAGCCGATGACAAGCGCCAGCACAAGAACCACCGCCCCGATGACCAGCATCGGAGCAGATGATGATGAACTCTTCTTTTTCGCTGCACGTCGTCTCGCCATAATCTCTTGTCGAGAAAATGTATAACGAACACGCAGCGATTGCACGCATTAAATTACAGTTCCCAGCGGGAACGGCGGATGCCGATGTAAGAGGCGGTGATGCCGCATGCAACGTGCACGCCGAGAACGATATAGCAGATCAGGGCCGGAGTCAGTCCCGTATCCAGCACATTCTTGACCGCGTTGTACACGTCCGGCTTCAGCGCGGAAATGCTTCCGGACCAGGACCAGTACGCGGAAATAAACGGCCGGATGAAGCTTTCCACCTGCTCCGGGAGAGCCAACACCGCCCCTGACAGGGGAAGCTGGAAGCCCACCAGGTAAATGCTCAGCAGGGAGGCCTGGTCCGCGCTCTTGGCCAGGGAGGAAATGCCCAGGCAGACAAACGTCATGGCGGCATTGGCCAGTATCAGGAAAAACAAATGCGTCAGGCTGCCGCCCCGGTCCCAGAAGAAATCCACAAAGGCGAACATCCACACGGACTGCACCAGCACCAGCACGCTCAAATACGCCAGCTTGCTCGCCAGATAGGAGGATGGCCGCATGCCCGCGTATTTCTCCTTCTCCATGATGGCCCGTTCCCCGGCTACCTCTCTTGCGGCGTTGTTGGACCCCATCAGCCCCAGCAGGATCACCTCAAACATGATGATGCCGGAAACGGCGGAACCGGTCTTCATGTTCAACTGCTGCGCCTCAATATCCTTCTGCAGCGTCTGCACGTCCTGCGTGGCGGAAAGCCCCACGATCTGCCCGGTTCCCTTGTCCGTGAACATGGCTACCAGTATGGGGAACAACAGCACCATCACCAGTTGAAGGACAAGCTGGGAGCGGTCGCGGAAGAAAATGCGCCACCGGCGCCCCAGCAGGCAGAAAAACTGAGTAAAGAACCCGGGCACTTCCGGAATGGCTTCCTCCCCGGCCTCAGATGCGGCGGCAGTTTCCTTTCCTGCGGAAGCGCGTTCAGAAGAAATCCCTTCCCCATCCGCCTCTCCGGCAGGAGTCGAGGTCCCTTCCTTCTGTTCGTCTGCGGGCCCGGCATTCGGGTCCGGCAACTCTCCGGAAAGCATCTTCTGCTCCCGTTCCTTTTCCAGCCGGGCGTAATAGGACTCCCGGTGCTTGGCCCAGGAACGGCACCAGGAAACCCCGTTCCGGTCCTGAAGCTTGGGGTAAATCTCCTCCAGTGCGGAAACGCCGAAGTAATGAAGGATCGTCTTGGGGGAACCGTGGTAGGCAACGCATCCCTGATGCATGACCAGGATGGAATCATACCTGTCCAGATGAGCCAGGCTGTGCGTGACGGAAATGACGATGCGCCCGTCGGAACGGGAAACCTCATGCAGAAGGTTCACGATATCGTGCTCGGACCGCGGGTCCAGGCCGGAGGTCACCTCGTCGCAAATCAGGAGCCGGGGATTGGACACCAGTTCCATGGCCAGCGCCAGGCGCCGCTTCTGTCCCCCGGAAAGAATCTTGACGTCTCTGTCTGCAATCCCCTCCATGCCCGTTACCTCCAGGGCGTTGTCAATGCTGTCGTCCAGATCGTCAAGGGACTCGAACTTGCAGCGGAGCTTCGCGGCGCTCTCCACATTTTCATCCACGCTCAACTGGTCATAGGCAATGCTGAACTGGGGGACGAACCCGATTTCCGTCGGTTCAAAATCCTCTTCCGCCAAATCATGCCCATTCCAGAAAAAACGGCCGTCCGTCTCCGCAATCATGCCCGCGATGGCCTTCAACAACGTGGTCTTTCCGCAGCCGGACGGCCCCACGACCGCCATGAAATGCCCCTTGGGCACATTAAAGCTCACATTGTCCAGCAATTTCAAAGGACCGTCCTGGGTCTCTATCTCGTACGTAATGCCGTCCGCCTGCAACATAATGCATCTACCTTATCCCATCAGTCTCCACATCATCAAGGAAAATCGGGGCTCTTCCCCCTCATCTTGAATCCATACGCAAACTTGTTATTTTGAAAAGGTTCCGCCCCGGACGACGAAACTCCTAACTATCCTCATGTTGTGGATTGGCGGCTTCTGCGCCGGAAGGCATCCTCCCTGCACTCCTTCCCTGCCCTGCAGGGCTGCTTGTGATTCCTGCAATGTCCTCTTTTTCACGGTTCCCCAGGGCACCGGGACTCCGGAAAAAGAGTTTCATGACCACCTCCAGATTGAATTGGAAGAAAAAGACCGGACCTTTTTTCCTCGCTTCCCCGCCCTGGCGGAGGCATCATGGCCTTATGATCAGCCGGGCGGTAAAAGACGATCTTCCGGAAATCCTGGACCTCCAGCTCCGGGCCTTTGGAGAAGTTGCGCAGCGCCTGAACGCCGCCAGTCTGCCTCCCCTGGAACAGACCATCGAACAACTGCTGGAAGAAGAGCAGAATTCCGTATTTTTCAAATATACGGAAAACGGGCATATCATCGGTTCGGTCAGAGGAAGCCTGGATGCCTCCGGCACCTGCCATGTGGGCAGGCTGATTGTGGACCCGTACTGCCGGAACCGGGGCATCGGACGACAGCTCATGCAGGCGCTGGAAGAATACTTCCGGGGAAAAGCTTCCCGGTACCTCCTGTTCACGTCGGAGGAAACTCCGGAAACCCTGCACTTGTACGGCAAACTGGGTTACGAAAAGCTGTACACGCGGAATACCGGAAGCACCGTCATGGCGTTTCTGGAAAAGAAGGTTTGAAAAAACGGCCCCCGCAGGAAGAGGAATACTTCATTCCAACATTTTCCCTACGGCCAGCCGGATCAAGTACCCGGCCAGAAAAATCCCCGCCGCCACCCAAAAGGAAAACCATTCCAGCAATACCCCGCATGCCAGGAATATCAGCGCACACCACAGCAAAAACGTGTTGATCACACGCATCAGGCTCCATTCCTCCGGGTAGAAGGGAGAAATAAGGAAAACCTTCATCAGGATGTCCTCCAAAAACCCCATCATGTGCCGCAAGATGAATTCCAAAACACTCATGGACTTTAATATTAATAATTAATCACACGGTCCATTTTACACCCCTCTCCGCAAAAGCACAAGCAGGGACACGGCACGGGGACATCATGCCTTTCATCCTCTCCTGCCGGATAGGAGAACAAACCACGAAAAACAACGGATAAATGAACAAGGCCCAAGTGCCGCCCTGCGGCAACCGCATCAGAACGGGAAATCCGTATCGCCCACCGGGTCCACGGCTTTTTCCTCAAATTTCTTTACGGCCTTCTGCTGGGGATTCACGGCCCGCACCACGATGGCTCTCGGCGGCACCGCTTCACGCTTCTTGAATTCGCACTTTTCCTCGCACAAATTGCAGGGGCCTACCCGTACGCGTTCCTCCGGCTTTTCTGTCGTAACGGGGCAGGCGTGTTCACACGCCCCGCACCCGATGCACAGGGAGGGGTCCAGCTTCGGCAGGCGGTGTTCCTGGCCGTCGCGCCCGATGTAGGGCACCGTGTAAAGCGCCTTGGTAGGACAATGTTCCGTACAGGCGCCGCAGTCCATGTCCTCCCTCCTGACCAGGCAGCGGCACACGTAAAACTGGGCCACGGCAATGCGCGTGGTGTCCTTCGTGATTTCCGTCGCACCCTTTTCCGCGGTAATGGGGAGCTTGCGGATAGCTCCGGTGGGGCACACTTCCGCGCAGCGGTGGCAGTCGTAAAGGCAGTACTTGGTGCTGAAATCCATCCGGGGCTTCATGAATCCCTTGATGCCCAACTGGAAATAGGAGGGCTGGAGCACGTGGGTGGGACAGCTGGCAATGCACATCTGGCAGCCGGTGCATACGTCTAGAAACCGTTCCAGGGAACCGGCTCCGGGCGGAAGAACGCACTGGGTGGGGTCCAGCCTCTGGGCGGCGTCCCCGCGGCATCCCGACAGGGCGGCACCGGCAAGCCCGACAGCGGTAGCCCCCAGGAATTCACGGCGGGAACTTTTCGCGACAACGGGAGAAGACGCTACCGCCGAAGGGCGGGAAGAAGCCTCTTTCCTTTCCTTTTTGGCAGGAATCAATCTCCGGGCCCTGGTGAACCAGCGGTAGCGGATTCCTCCCTCATCACAGGCGCGCACGCAATCGTAGCACGCCACGCAACGGGAGGCGTCTATCCAGTATTCCTTGAGATTCAGGCACTGCGCCTTGCAGGATTTGATGCACTTGCCGCATTTTTTGCAGGATGCGGGATCAAAACCCAGCCGGAAAAGGGAAACGCGGGAAAGGAGCCCCAGCAGAGCGCCCACGGGACACACCGTGTTGCAGTACAAGCGTCCCCTCCAGGCGCTCATGACAACCACCAGCCCGAGCATCCCGGCGGAAGCCAGCAAGGCGGGAAACGCGACGGGATAATAGTCCATGCGGACCAGGTCCGCGGAAGCGCTGTCCGCCGCGAGCAGGTTGTTGCCCCAGACGGCGGCAGGCCACGCAAGCACGTACATGATGCGCCCGAAAATGCTGTACGGGTCCAGCCAATTGAGCGTCAACCCGGCAAAACCGGTCACGCAACAGGCAACCAACACCGCCAGAATGATATACCGCACCCACGGCACGGGCCGGGAGAATTTCAAAAAAACTTTCGGTCTGATCCATCTGCGTATCCTGAACACAATGTCCTGCAAAATGCCCAAGGGACAGAGGAACGAGCAATAAACGCGGCCGAAAAGCAAGGTCAGGGCCAGCAGAATGGCCAGAGCCGCCACGGAAACACCCACCCAGTTCAACGTCCCCAGCACGGAAGGGACAAACTGCCACTGCGCCAGTACAAAGGAATCTTCCATCCCCTCCCCGCCTCCCGTCATATTCGGCACGTTCCACGCGGGAATGCCGCGCAGGAAAGCATAGGCAATCCCCACGAAGAAAATGACGGCCACAGTTACGCGGAGCCATTTCAACGGACTCACAAAAAAAGCTTTGATAATTGACATACCAATCTATGAAACACCGCCCGCAACGAAAAGTTGGCGTCCGCCCGCAATATTTGCGGACGGACGGAAAAAACATCAGGCCATGTTGATGCGGCGGATGTTGAGCTTGGTGAGGTCCGCCGTTCCCAGCCCCATTTCCTCTCCCAGCAATACATGGCGGATCTTGCCGGCCTTGTTCAGCAGGGCCGCGCCCGCAGAGTCAATCGCCACGATATCGCGGGAGGCAAGCAGAGTCTTGCGCTCCACCAGATCGTTCGTGTCCTTGCCTACGGGGCCGTTGCGCACCATGGGCATGTAGGCGTCCAGCACGCACAGGTCCGGCTTGCGGAAATACACGGCATCCGCAATGCACTGGTGCAAGTCGTTCTTATGCATGGCGCCGCGGTCCCATACGGTGCCCATTACGTTCTTCATGCAGGCGGTCATTTCAGATCCGCTGTGGTGCTTGAGCGGAGGGCAGGTGATATAAACATCCGCTTCCAGAACGGCCTTGTGCACCTTGGCTGAAGTGAATTTTTTAGCCTTCGGGTTTTCCGTCTGAACGTATTGCCCTTCATTGCCGCCGTCCACCATCACGCCTCCGGCTTTTTCCACGGCCTCTTTCACGCCGCTGCCTTCATACGCGCCATTATGGCAGCAGTGGTCAAAAACCTTCACTTCCTTCGCTCCGGCCTGCTTGCACAGTTCCACCAGCGTGGCGACGGTTTCCGGGTGGGTGTTGGACCCGAACTCCGGCGCCTTGTTCCAGCCGATGTTCGGCTTGATCACCACGGTCTGGCCCGGCTTCACGAATGCCTGCATGCCGCCGAGAGTTTCCACGGCCTTTTTAACCATTTCCGCGCGAGTCCCGTTGCGGACGGCAACAAGGTCGGGAATGCCGGAAGCCGTCTGGGGGGACGCCTCCTGGGCGAAGAGGGTTTCCATGTCCGTAATGGCCGCTAAAGCGCCCACGGCGGCGGTTCCCTTCAAAAATGTACGTCTGTCAGTCATATTGGTGCAAAGTCAAATGTTCATCTTTCCGGCAACGAAGCATTTCCGATGCCTTAGTGCCTACCTTATCATACGGAAAATGGAAAAACAACCTGTCAATCATTTTCCCTGCGGGAAATTCACAAACTAATTGTCATACACGCCGGGCTCCTATAAAACCCGGTCATGAAGTGTTCCCTGCTCAGCCGGCCCATGACCTGCGCGCACGACTGGATCAGCCGTCTCGTCCTGCCCGGAGACACGGTGGTGGACGCCACAGCGGGAAACGGGCACGATACTGCGTTTCTGGCACGCCTGGTCGGTCCGGGAGGGAAAGTGCACGCCTTCGACATTCAGGAAGAGGCGCTCCGCTCCGCCAGGGAACGCCTGAGAGAAGAAGGGCTGCTTACGGATGCTGTCTGTTTCCATCTGACCAGCCACTCGCGCCTCGCGGAACTGGTCCGCGGTCCGGTCAAAGCAATCATGTTCAACCTGGGCTACCTGCCCGGCGGCGACAGGAACCTCATCACCCGTACGGATTCCACTCTGGCGGCCCTGGAACAGGCCGTGAACCTGACAGCCCCCAACGGAATCCTCAGCGTCATGTGCTATCCGGGCCACGAGGGAGGAAACACGGAGGCCGCCGCCGTGGAACAACTCCTTTCCCGGCTTCCCCATCACTTGTGGAGAACAGGCAAATACCAGCTTCTGAACACTTCCACGCCCGCACCGTTCCAAATCTGCGCATTCAGGCTGGATTGACATCCCTCAGCCCTCCCGAAAGGCGAACGGAGACCGGGACATGTTCAAGAAACTGCTTTTCTCACGCCCGGCGCATCCACTCCACCACCTGCGCCAGCGCACGGCCCCGGTGGGACATGGAATTCTTCACCTCCATGGGGAGCTGGGCGAAACTCTGCCCATACCCTTCCGGCACAAACAGGGGATCATAACCGAATCCCCCTTCCCCGGTCAATTCCGTCAGCATGTGCCCTTCTACAGAGCCGGAAAATTCCGCCAGTACCGCGCCTTCGCGGGCCAAAACCATCACACAGCGGAAGCGCGCGGCAGGCTTGTCTCCCGGGCGCACTCCGGCCTTCCGCAATTCTTCCAGCATACGGCGGTTGTTCCGTTCGTGATTGCCCTCCTCTCCCCCGAAGGAAGAGGACCAGACGCCCGGACGGCCACCCAGAATATCCACCTCCAGCCCGGAATCGTCCGCCAGAACAATGCCGGGAATGCATTTGGAGGCGGAGACGGCCTTGAGCGTGGCGTTTTCCGTAAACGTAACGCCGGTTTCTTCCACGGGAGGAGCCTGGGGATAGTCGGAAAGGTCCCTTACCTCCCATTTCCCGGCCAGCATGGCACGGATTTCCCCGGTTTTATGGGCGTTGCGCGTGGCAACCACCAGCAATGGCAATTCCTGTTGCATCATGTTGAAATTCTCGTGTCGTGTTTTTTCTCAGCAGTCAATTTCCAGGCTTACGGGGCAATGGTCGGAACCCGTCACGTCCATATGGATGGCCGCGCTCTTCACCCTGGGAGCCAGAGAATCGGAAACGCAGAAATAATCAATGCGCCAGCCGATGTTCCGGGCACGCGCACCACCGCGGTACGACCACCAGCTGTACCAGGACGGTTCCTCCGGATGCAGCAGGCGGAACGTATCGGTAAATCCGGCTTTCAGCAACTGCGTGAACCCGGAGCGTTCTTCGTCAGTGAACCCGGCGGAGAAACGATTGTCCTTGGGCCGTGCGATGTCGATTTCTTGATGGGCCACGTTCAAATCGCCGCAGAAAACGACCGGCTTGACGGCCGCCAGGCCGGCCACGTAATTGCGGAACGCCTGATCCCACTGTTGCCGGTAGGGCAGCCTCGCCAGCTCGCTCTGGGAATTGGGCGTATAGCAGTTGACCAGGTAAAATTGCTCGAACTCCATGGTGCACACGCGCCCTTCCCGGTCGTGTTCCGGCCAGCCGATGCCTGTGGACGTGGACAGGGGCTTCACGCGGCTGAGAACCAGCACTCCGGAATAACCCGCCTTTTCCGCCGGATTCCAGAGCTGGTACGGCCAGGAAGACAGCCACAAATCATCCACCTGTTCCGGACGCGCCTTGATCTCCTGAAGGCAGAGAATGTCCGCCCCAAGCGCATCCGCGGCTTCTCCCAGCCCCTTGCCCAGAATCGCGCGCAATCCGTTCACGTTCCAAGAAACGAGTTTCATGCGGGCATACTTCCCGTTTTTCCCCTTCCCGTCAAGCCCTCAAACTCCCCTTCGGCGGCCCTGCTGCGTCCCTCCGTGCAAACCCTTCTTCCGGAATCATCCCCAGTATCTTGCATGCCGCACGGAACAAGTGTTTTTTCTTGCCAACCGGCAGGGGCCATGCTTACTTAGATAGGCAAACACCCCGAGAGGCACTCGAGAGTGGGTCTGTCGACCCGCTCTTTTTTGTCTATCCATCACACATCTCTACGCTCATGACAAACGACATTAAAGCTTTGATCGACTACTACGAGAGGGAAAAAGGGCTCTCCCGTGAAAAAATTCTCCTCGCTCTGGAATCTGCCTTCCTGTCCGCCTACCGCAAAATGGTCCCCGGCTCCGGCTCCATCAACTACCTCCGGGCTGAAATCAACGTGGACAAGGGCAAGGTGCGCATCTTTGCTGATCTGGAAGTAGTTCCGGATGAAGAATACAAGGACAAATTCAACCAGATCCCCCTCTCTCTGGCCGTCAAGCTGGACCAGAATGCCGTCCTGCACGACCTGCTGGCCACCAACATCACCCCCAAGGGCTTCGGCCGCATCGCCGTGCAGACCGCACGCCAGACGATGCTCCAGAAACTGCTGGATGCCGAAAAGGAAATGCTGTACGACGAGTTCAAGGACCGTGCCGGCGATCTGGTCACGGGCACCATCCGCCGCTTTGAGAAAGGGGACATCTTTGTGGACCTCGGAAAATTCGAGGGCGTCATGACCTCCCGCGAGCGCGTGCCGAACGAAGACTACAGCGTAGGCGACCGCATGCGCTTCTACGTGGTGGAAGTGCGCACGGAAGGCCGCGGACCGGAAGTCATCCTTTCCCGTAGCCACCCGAACCTGGTGCGCCGCCTCTTTGAATCGGAAGTGGTGGAAATCGGGGACCAGACGGTGGAAATCCACGGCATCGCCCGCGAAGCCGGCTACCGCACCAAGGTGGCTGTCATCAGCCACGACGACAAGGTGGACCCCGTGGGAGCATGCGTGGGCATGCGCGGAGCCCGCGTTAAAAACATTGTCCGGGAGCTCAACAATGAAAAGGTGGACATCCTGGAATGGACGGAGGACCCCGTCGAATTCGTCCGGGAGGCCCTCAGCCCCGTGGAGCCCCGGGAAATAACCGTGGACGAAGACGCCAAGAGGGTCTTCGTCATCGTCCAGGACGACAAGGACCTCTCCAAGGCCATCGGCCGCAGGGGCCAGAACGCCCGCCTCACCTCCCGCCTGATGGGCTGGGATGTCCAGGTGCGCGTCTTTGACGTTCAGGAAGCTGAAAAACTCCAGAGCCAGGCAGCCGCTGAAGAAGTGATGCGCCAGTGCCAGGCCGCGGCGAAAACCCTCAGCGAACAACTGGAAATCCCGGAAGAAACCGCCATGGGCCTCGTGACCATGGGGGGAACGGACCTGGTGGCCCTCACCGGATTTGAAGCCTCCGACATCGCGGAAAGCATGGGCATTCCCGCAGAGGAAGCCGCCCAGATTCTGGACAAGGCCCGGGACCTCATTTCCCAATAAACCATTGAGCATGGCGCTCAATATCTAACCAATTTAAAATCAAATGCCTAATAAACAAGAAGAGAACGAACCCAAAAAAGAAGTGCTGGATCTGATCGGCGGATCTCCCAAAAAGAAACGTGCACCGCAGCCCGAACCCGTTCCGGCTCCGGCGCCCACCCCCCGTCCGGCTCCGGCCAAGAAAGAAGCTCTCGACTTGCTTTCCGGCCCCAAGAAAAAAGCGCCTGCTCCCGTTCCCGCCGAACCGGCTCCCGAATCCGTCCAGCTAGCCCCTGCCGCCGCACCCGCGCCGCAGGAAGAGGAACCGTCTTCCGGAGACAAGGTCATCAACCTCAAGCCGCCCGTTTCCGTCTCCGAGCTGGCCGCTCTGCTTCAAGCCAAGCCTTTCCAGATCATCAAGGACCTGATGGGCATGGGCATCTTCGCCAACCCGAACACGCCGCTGGACGCTGACGCCGTCAGTGCCATCTGTGACCTGCACGGCTACACCTTCGCCCGTGAAAAACGGGAAAAAGGAGGCGGAGTCAAGGCCCAGCAGGAACCGCTGAAGGAACCGGAACCCGTCCCGGTCGTGGAAGAACCCAAAGCCACCCTCATCACCCGCACGCCCATCATCACGGTCATGGGCCATGTGGACCACGGGAAAACCTCCCTGCTGGACTACATCCGCAAGGCCCACGTGGCCAAGGGTGAAGCCGGCGGCATCACACAGCACATCGGCGCTTATACGGTTGACTACAACGGCAACACCCTCACCTTCCTGGACACGCCCGGCCACGCCATCTTTACGGAAATGCGCGCCCGAGGAGCGGACGTGACGGACATCGTCGTGCTCGTCGTAGCCGCCAATGACGGCATCATGCCCCAGACGCGGGAAGCCATCGCCCATTCCAAGGCGGCCGGCAAGACCATCATCGTGGCCATCAACAAATGCGACCTTGCTGCGGCAGACCCCATGAAGACCAAGAGCGGCCTGATGGAAGAAGGGCTGGTTCCCACGGACTTCGGCGGCGATGTGGAATGCGTGGAAGTCTCCGCCCTGACCGGGGACGGCATCGACGACCTGCTCGGCCTCCTTTCCCTCCAGTCGGAAGTGCTCGAACTCCAGGCCAATCCCAAGGCCAACTGCCGCGCATCCATCATTGAAGCCCGCGTAGAGCCCGGCACCGGAAGTTCCGCCACGGCCATCGTGGAAAGCGGCACCATCCGCATCGGCATGCCCTTCATCTGCGGTCCTTACGCCGGCAAGGTGCGCGCCCTGGTCAACGACCACGGCGAACGCGTCAAAAAAGTCGGCCCCGGGATGCCCGTGGAAATCATCGGCTTTTCCGAAACCCCGAACGTGGGCGACGAACTCGTGGAAATGGAATCCGAACGCGCGGCGAAGAAACTGGGCGAAGAACGCCAGGAGGAACTGCGCAAGCAGCGCCTGGCCCAGCCCCGCAAGGCCCGCATGGAGGAACTGCTTGCCATGATGGGCGACGGAACCCAGAAGGCCCAGCTCAAGATTCTCTTGAAGGGGGACGTGCAGGGCTCCGTGGAAGCTATTAAAAAGGCAATCATGGACATCCAGTCGGACAAGGTGGAATGTGTCTTCCTGAACGCCGCCGCCGGTCCCATCTCGGAATCGGATGTGCTGCTGGCCTCCTCTTCTAACGCCGTCATCCTGGGCTTCAACGTCAAGGTGGAATCCAACGCCGTGAAACTGCTCAAGCGTGAAGGCGTGCAGGTGAAACTGTACTCCATCGTGTACGAACTCATCGACCAGGTGAGGGACGCCATGCTGGGCCTGCTGGAACCGGAAACGCGTGAAACCATCATCGGCCATGCCAAGGTTCTCCAGGTCTTCAAGCTCAACAAGGGCCGCGCCGCAGGGTGCATGGTTGAGGACGGCAAAATCCTCCGCAGCTGTGAAGCGCGCGTCATCCGTGACAAAACTCCCGTTTTCGACGGCAAGATGTCCACTCTCCGGCGCTTCCAGGACGAAGTGGAAGAAGTCAGGGCCGGTCTGGAATGCGGCATCCGCCTGGGTGACTTCAACGAATACGAAGCTGGCGACATCATCGAATGCTACACGCTGGAAAAAATCCAGCAGACGCTTTAAGCCAGTACATACCTCTCCCGAAGCGGAGATGGAACCGCCCCGCAGACCTCCTGAAGGACCGATATGGGGCTTCCATCTCTGCCATTCGCGTATCATCCTCCCTTCCGATTGAACGATCGGACAGCCCCTTACTCTATTTCTTCATATGAGCAGACGCACAGACAAGGTTAATGAACTCCTCCGCCGGGAAATAGGCACCACCATCCAGCGGGACTTTGAATTCCCCGGCACGATTGTCACCGTGATTGAAGTGGAAGTGACGGATGACCTGAAAGAAGCCCGGGTCTGGGTGGGCGTCGTGGGACGCATGGCTCCTTCCCAGGTGCTGGAAAAACTGAACTCCCGCCACGGTCTCATTCAGTCGGCCGTGGCCAAAAGAGTCGTTCTGCGCAACACTCCGCGCCTCTCCTTCCGGCTGGACGACTCCGCGCAGCGCGGAGTTGATCTGGTCAACCTGCTGGACGACATTGACAAAAACCTGCCTAAAGCCCCTCCCGCAGATCCGGAGGAAGAGCAGGCCTGAATCTTGTGGCCCCCCTGGAATAACACTCCGGATACCGGAAATCAGGGATACTCCCCACCTGTTGAAGGCAGAAAAATCTGTCCGTCAAAAACAGGATACTCTCGCCCCGGACACCGGAACCGTCACTCCCGGCAAACAGGGATTTCCGGAGGTATCTTTCCATAAGCGCCTTTGGGAGTACACGTTTGGTCACTGCTTCCCACGGTCGCTTTACCATTCGTGAATCTCGCGCTGCGCAATCCGTGCAGCCGGGCTTGCGGCCCGTGCCCGGTTCTTTGCTTTTCGGCCGGAAATAGACCTCGTCAAAGAGAAGAAATTCCGGAGAAATCTTCCGAAGAGCTCCGGAACGATGATCCACTATTAATAAAAGGTAACCGGACCACAAAAAATCCCGGTATGGAGTACCGCCTGTATCGGCATTCAATTTTCGATGCCAATACAGGCCCGGATTCTACTCTCTCGTTACCTTCAAACGCAGAAAGCGGCGTTGCGGCGCATTTTCATCAATGGCCACTGTATCCCGAAATTCTCCCTTGTCACCTGCCGGAACTACCGTTTCCTCCTCATTCCAGGTCTTCAGGTCCGCGGAGCTTTCCACGCTGAAAACCACATCCACGGCTTCCGTATTGACCGGCCAATCCAGCACCAGGTACTCCCGGCCTCCCTCTTCTTTCCGTACCCCCAGCGTTGTCACGCTGCCGCACGGTTTCAAGGGATCGAGTCCGGTAGCATACTTCATCAGGTTGCTGATTCCGTCCCCTGCGGGGCTGGCTTCCGGAGCCATGTCGTCTTCCGTCGTTCCAGGCGGAAACTTGTCCTTCTTCCATTTATCGTATCCGGTCAATGGCGGTGCGGCACTCTGCGTCAGCGTGAAAGTCCTTTGTTCGCCGTCACAGGTAACGGTTACAACCGCCGTACGCTGCGTTTCCTGGTTATTGGCATCCACACTGACAGCCAGCGTCGCGGTACTGTTCCCGGAGGCGGGCGTGACCGTTACCCAGGACTGGTCGCAGGAAGCGGTCCAGGGCAGCTGGGTCTGCACGGTCAGCGTCGTTTCCGCGGCGGCAAAGCCTACGGCTTCCTCCGTTTTATCGACATTGAAAGGATTCACGTATTCATAGGAAAACGCGCTGGCGGGGATGTCCTGCTTGGAAATGCCCGCATCGGCACTTTCCCACTGCATGGAAAGGGAAGACGACGAACCCTGGCCCACGTAGCCGATGCGGATCGGGTGGACGCCTGCCGTGAGCTTGACCGTCTGTACGGCATTGGGCTGCACATCGCTGGAAACGCCTTCCCGCGCATTGGAGGCAATTTCCGTTCCCGGCGTATAGGCATAGTCCGCATCAAGGAGCTGCATGTCGTGTAAATGGACAAAGGCTTTGGAACCTTTATCGGAATCCGTTTTCAGGTAAAATTTATATTCCCCCGTAACAGGCACGGTAAGATAGCCGGTAAGTTCCACGCCCTTCGGACCGGAAATTCCCGGGTTGACGTCAAGAACGCCGGAAGCGTCCGTAGCCCCTGTCACGACCGGGGCTTCATTCATCTGGCGGAAATCCGGCACCCAGTCAAAGCTGCGGTTCCACACACGCTGGCGCAACCTCCCCTGCCGGAGACCGGAAGGAGCCGTAACGGGTGTAACGTACGCGGAGTCGAAGTTCGTGGTTGCCGTGGGAGAAGGACGGCGCATGCGCAATGCCTGCGCCTTCATTTTTTCCTGAAGATCCGAACGGGAGGAAGCCAGATTGGTGGACTCCTGCGGGTCCTTTTCCGTATCGTAAATTTCAAAATCCGTTCCGGGGGCGGCATTTCCCATGCGCACTCCCTTGAAACCGTCCACAAAGACAATTTGCTGCTGGGTACGTCCCCTTCCCCTGTGCGCGGCCAGGAAATCGTCATTGGAAGGAGTACTGCCGCCGGGATTGGAATATTCCGAATAAATCACTCCATTTCTCTGGCATTCCGGCACGCCCACCAGTGTTGGAAGCAGGGAAACGCCATCGCAGCGGGACGGAACGGGAACACCCGCCGCATCCGCAAAAGTGGCCATCCAATCGTGGAACTGGCTGGCGTGCAGGCTGATGCCGTTGGACGGAATTACTCCGGGCCAGCGTACTACCGTTGGGACGCGCATGCCTCCTTCCCAGCAGTCGCGCTTGATGCCGTCCATCATCCCATAGCTCATGAAATACCGCGGGTTTTGGGCTCCGTTTCTGTAATTGCCCGAACCCTCCTCATTGTGAGGGCCGTTGTCGGACGTGAAAACGATCATCGTATTGTCGTCAATGCCCAGATCCTTGAGCAGTTGGATCATGTCCTTCATTACGTCGTCCACCCGCCGGATCATGGTGGCGTGCCGGGATTCCGTTTGCCCAAAAGCCTCATGTCCGGGATAAATGTAGGTATCCGGGCCAAAAGTGCCATTCACGCCCGACCAGCCGGTCGCAGCCGTATTGGAAGCTTCATATCCGTCTTTTTTCTCCCATTGCAGGCCGCCGGTTTTTCCCAGTCCGGCAGGATAGGCGCAGGCAGGAGCGGACAGGCACCCGTGGGGGGCGGGGAAGGCCAGATACAGGAAGAAAGGCTGTGAAGAAGCCTTGGCCTGGTGGTCCATGATCCACTGCTTGGCACGGGCCCCGAACAAGTCCGTATCATAGGCCGTACCGGGAACCCTGGAATTGACGGATGTCCATGCGGGAGCGGAAGCCTGGTCGTCATATTCGTAAATATCCTGATTGCCCGCCGTCAAATAATGGTAGTGGCCTGCCAAATGCTTGATGATTCCGTAAAAATAATCGAAGCCGCGCATATGGGGTGCGCCCGTCAGCGCCTTGCCGCTCTGCCCTGCTCCGCCCACGCCCCATTTGCCGATGGCCGCCGTATGGTAGCCCGCGCTCTTCAGCAGGGTTCCCAGCGTATGGGAATTTTCAATGGGAAAATCAAAAGTGTTGTTGCGCACCACCCGGGCGTGCCCCTGGTGCACCCCGAGCAATAAGGACGCCCGCGCCGGCGCACATACCGGCGCAGCGCTGTAATGGCGTCTCAACTGCATCCCTTCCGCCGCCATCGTATCCAGCGTGGGGGTTTCAAAGCTGTTGCGGCGGGTGACCTGGCGGCCGTTTTTATCTTGCTGCGTCCAGTTGACGCTTAAATCCCCCCACCCCATGTCGTCCACCAGAACGAAGATAATATTGGGTTTGGAGCCGGATACACCGGAAGGCATGGAAGATTTTTCCGCCACATTCGTCACCAGGTCCAGCCTTCTGGAAGTGCGGTCATAGCTCCAGGAAACCGCACCCTTCGGAAGATCCTTTACAGTAATTGCCGCTTCCATCCCTTCCGCAAACTGCACCGTCAGCGTATGGTTCCCCGGCCATTCGGCAATCAGGTCTTCAAAAGACGAATCAAACTGAATGACGTACTCCTGCGCCTGCAGGGAGGGATTTTCCGGCTGCACGGCTCCGGTCTGCGGCACACCATCCAGGGCGGTTACATGGGCACGGCTCAAGGTCAGGGAAGAACTGGGAAGGGTAATCTCCCCTTTCACGGCGAGAGTGGCGCCCGGAGTGTATGTAATCGTGCCGCTGAAATTTCCGCTTCCCGCCAGGGTGCAATTGCCCTGGACGACCAGATTCACTTCCGGAACTTCTCCATTAAAATCAACGGAGGAATTGTTCAAGGTAATGGTGACGTTCTTCCCTACGGACTGAATTTCGCCCGGCTTGCCCTCCCTGTCCGTGTAGGTAATTTGGGCATCATCCAGAATCGTCTGCTTCAGCGTGCCCTGGGAACCGGAAATTCCGGATGTCCCGGAAAGAGTCGCTTGCGCCTCCACTCCCGCCTCAGACATGTCCAGGGTGGAACTTTCCAGCGCGATGGCCGTGTTTTTCCCGATATTCCATAAGCTGGAAACCCTTGCCGTAGTCCCGGAGAAAGTCACGGAAGAATTCTCCCGGGTAATCAGGGAACCCTGATACAGAGCCATGCCTTCCAGGCACCCTGTATCCTGAACCGTGATGGTGTTGGCCATTCCCCGGTCCGCCAAATCCAGTGTGGGCGTTCCCTGTCCGGCACTCATCAAGAAACCGATCACGCCGGAAACATTATTCAGCATCATTCCCTCCCCGATGCGCACGGCGCCGGCGCCCGTCAGCGTTACCAGCCGGGCGGCATCATTTTCGGAAGTCAGGGAGTAGAGACCTCCTGCGGGGGCCGTTTCATCGCTCCCCACATAAAAACTGCGTCCCTCGTCCACATGCCAGGTCTGGTCCGACGCTAAACGCAACTGGGCAATTCCAAAATCCGCATTGTATCCCCCCGTGCTTGTATTTGATACGGTGATGCCTCCATCCTGAACACGGAGGTAAACGCCACTGCTCGTATTCTTGATGAAAAACTGAATTTTCCCTCCAGGCTGGTTATTGATACCCTCCACCCGGACACCCTTCAGATACCTTCCTCCGCTACCCAGGCTTCCCACATCCGTTCTCCCCACCGAATCCGCTCCATTGGTGACCATCCAATGCGTGTAGGCGGAAGACTGGGCCCCCGGGACAACCGTCGGGTTATTTCCCCCTACGCTCCAATTGGACAAGGTTCCCCAGGTATTTCCTGCCGTTCCTCTCCAGACATATTCTACATCCTCTCCTTTTACAGGGGATAAAATCAGCAGGGAGGGAACCAGGACGGATAAGAAGCGAAGCATAAACATGGCAGTCAATGGAAAAAGTCCCCGAATGAAAATGGACGGGACAGGAAATTCTAACGGAGAAAAGGGATTAGATGGTTACGACAGGATCAGGTGAAAAAATATGTATCAATTTGCTGGATAAGAAAAAGCCGCCTGCTTCAGAAAATCCACAGGACGGCTTGATTAAATTTTACTGAATGGTCAGGCCCTGCGGCGGCGCATCATCAATGCGGCCAGCCCCAGAAGTCCGAGGGACGCCGTGGCTGGTTCGGGAACCAGCTCCCCATTGATCTGAATGCCGGACAACCCTGCAAAACAGCCCTTGTCATAGGCCTCATGCTTGGAAGCGTCAATCGTGATGGTCAGCGACTCTCCCTCCTTCAGAATAAAACCGTTGAGAAAATCATATCCTCCCGTTCTGGTCATGTTCCAGTTTCCTGAATCGGTTCCATCCGTGGCAGCATTGAAAACAAGAGTTTGCGAACCGCCGTCTTCTATGGAAAGGGTCAGGTTGACAGGCTTGTTGCCTGTGGCCGTACCCCCGATCCATCCTTCCTGGCCTGCTACGCCATTACCAGTATTCTGGGCTTTTCCACCGCCGGTCACCCCTATCATTGTCAGGTCAATGGAAGAAATCTGCATGTCCTGGGAAGCGGTGTTGGTGAACGTAAAGGACATGCTCCAGGAGCCGCCGCTTGCTACATTGGAATTGGGAGTCACCACCGAGGCCGGGATGGAACTCTGTCCGAGCAGATCTCCGTTTTGGCCGCTGGCCGGGCTTCCGCCTTTGTTGAAATCGGAAGCGGAAATGGAAGTGGAGCTGGTCAGCCCGTATTCGGACTGGGTATTAACTGTTACCGTACCAAGACTGTTACCCGTACGGTTGAATGTCGTCGTGCACAAGACTGCAGCCTGAGCTGATGCCGCAGCCAGTGCGAGCGATGAGAGCAGGAACAAGGTTTTCTTCATAATGCTGCGAGGTAAGTTAAAGTGCCAATGGGTCGGCCTGTCCTTCTTAGCGGATTGCAAATTCGAAGTCAACATGTTTTTTTCAGGCCAAATGATTTATAGCGATTGATTCTGAGAAAAACAGTCAGGCTACCGAAGAGCGCCTTTTTATTTCATCATCATTTCATTATTTATCATCAATAAATTATATCATTTCTCAAACAAATATTCATCTTGGGCGAATTTGCAATCCGCACAGATTATCTGGAAGTTGATATTGTGTTTATTTTCATTTTCCGGGTAAAAAATCCGGAATCTGCAGATCAATAACGTCTTGCCAGAATGCAGTGGAAAAGCTACGTTTCACACGCGGACGGCCTCTTGTTATTTCTGCCCGGGAAGCCGCCTTTTCAACATGAACGGTTACTGCTACTTCATTCTGGGAATGCTGGTCCTGGCGGCCGGATATTTCACGTACGGACGCGTGCTGGAGCGGATTTTCCAGCCGGACGCGGAACGCCGGACACCGGCCGTGGCATACACGGACGGCGTGGATTACGTGGTCATGCCGCGCTGGCGCATCTTCCTGATTCAATTGCTGAACATCGCAGGGCTGGGCCCCATTTTCGGAGCCGTGATGGGGGTGCTGTACGGCCCCGCCGCCCTGCTCTGGATCGTGTTCGGCTGCATCTTCGGCGGCATGGTGCACGACTATTTCTCCGGCATGATCTCCCTGCGGCACAAAGGGGAGAACCTTCCGGAAATCCTGGGCCGCTATCTGGGAAGCCAGGCCCAGTGGATCAGCCGCGCGGCCTGCATTGTGTTCAGCGTGCTGGTGGGGGTGGTGTTCGCGGTAGGGCCTGCCGCCATTCTGGCCCCGATGACGGGGTGGAGCGTCTCCACATGGGTCTGGATCATCTTCGGCTACTATTTTCTGGCTACCATTCTGCCCATCCAGGCCATCATGGGGCGGGTGTACCCCCTCTTTTCCGTAGCGCTGATCATCATGGTGGCCGGCATCCTGGGCGTGATGCTGCTGATGCCCTTTGCGGAATCCCTGCCGTACTGGATGCACATCCCCCGCATGGAGGTGCTGCCGGACATGGACTTTTTCCACAACCGCCATCCGGCGGAATTCCCGCTGTTCCCGGTCATGTTCATCACGATTGCCTGCGGAGCCGTGAGCGGCTTCCACGCCACCCAGTCCCCCCTGATGGCCCGCTGCCTGAAAACGGAAAAGGAAGGCCTGCCCGTCTTCGGCGGGGCCATGATTACGGAAGGCATCATCGCCTTCATCTGGGCCGCAGCCGCCCTGACCTTCTACGGTTCTCCGGAAGCGCTGGGCATAGCCACCGCCAACGGGAAAGCCCCTGCCCTGGCCATCCAGATGATTTCGGAATCCTGGATGGGACATGTGGGGTCCATTCTGGTAATGATCGGCGTCGTGATCCTGCCCATCAGCACGGGAGACGGAGCCCTGCGGGTAACGCGCCTGATGATTGCCGACTGCTTCAAGCTGAACCAGGAGCAGTTGAGCCGCCGCCTGATGATCGCCATCCCCCTGTTTGCCGTGGCCATCGCCGTGAGCAGCATGGATTACAACATTATCTGGCAGTACTTCGGCTGGGCCAACCAGCTCCTGGCGGCGTCCACGCTGTGGGCCGTTTCCATTTATCTGCGCAGCAAAACCCGCTGTTGCTGGATAGCCGCCGTTCCCGCCGCGTTCCTGAGCCTGGTTGTCCTCCAATACCTGTTTTCCAGCCCGGAAATGTGCGGGTTCGGTTATGAGGCGTCGCTTATCGCCAGCGTCGTGGCGGTGGCCGTCATTGGCGTTCTCTGCCTGTTCCGCAGCTCCGGGCTGAGGGAATCGGAAGAAATTGCATAAAATACCGGAAGCCAAAACGGGAGGTCCCATGAGCTGAAGGTACGGAGCCTCCCTTCTGCGTTCCTCCACGGCATCTCCCCCGGGAGCGGCATCCCTTCCACCTATAGCCCCCGGATACTGATGCCCCCCCGGGATGCGGCCCCCAAGGCTCTTCCGGCTTGCCAGCGACACGGGGAAAAGTTAAGCTCCGCGGACAGGCGCCCTTTGCCGGGCCGCCCTGCCTGGTCCGGAATCCCGTACTGAATCCAGAAAAACGGAGGAACCAAGCATATGATTTCATGAAACATGACTCCCACACCCCCGGACCGGTTGACAAAGTGCCCTGGGGCGCCTTCTGGCGGCTCGTGCTGATCCAGGCGCAGAACTCCTTCAACGAAAAGGGGGCCCAGTTCCTGCTGATTCCCTTGGGCGTATGGCTGTACGGTACGCAGGGGGACCTGGAATATCCGCTGGGGGCCATCATCGTTCTTCCCTTCATCCTGTTTTCCCCCTTTGTCGGGTGGCTGTCCGACCGCTTCTGCAAGGCGCGCATCATTCAATTCATGGCCCTTCTCCAAATATGCGTACTGGGGGGAATGTACTGGAGCCTGCGCTCCCACAACCTGAACGGAGCCATTCTGTGGTTCTGCGTCTTTGCCTTGCAGGCCACCATTTTCAGTCCGTCAAAAAAGGGAATCGTGAAGGACATTGTGGGAACGTCCCGCATGGGATTTGCCAGCGGCATTGTGGAAATGGCCTCCATCCTCAGCCTGCTGATCGGGCAGATAGGCGTCTTCGTCTGGTTCCGCTACCTGCTGGAGCCTTCCACGGACACCGTCTGGCATCATTTGCTGGGGGACGGCTTCTTCCAGTGGTTTGACGCATGGCTGAAACCCTCCGGCCTCAGCGACGGCTGGTACGCAGCCTCCTTCCCATGTCTGGTATTCCTTCTGCTGGCCATTCCCGTGGCGATTTCCAGCTTCTATCTTCCGCGGTACGCTCCGGAAGGGTTCAGGCCTTTTTCCTGGTCTCTGTTTTACGAGCACTTCCACCAGCTTTCCAAAATGTGGAAAAACAGGAACTTGCGCGTCAGCGAAATGGGCATAGGCTACTTCTGGTTTTTTGGCGGTACCGTGATGCTGATGACCATCCAGATGGCCAAGGAAATCTCCGGCGGCGGCGACGATTTCAGCTCCGTGGGGGCCGTGCTGATGGCCTGGATGAGCGGCGGTACCGTACTGGGGGGCATCCTCGCCTCCCTGATGTGCAGGCACCACATCCGCATGAAAGTCTCCGTGGCGGGGGGTGCGCTGATGGCGTTGAGCTGCCTGGCCCTTTCCACGGTCTCCATGACTTCATCCGTCTTCTACGCCCTGCTGATGGCGGCCGGCATCTCCGCCGCCCTGTTCCTGGTGCCGCTGAACGCCTTCTTTCAGGACCGGGCGGACAACGACAAGCGCGGCGACATGATCGCCGCCGGGAACCTCGTGGACTGCGTGCTGGGCCTTGCAGCCGTGGGATTCCAATATGCCATGATGCTGGTCATCCCCCCCTCCTGGCAATTCGTCGTGATGGGCATCCTGAGCCTGTGCATGACCTGTCTGATCTTCCGTTTTTCCCGCGCAGCCGGAGGAGTGGTATGAAAAATCATTTAAAAACAGCATATTGAGATCAAAAATGCCTTTGACGCCTCTGATCCCCCGCTTCCAATTCCTGTTGGCGTGCGGCACTCTCCCGTCAGGGCACGCGATTTACTTGCAAACCGGCTTCTCTTAGGGCAACATGGGGGAACAACAAGAAGCCATGAAAAAGTATTTTACCCTTCTGCTGTGTTCCTTGTGCGCCCTGGCGGGCTTTACGGCCTGCGCCGACTCCACCGCCGGACTCAAGGACGTGAAAGTGGTCATGTCCACCACCAAGGGGGACATTGAACTGGCCCTCTATCCCTCCAAGGCGCCCGTCACTGTCGCCAACTTCCTGAACCTCATCAACAGGGGCTATTACAAGGGAGTAACCTTCCACCGGGTGATTCCGGACTTCATGATCCAGGGAGGCGACCCCCAGGGCACGGGCATGGGCGGCCCCGGCTACGAGTTTGAAGACGAATTCTCCCCGGACCTCAAACACGACGGCCCCGGCATCCTTTCCATGGCAAACCGCGGTCCCCGGACCAACGGCTCCCAGTTCTTCATCACCCACGTCGCCACGCCCCATCTTGACGGACGCCATACCGTCTTCGGGAAAGTGCTGAAGGGACAGGCCGTCGTCAACTCCATTGCCCGCGGGGACAAAATCAAGGACATCCGCATTCTGGACAAAGCTAATGCGGACGCCGTTCTGAAAGCGGAAGCCTCCCGGGTGGCCGAGTGGAACAAGACGCTGGACGCACAGAAGTAGTTCATGCTCACCTGCCCGTATTGCTCCCCCTATGGCTCCTAACGTTTTCACCCGGCTGATCGACTACATTTCCACTCCCAGGGAAGTGGAGGCAACGCCGGAAAACCTGGCCAAATGGGAGGAAAGGGCGCCCGGCTGGGTAATGCACTGCAGCAAGTGCGGTCTGGAAGAACCCTTCGGGAAATACGGCATTCTTTACAAATCATCCGGCAGGAAGAGGAACTTCGGCCGTTGTCCCCGGTGCCGCAAATGGTCCTGGCTCGTCATTGACAGAAGAAAGGAACTATCACCTCTCTTCCCCACCATTCATCAAACACATTGATCCATTCTACAACCAATCATTTATTTTTATGAAAACACTCATTAAAAACGCACGCATCATCTCTCCCGGCATCGACCTGCCCGGAGCAGCCGTGGAAATCGAAGGAACGGTCATTACCGCCGTTTATCCCGCCGGAGGTGAACTTCCCGCGGCGGACAAGGTAGTGGACGCGGAAGGCAAGATGCTCCTTCCCGGATTCATCGACATCCACAGCCACGGCGCCGGCGGCTGCGATACCTGCGACGCCAAGCTGGAAAGCCTGCGCACCATCGCGGAATGCAAAATGAAGGAAGGCGTCACCTCCTGGCTGCCGACCACCCTCACCCTGTCTCCCAAGGTACTGGAAAACGTATGCGCCACCGTGGCGGAATACATGAAAAACCAGGAATTCGCGAAGACCCCCGGCGTTCATCTGGAAGGGCCGTTCATCAATCCCAAGTGCTGCGGTGCGCAAAACCCCGCCTTTGTCCGCCAGCCGGACTATGATGAAGTAGCCAATCTCAATTCCATCGCCAAGGTGCTGCTGGTCTCCCTGGCTCCGGAAATGCCCGGCGCCGTGGACTTCATTTCGAAAGCATCCGCCGCAGGCATCCGCTGCTCCGCCGGCCACAGCGCGGCTACCCACGAGGATTTCAACAAGGCGAAAGCCGCCGGCCTGGTTCACCTGACCCACTACTGCAACCAGATGTCCCCCCTGCACCACCGTGAAATCGGACTCGTAGGTTCCGGACTGCTGGACAGGGAAATCAAGATCGAAATCATTTGCGATACCATCCACCTCTGCGCGGACATGCTTAAAACCGTATTCAAGAACAAGGAAACGGACCAGATGATGATGATTACGGACTCCCTGGCCTGTTCCTGGATGCCGGACGGCCCCGGCGACCTCGGCGGCCTGCCCATCATCGTGAAGGACGGCGTGGCCCGCCTGCAGGAATCCGGCGCCCTGGCCGGCAGCACCCTCAAATACGCCCACGGCCTGAAAAACGTACACCGCCTGACCGGCAAGCCCCTCAGCGAGCTGGTAAAGGCCACCTCCTGGAACCAGGCCCAGTCCCTGGGACTGGAAGGCCTCGGCAAGATCGCGCCCGGTTTCACGGCGGACATGGTCCTGCTGGACGATGATTTCAACACCTCCAGGGTGTTCATCGACGGCGTAGAAAAATATAGCGCCTGAATGCGCACACTGGTGTGATGGGGCGGCCTTGCCGCTCCATCACGCAGCACTTTCCCATATTCCAACATTCAATATTCACTCTCCATGGCCATTACCATTGAAATGCCCCGCCTTTCCGATTCCATGCACGAAGGGATCGTGCTGAGATGGATTAAAAAAATAGGAGACTTTGTGGAAGTGGGAGACCACCTGGCCGACATCGAAACGGAAAAGGCCCACGTGGAACTTCAGGCATGCGAGGACGGAACCCTGACGGAAATCCTGGTGCCGGAAGGCGCCACAGCCGCCGTAGGCACTCCCATTGCCCTGCTGCAATCGGAATTCGGTGCGGCCTCCTGTGACTGTCCCCCTTCCTCCCCCGCGGTGAAACTCAGTCCTCTGGCCGCCAAACTGGCGGCGCAAGCCGGGGTGGACCCCGCCGGCCTGCACGGCACCGGTCCGCACGGCAGAATCATGGCGGCGGATGTACGCGCCGCAGTCCGCAGGACCGAAGGCCCAGCCCGGAAGGTACAGACCCCCCTGGCGCCGAAGGATACGCGCCATGCCACGCGCGTGGACAACTTTTATCTTTATACCCTGGGGGCCAACATGTCCTACCTGGCCGCCATCAGCACGCCCATTGCCGTCCAGTGTGAAAAACTCATCGGGGGGCGCTACAGCCTGTTCGACTACGTCGTGCGCGCCGCCGTAAAGGCATGCCTCAGCGAACCGGAATGGCTGGCGGGAGACGCTTCCGCGGAACTGCTCATGGTGCTGGACAAGGGAGAAAAATACGTTCTCATTGAAAACGCCGGCGCCAAGACCATCTACAACATTGCCATGGAACGGTTCGCCGCACCCAAATCCGGTGCTCCCGCTCCGGGGACCGTGGCGCCCAACATCCTGCTCTGCGACAGCGGCGTGAATGTGGAAGCCCAGCGCTCCGTCATACGCGACATGCCCCACAGCATCATCAGCATCGGAGGCACGACGCCGAAGACGGGCATTGAAGCGGGGCGTCCCGTTTCCAAGCTCATCCTGCCCGTCACCCTGTACGTGAACGCCAACATCCTGCCGGAATGCAAGGCGTCCAAAATCGCCGCCGAATTCAAGACCCTGCTGGAAAACCCGGTCTTGCTGCTCCTGTAACGGCCGCCCGTTTCCTTGAACGTTCCATCCCGCCACTCTGTCTCATCAAACATGAAAAAAGTCGCCATTCTTGCCGCGCCCGGATTTGAAGAAATCGAACTCATTGCCCCGCTGGACATTCTGCGCCGGCTGAACATGGAAGTCCTGCTTGCCGGTGTGCAATCAGACAAGGTGGTCAGCGCCCACGACGTAACCGTCACCACGGACACCATGCTGGACAAGCTCCATGCCGACAAGCTGGATGCCCTGGTCCTGCCCGGCGGGGCGGCCTCCTGGATTCTTCGGGATACGCCGGAAGTCATTCATCTGGTAAAAAAAATGCATGAAGCGGGCAAGCTGGTGGCCGCCATCTGCGCCGCTCCCATCGTTCTGGCAAAAGCCGGACTGGTCAAGGACAGGGAAATTACCGCCTACCCCGCCCAGGACGTGTACCGTGAACTGAACGAGGCGGGAGCCCGCATCGTCAAGGATGAAAACGTCGTTCTTGACGGCAACATGCTCACGGCCAACGGCCCCGGAGCCGCCATGCTCTTCGGCTACTCCATCGGGGAATATCTGGGAGAAGACCTCCAGGTAGCCCAGCTCAAGGAGCAAATGTGCTACACCGGGGTGTAATCCCCGGTAACAGGAACAGCGGGCGCACGGCAGAAAATCAAAAAGGTCATGTTCTCTTGCGGAAGAGTATTTCTCAGGATAAACTGGATATCAGGGACTTGAGGCGGTAGTACCGCCCGCGCCTGCCGCTGCATCCCGACATGAGCCTGTTGTAAATTCCAGCAACCGGATTGGCTTTCACAGGCTCTGCGCGCAAAAGGCGGCAAAAAGCGCGGTCCCACTTGTTTAATCCCACGGGGTCAGCGCCTGTTTCCATGCCGTGCAGCCATTTCCGGCAGCGCTGCACCAAAGCTTGGCTTTCCTGCTTATTCAGCTTTTGGAAAATTTCCTCTCCGGAAGTGACGTGGGACAACAAATAACGCTTCATGATATGGGCCAGCCATCCCCGGCTCACAGCGGCATCCAGCCAGCCGATCTGCTCCCAGCAGGCGGTTACGTATTCCAGCCGGGCCATATCCAATGAATAGGGGCATCCCTGTTCCTCCCACGCATGGGAAACGGTTCCTTGCCTCTTCCTGCGGTACCAGTACAACCGGTCAGGTACCACAACGAGGCACCCGGCATACGGCAGCACCATCAGCCAGAATACGTCATCCTCCCCCCTTCTGAAGGAAGGTTCAAAACGAACTCCGCATTTATTCAGGAATTCCTTTTTATACAACTTATTGCACGTAACGACGTCCATCTTCATCCAGACGGAATCCGCATGGAAAAAACTTGACCGCGCCTCCTTCTCCACACCGAAACCGGGGGACCTGCTCAACTCTTCCAGCACGGAGCCGTTTTCATCGGAAAAACTGGTATATCCGCAAGCCACAACATCAGCATCATGCGTCCAAATTTCCTCCATCAGACGGCCATACATGGAATGTTCCACATAATCATCCGGGTCGGCAAACGCGATGTATTCGCCAGAAGCCATATCCATGCCAACATTGCGGGCAGAGGCCTGCCCGCCGTTTTCCCGGTCAACCACCCGGATGCGGCGGTCTCTTGCCGCCCACGAGTGAAGCACGGCCAATGTCCCATCCGTGGAGCCGTCATTGATACAGATGATTTCCAGGGACTCCCAGGTTTGGCGGACCAGGCTTTCCAGGCACTGGTCCAGATACGGAGCTACATTGTAGCAAGGCAGAATAACGGAAACCGTACCACTTATGGAAGATTCAACTCTCATCATTCAGCTCCTCATGCTCTTCACCGGCAGCAATTTCCAGGGCCGCAGTTTTTTCCCCTCCCTTCCCTTCCGGGAGAGACAGTCTCCAGCATACTTCGTAATAACGGCCGCGGCGCCCACGGCAACGGGAAAGGAACTTCCACGATGCGCGTGACAGCCAGCCGGCTCCTTCCGGCGGAGCGGCAAGCAAACGGCAAAAGGCAAAATCCCATTTTCCCAGGGACCGGAAAGCATCCATATTTCCCACCATCGCAAACCACTTCCGGCATCTGGCACGGAGCAAGGCCCACTCCGCCTCACTCAACTGTGGCAGAGGATAATCCTGGGCCAGAAAATGGCCCAGCAAATAAACCCGCAGTGCCTGGGAAACCCAGCCCTGAGCCAGCCCGGAATCCAGCCAGCCGACCTTCTTCCAATACTCCGTCGCATGCATCAACCGTTCCACGGCAATCATGAAAGGGGCTCCCCGCTCGTCCCAGGAGGAGGAAATGGAACCTTCCCGCTGCCTGCGGTACCAGTACAGGCGGTCCGGAATCACAGCTACGCGGGTTGCATGCGGCAGCAGCATCAGGCAAAAAACATCATCCTCCGCGGCCCGGAATGAGGTTTCAAACCGGAGATGGTGCCTGTTTAAAAAGTCTTTCCTGTACAACTTGTTCCAGACAACGACATCCGTCCGCATCCAGAGGGCGTTCAGATGGAATGAACTGGATTTCACGTTTTCCTCCACTCCGGCGGCCGGAGACCGGCTCCATTTTTCCAGCAATTTCCCATCATGGTCGGAAAAACCGGCATAGCCGCACGCCGTGATGTCCGCATCATGCCTGCGGGCCTCTTCCAGCAGGCGTGCATACATGGAATGCTCTACATAGTCGTCCGGATCTGCAAAGCCGATATATTCCCCTTCGGCCACATCCATGCCGGTGTTGCGGGCGGCGCCCTGTCCCCCGTTTTCGCGGTCAATGACCCGAATGCGGCTGTCCCGCCGCGCCCATGCACTTAAAAGGGCCGGGGTATCATCCGTAGAGCCGTCGTTCACGCAGATAATTTCAATATCCGGCATGGTCTGGTTCACTAAACTGTCAAGGCAGGCATCCAGATACGGAGCTACATTATAACAGGGAACGATGATGGATACGGCAACAGTCATGAATGTGAAAAGATAATTGTTTCATTTATGGGCGGTTAAAAGCATCCGCAGGGTATAATAGCGGCCCCGGCGACCGCGGCGGTGGGAAAGAAGTTTCCATCGGATACGGGCCATCCAGCCGGGATGTTCCGCGGGACAGCCCAGCAAATGGCAGAAGGAAGTTTCCCATTTATCCAGCTTTCCGAGCCTTTCCACGTTCCCCACCAAAGAAAACCACTCCCGGCACTTGCCGTGCAGCCATTCCCATTCCTCCCCACTTAACTGTGGAAGCGGCTTGTGCGCAGGCACCAGGCGTTTCAAAAGATAATACCACAAGGCATGCAACACCCATCCTCTCTCCAACCCGGAATCCAGCCAGCCGACTTTTTTCCAATAAACCGTTGCATGGACCAGGCGCTCCACATCCAGCGTGCAAGGGCAGCCACATTCTTCCCACGCACGTGAAATAGCGCCCTCCCTCTGCTTGCGGTACCAGTAAAGCCGGTCCGGTATCACAGCCAAACGGTTTGCATGTGCAAGCAGCATCAGATAGAATACATCATCCTCCCCCTTTCTGAAAGAAGGCTCAAAACGAAGGCCGTATTTGTCCAGAAATTCTTTTTTGTACAGTTTGTTCCAAGCTAAAACGCCCATCCTCTTCCAAACGGAATCCTCATGAAACACGCTTGACTGCAATTTTTCTTCCACTCCGGCAACCGGAGACCAGCACCATTCCTCCAGTACCATTCCATCGCCATCGGAAAAACCAGTATAACCACATGCGGTAATCTCCGCATCATGCCTGCGGGCTTCTTCCAGCAGACGGGCATACATGGAATGTTCCACGTAGTCGTCCGGGTCCACAAAGCCGATGTATTCCCCGGACGCCAACTCCATGCCGGTATTACGGGCCACGGAAAGGCCACCGTTTTCCCGGTCAATCACCCGCACGCGGCTGTCCCGTTCCTCCCAGGCGCGCAGCAAGGCCGGGGTACCGTCCGTGGACCCGTCGTTCACACAAATAATTTCAATATCCCGGAGAGTCTGGCGCACCAGGCTGTCCATGCAGGCATCCACATAAGGAGCTACATTATAACAGGGGACAATGATGGATACGGTTACCGCCATGTAATGCAATCCTCATGTAACGGATTAGAAATCCGAAGTCAAACCAAACAGCCAGGCTGAAAAGGGCATACACATTGCCAGAGGCACTTTCCTGAAAAAAGATTTTCTCATGAGCTTCTTTCCAGGGTTTAACATAATTGTCTTATTCACAACCGATAGCCTATCTTGGGAAAAATCGCCGACAGTCTTCCGAATTTCTAATCCGTATGATAAATCCACATCATAAGCGTTTTTACCGCAGAAATTTTCCCATACTGTGAATAACGGAGAAAAGCAGTTGCAGACGTGTTTCAGACTTTCTCCACAACGCACCGGAATTCATCCTCATTATGAAACCGGGCTTCCTTCTTTCATCATTTCCTGCATAAGGCTTCTTCACAGACAACAGGACTTTCTCCCTGGCGGACATTCCGCCTTCATGGAAGGGGCGGAGAGGGAAGGCAACAGGCGGAAATCCGCCGTCCGGGCTGAGGGCAGACAGGCGGCAACAACAGGCAACCAGAGAAAATACAGCAGTTTCATGTTCTGGGTAGCCAGGGTGAGGGGCATGAAAGAAGAGCGGGCCTTCTTCCATCCCAATCCCGGTAACACATCAATCCCCGCATGACAATTTGTTTGTTACAAACACATCCTGCGTACCGGCGCAGAACGCCCGGAATCAGAATTCATGGAGAAGGAATGAGCCTGCCCCGTTCAGAAATGGAAACGGACGGCGGTGAACCAGGTCCAGCCGTCGAAACATTTGGCTCCGCCGCGCGCGCCGCTGGTAGCGGTATATTCACCGCCCACCATGAATTTCAGCATGTCCGGGTCTTTCGGGAACACATAATAATTCAACCCAAAGTAAAACGAGTTCATCGTACTCACCCATTTGGGATAAGTCGTCACGGCGGGAACGTAGCGGACAAACATTTTGACCGCATCCCTTCCATGGGAAAGCTGATACCGGAAGATGCCCTCCAGATGGGGGGAAAACCTGTAGGAAGGCAGAAGGACAAGCCCGTAAACATTCTCTCCGTAGGCATCCCCCACCACGCGGAATCCGGACATCAGCTCCGTCACCATGGAAAACTTCCCCTGGGACATTACCCAGTCCATCGTCACCACATCCCTGGCCCCCAGCCCCGAATAGTAGGAGTCTTCCGGCAGGGCGCGTCCCGCGTAATGGGTGAAATTATGCGCATAAGTCAGCCAGACACGGCTTTTCTCCCCCGGCAGAAAGCCACGGGCATCCATATGGACGGAGGCTTTCGCAAAGGCACTGTCCTCCGTATTGAACTGGATTTCATGAGCCAGGCTGGTACTGGTGTCATTCAGGAAAACAGCCGCTTCCCACCCCACGGGAACATCCTGCCGCGGATTTTCCAGCACGACGCCCCAGTTGGAAATGCTGCCGAGCTGGTTGACAAGGTCCGAACGTTCCAGAGTCTTGATCTCGCTGGCCGTCTCCCGGAATTCGGTCATCATCTTCGTAGTGATCTTTCCGGCGCGCACAAAAAAGGAAGGGTTGATCTTGTACTTGAGATAAAGCTCAAAAATGCCCCAGTCCGTCTTTGTCCGGCTCCATCGGCCGTTTTCCAGCTTGTACATGCCGTCCGTCTCCCCCATGTTGGTCAGACTGTGCAGAGTCAGGCGGTTTTTCAGGAAAACGGCTTCAAAGCCGATCTGAAGGCGCCGCCACTCATCCTCATGGCCGCCGGAACCCTTCCGGAATTTGTTGGCTCCGGACGGAGCCACCCACGCCGCCTGATACTGCCCGGTCAGCAGAAGCTTGAACTGGTTCAGAAATTCCGAATCCTTGTTCTTGTAAAGATAGGGCATCTCCTTCAACCGGGCATAAAGCCCGTCCTCCGCCGGATGCTCGGGAGCCTTCACGGCAGCACCTGGCCCCGCAGGGCCGGAAGCTTTCCAGGCGGAGCCGTCGGCCTTTGCGGAAACAGGCCCCAGAACCAGGGCCGCAAGAAGAAAACAGAAGATGCGGATATACATGTCTTCCTAGGAAGACATGTCCACGCCCTTTCCCTGTTGAACGTATGCCGGAGGATGCCAGGCTTCCCGGCCTGAGAAGTCCGGACAAAATTCTCCATTTCCGCCCTGCCATCAGGAAGGAGAAAATCGCCCGGCAGGCACGGTCTTACGGAGGCGAAGACGGACATTCTTCAACGGGACGGCATCAAGGCCGGATATATCCAACATACTCATTATCAAAATAAAAAAAAGGACATTCATGCCGGCTCCCGTGTACCTGCAAACAGACGGAAATAAGGCAAGCGCGCTTCCTCTCTCCCAGCTCTTGCGAAACGCGTGGAATCATTCGCTACTCATGCGGCTTGTGCGGCTCCAGCATTTGCTGGCGCTCCCGCTCCTTGTCCTTGGCAAGCCGACGCGCCTCCTTGGTCAGGTACTGCTGCAGGCGGAAGGCCTTCTGGCCCTTTTTGCGCACAACGTGCTCGGAAGTGCCGTCCGGCAGAATGTTGCACGCCTGCACGTTATCCCTGAAGCAGGCATCCAGAATGGACTTGAGGCGCCGCGCCAGCCTGCCGTTGATCACCGGAACCATGAGTTCCACCCTCTTATCCAGATTGCGGGTCATCCAGTCCGCGCTGGCGATAAAGAGCTGATGGTTGCCGCCGTGGTGGAAGAAGAAAATGCGGGCATGTTCCAGATAGCGGTCCACAATGCTGACGACACGGATGACTTTCCCGTTGGGACGCGGCCCCGTTTTCAAGCAGCAGATGCCGCGCACGTTCAGTTCAATGTCCACTCCGGCATCGGCGGCCCTGTACAGGGCGTCAATGATTTCCACATCCTGAAGGCTGTTCATCTTGGCGGAAATTCGTGCGGGTTCGCCCTGCCGGGCGCGCTCCGCCTCCCCCTCAATCAATTCAATGAGACGGGCCTTCATCAGCGCCGGAGAGGGGTACAGCTTGCGGAACCGCATGAGTTTGGTGCGGCCCGTCACGGAATTGAAGAACTGGGAGGCGTCCGCCCCGAGCTGGTCATCGCAGGTGAGGTAGGAAATATCCGTGTAAATCTTGGCCGTGACTTCATTGTAATTTCCCGTGCCGAAATGGCAATAGCGGCGCAGCATGCCCTGTTCCCTGCGTACGACCAGGCAGATTTTTGCATGGGTTTTCAGCCCCTTGACGCCATAAACCACCTGCACGCCGGAGCGCTGGAGTTCCTCCGCCTTTTCCAGATTGCGCGCTTCGTCAAACCTGGCCTTCAATTCCACCAGCGCCGTCACCTGCTTGCCGCTCTCCGCCGCCTTTTTCAGTGCGGCCACGATGCGGGAATTCCTGGCGGTACGGTACAGCACCTGCTTGATGGCGATGACGTCCGGATCTTCCGCCGCTTCCTCCACCAGACGCAGGACCGGCTCAAAACTTTCATAAGGATGGTTGAGCAGAATGTCCCCGTTGGCGATGTTTTCAAAGATGCTGACGGCGGGATCCACCGCGGGCGACGGCTGCGGAGACCATTGCTCCACCTTGAGCTGGTCATTGCCGGGGGCAAAGGCCATTTCCATGAAGTCGGAAAGCATCAAAGGCCCCTTGAGGTCGTAGGTCTCCTCCTTGCCTGCGCCGACGATCTGCATGATCCGGTCATGAAGGGGAACGGGAGCGGAAGATTCTATTTCCAGCCGTACGCACTCGGAGAATTTACGGGCCACAAGCACTTCTTCCATTTCATCCGCCAGGTCCAGCGCATCTTCCTCCTGCACGGCGATATCTCCATTGCGCGTGACGCGGAACACGGCGGCGGAAAGAACGGTTTCTCCCGGGAAAACGGAACCTATGCATTCCCGCACCAGGTCTTCCAGCATCACGTAGCGCTCCGTTTCCGCAGAAGGCACGGGAACGCGGCGCGGCAGGCCGTCCGGGAGGGCCACCACGCTCACGCGTACGTCCCCGGTCTCATTGTCCCGCAATTCCACCCCCATCAGGAGCTTGAGGGACGGGAGGGCCGGAGCTTCCGGCGCATCCATGTCCAGCGGCGTCAGGAGGGGGAAAATCTGGTTGTTGAAATATTGTTCCAGCGTCAGCTTCTGGGAGGTGCTGAGGTCTTCCAGAGCCAGGGGATTAATGCCGTTGACTTCCATCCACGGCAGGATTTCCTCATGGAAAAGCCGGTACTGGTCTTCAATCATGCGCCCCACACGGGTACGGATGGCTTTCAACTGGCGGGTCGGAGTCATTCCGGAAATGTCCTTCACGCGGGAACCGGAATGCCTGAGCATTTGGAGGCCGCCCACGCGCACCATGAAAAATTCGTCCAGGTTGGAGGCGGTAATGGCCAGGAACTTGAGCCGTTCCAGAAGAGGAAGGTCCGTCCGCACGGCCTGGTCCAGCACACGCTGGTTGAATTCCAGCCAGGAAAGTTCTCTGTTGATGTATTCGTTAGACATGGGAAAAAGGAGATGAGAATTACTGCAGCAGGGTCACCTCTGCGGAACCAGCACGACGTCATAGCCGAAAATGTCCGCAAACAAGTCGCCCTTCAGCCGCAGGGCCAGGTCTTCCACGGCGGTTTCCCGCACGCCCTGAAGTTCCAGTTCCAGCATCCGGCCGCGGATATGGGCCCTGACGCCGTTCACGCGCTGGGCGTGCCCGCGCTCCAGGGCATCCGCCACGCGCAGGATGGCGGCCATTTTCGCCACGCGCATGCGGTCCGTGAGTTCCAGCTCCCCGTACATGGGATCGGAATTGGAAGGGACTTCATGCCGGTGGTAACGGGCCAGCAGGGCCACGGTTTCCACGTCGTCGCGCGAAAGACCGAAGATTTCACTGTTCAGAATGATGTATTGGGAATGAAGCTGGTGGTTCTGCTGGCTGATGAAAGACCCCACTTCATGGAGGATGGAGGCTACCTCCAGCAGCAGCCGGTCATGCTCCGAAAGGCGGTGCAGGTCCTGAAGCTGGTCGAACATTTCCATGCACAGGTGCGCCACATGTTCCCGGTGCCCCTTGTCCGCCTTGTACCTGTCCGCCAAAATGCCGGCAAAATGCAGAACTTCCGCCTCCAGATCCTCCGGATGCCGTTCCGCGCGAATAAGACTGCCGAGAAATTCCTCGTCATAGCCGCTGTCGGGAATGATGACGTCATTCAGGTCCAGGCTGCGGGCGATCATCTCCGTCATCAGCACGGCGGGCAGCAGGGAATCCACCCCGGCAAAGTCGGCGCCGTAAACGTTCATGCGCTGCTCCATGGTCGTGCGGGACATTTTTTCGGCTTCCGCCACCAGCGCGGGGCAGGAAACCTTGCCCTCCGCAGACGGATTCAGGCGCTCCCGCAACTGCTGCATTTCCTGCCCGATGACAACCAGGCCGGCCAGCCCCTTGACGCCGCCGTAATCCAGGCAGATCTGGTCCACCTGCCCGCGCATGTGCTCCCGGAGCAGGGAAAGTTCCGTGACGTCGTCCCCGTATTCGATCTCTCCGACGGCCTCGCCCGTGCGGTGCGTTCCCAGACGGTAGCAGGAATAGCGCATGATGCGCCCCTTCTGGAACAGAAGCACGCGGGTATTTCCCGGTCCGGTATGGACCACCAGCACCTTCTTCTTGCTGAATCCGGGATACCGTGCCAGTGTTTCCTGCACCTTCACATAAATGAGGCGTGTCATCTTGCCGTCGTCAATGCGGCGGCCGCGCAAGCCGTGGGCCACGTGCATCCGGTTTACGAATACGTCCACATTGTCCGCTTCCGAGATGATGTTGGAGATCATCAGCCGGACGGAAAGCCGGGCGCCTGTTCCATATTCCTTGAGAATTTCCAGGTAATCCCCGATGATCTGCACGCAGCGGTCCATCGTATGGCGGGAAATGCGGTGAAGGCGGAAAATATCCCGCGCCATGGGAACGGGCTGCTGGAGAAAATCCAGCATGCGCATCCTGTCCTGAACCACCTCCGCCACCATCAGGCTCATGGAACTGGGCCCCAGGTAGATAACCGCCTGCGTTGATATTTCAGAATCCTGAACCTGATCGCCTTGCATCATTGCCTTACCATGTATTGTTTCCCCTGCCGTACGACAAGAACGGCGGCGTGACAACAATGTCACGCCGGCCCTTCCAGCAAATGGAAGAATAAGGGATTTGCCATTTGACGGCAAGAGATAAGCGCGGCTCCTTTTTCCGGCGGGGCCCCGGCTTTTCCGGGGGCCTACTTCCCATAGGCGGCCAGCACAGGCACCAGGCGCGGGACAAGCCGCCTCATGCAGAAGAACAGCCCCGCCAGTACGCTGAAAATGACAGGCACCAGGCAAAGCCAGAGAACGTCCCAGGAGGTTCCCTTCAACGTGATCCAGCCGCTTTCCCGCAGCAGAATGATGACAATGTAATGCGTCCCAAAGATGAAGAAGCAGGCCGGAGCAAGCCCCGCGACCCAACGGGCGGCGCGCGGGAACCACTCCGTGAACAAAATGGCGAGGGACATCAAACCCAGCATGCCCAGCGCAATGAGCATGGAATTGTGCTGGTCCCTGTGGCCTACCAGCCACCAGGTAAGCACCAGCGTACAGAGAAGGAAGGATACGGCGTACCGGCGCACGGCGGCCGTCAAATCCGTCAGGGGATAGCGGGAAATGAACATTCCCAGCAGAAAAAAGCCGAGACTGTTGGCAATGGGATAGTCATGGTCCGCCAGGTCCAGCGCAAAATAATTCAGGGAAAGCATGAGCAGCCCCACCCAGAGCAGATAGCTTCCCAGCCGGTGCAGGAGAGGAGCCACGGCGGTATAAATGATGATGTCCCGGAGGAACCACATGGGGGCGTCCACAGGATGCCCCGCAATGCCCATGCAGCGCGCAAACGCCGCCAGAGCAGGCCAGAAGCCGCTTCCCGGCTCCCCGCGCAGCCACGCGTACAGGGGAACGTAGGACTCATAATATTCATGCAGAGGAGACCAGCCGATCAGGACGGCCGCGGCCATTCCCCAGATCAGATAGGGACGCAGCAGAAACCAGCTGCGCTTCCACAGGAAAAGACGTCCGTCCAGGGAACCGAACGAACCGCGCCCGACAAAATATCCGGCAACCAGCAGAAAGAAAGGGGTGCGCGCCGCCAGAAACTCCGCCCAGACCCAGCGGTAGAGTTCCGCCGAATAAAAAGCCATGTGATTGGCAATGATCAGGATGCAGGCAACGACCCGCGCCACGTCCACCCAGACCATGCGGTGAGTGGCCGTTTTTTCAAAAATCACGGAATCGGGAATGGGGGCGGCAGGCGTCATGATTCCCTTTCCGTCAGGATTTTAGAGGGGAGCAATCCCGAGCTGTTCGGGAAGCGCAATCCGGGGGCGCTCCGTCACAATGAGGGGTGCGCCGTCTGTCACGATGACGGTATGTTCAAAGTGGGCGGAGGGCTTGCCGTCCGCCGTGATCACCGTCCAGCCGTCATCCAGGATTTTGACGGAAGGTCTGCCGGCGTTTACCATGGGTTCAATCGCCAGAGCCATGCCCTTTTTCAGGCGCGGCAGTTTGTAATGGGGGCGGTAATTCGGAATCTGGGGCTCCTCGTGCAAATGGCGGCCTATGCCGTGGCCGACAAAGTCCCTCACCACCGTAAAGCCGCGAGGCCGCACAAAGGCTTCCACCGCGCCGCACACGTCCGCCAGCAGGGCTCCGGGCCTCACCAGTTCGATGGCGCGGAACAGGGATTCCTCCGTGGCGGCCAGAAGGCGGAGCGTTTCAGGAGCCACCATGCCCACGGGCACGGTCATGGCGTTGTCTCCATACCAGCCGTCCACAATAGCGCCCACGTCCAGGCTCACAATATCACCGTTTTCAATACGGCGGGGGCCGCCGCTGCCGTGCACGACTTCCTCATTCACGGAAATGCAAAGCTGGCCGGGAAAACCGCGGTACTGGTAAAAGGCGTTGCCTACCTTGTGCTTCTTGAAAATCTCACGCGCAATGTCGTCTATTTCCCGCGTCGTACGGCCCGCATGGACCTCCGCCCCGATCTCCATCAAGATTTCCGCCGTGACGGCCCCGGCTTTCTGCATCTTGGCGATTTCACCGGGAGACTTGATGTGGATTCGTTCTGCCATGAGATTCGGTTTTCTATTGTCGGTATTCCTCCAGCTTGCGGGCCAGATCGCGGGAAACCTCGGAAGGCTCCCGTTCCTCGGTCACGGTCATCTTGACCACCATGCCGCGCGCTTCGTAATATTTGGCCACCGGGAGGGTCATGGCCTCAAAGTCTTTCCATCGGCGCGCGAAAGATTCCAAGTTGTCATCCTTGCGGGAGACCATCTTTCCGCCGCACCTGGTGCACACTTCATCGGGGGTCTGTACCACGTAGCCGCAGGTGGAGCATTCCCGGCGGCGCAGGATGCGCTGTTCGATGAGCTCCCTGGCTACGTCCATCCAGACGACCACGTCCACGGCGGTTCCGCGCTGGGTCAGGAAATGGTCCAGGGCCTCCGCCTGGGCGACGGTACGGGGATAGCCGTCCAGCAGCCAGGCATCGTTGTCCACCTCGGAAAGCCAGCCGCGCACCATGTCGTTGACGATCTCGTCCGGCACCAGCATGGCCTTGTCCATATAGCTGAGCGCCTTGCGGCCCAGCTCCGTGCAGGATTCAATCTCCCGCCGCAGCATGGAACCCGTGCTCAGGGAATTCAGATTGAAAGTATCGGTCAGGAACCGTCCCTGGGTTCCTTTGCCGGATGCGGGAGCCCCAACCAGAATAAAATGCTTGAGATCCTTCATGTCTGTCACTTTCAGAAAGGTTGTGAAGCGCTGCTTCAATGCATGGCATTATATGCTACGGCCCCGGCCAGTACAAGCACGGCGATGACGATCCACATCGCAGCGACCGTACGGCTGCCTGCGGCGGAGCCGGTGCCCTGGACATGGCCGTATTTGCCCTTGAGCTTGCCTTTCTTCAGGAAGCCATCGTAGTTGCGGGAAAGGAGCGTGGTTTCCACCTGGCGCATCATGTCAAGCAGCACGCCGACGAGAATCAGAAGGCTGGTGCCGCCGAAGAACTGGGTAACCAGATAGGGGATGCTGCCGCCGATGTTTAGCAGGTACGGCAGGAAATAGATGAGGGTCAGGAAAGCGGAGCCGGCAAAAGTCAGCCTCTGCATGGTCTGGTCCAGGAAAAGGGCGGTGGGGGGGCCGGGACGAATGCCGGGGATATAGCCGCCGTTGCGTTTCAGGTCTTCCGCGATCTGGGAGGGCTGGAACATGGTAGCCACCCAGAAGTAGGAGAAGAAGAAGATCATGAGGGCTGAAATGATGTAGTAGCCGGAGGAAGCGGGGTTCATCCAGTCGTTCATCTTGGTGGCAATCCACTGCAGCGTGGTGTTGTAATGGGCGATCTGAGAGAAGAGTACCTGCGGCAGGGACAGAATGGCCGTGGCAAAAATGACGGGCATCACGCCGGAGTAGTTGAGCTTGAGCGGCAGGTACTGCGTGGCCCCGCTGAACATTTTGTTGCCCATGACCCGTTTGGCGTACTGCACGGGTATTCGCCGCTGGGCCTGCGTCACCGTGACGACGAGGGCCACGACGATGATCAGGAAGGCTATCAGGGCCACGAGCAGCATGGCGCCCATGGGGACAACCGCTCCGTCCTTGTACACGAGGGTCTTCCACGCCAGGGTGACCGCGCCGGGGAGGGCGTGAATGATGTTGACGGAGATAATGAGGGAGACGCCGTTGCCTACGCCACGCTCCGTGATCTGGTCACCGATCCACATCAGGAACATGGTGCCGGCCACCATGATGAGCACGGTCATCAGCGCAAACTGCATGCCGGGATTGATGACAAGCTGGCAGTCCGCGGGAATGTTGAGACCCAGGGATTTCAAGCGGTCAGGATGCTCCAGGGTGCCTACCAGGAACCAGCCCTGCACGATGGCAATGACGATGGCAATGGCACGCGTCCATTTGGTCATTTTCTGGCGTCCGCCTTCCTCCCGCACCATCTTGGCCCACTGGGGAACCACGGCGGAAAGAAGCTGGGTCATGATGGAAGCGGAGATATAGGGCATGATGCCGAGGGCAAAAATGCCGCACTGCTGCAAACCGCCGCCGGAAAAGATAGTCAGGACGGTAGCCAGTCCCGCGCCGGGGCCGCTGGCATTGGCGGAGGCTTCAATCACCTTTTGCAGCTCCATGACGTCAATGCCCGGCAGGGGTATCTGCACCCCGAGGCGGACAACGACGATCATCGCCAATGTGAACAAAATCCGGTGCCTGAGCTCCGGTACTTTCATGGAGTTTGCAAATGCGGATATCATGGTCCTGTTATATAAAAGTTGTCGCGCAGCTTTAAGTCCCTGTCGCGGCGGCTTGTACCCGGGGCATCCATGGGGGCCGCAACAGTAAACACAATGATGCGAACCGGGTCAAGCTGCATGACCCGGTTCGCCAAATGTGATTAGGCCTCGCTAAGCGCAGTGACGGAGCCACCGGCCTGGACGACCTTTTCGCGGGCGCTGGCGCTCACGAAGTCCACGATCACGTTCAGGCTCTTGGTCAGAGTCCCGTTGCCGAGAAGTTTCACGGCGTCACAGGGGCCCTGGACGAGCTTGGCGGCGCGCAGGGAGTTTTCATCAACCGTGGCACCGGCTTCAAACACGCGTTCGAGCTGGGAGAGGTTGACGATGAGGATTTTGTCCTGGAAGCGGGTGTTGTTGAACCCCTTCTTGGGCAGACGGCGGTGAAGGGGCATCTGGCCGCCTTCAAATCCCGGGCGGATGGTGCCGCCGGAACGAGCCTTCTGGCCCTTGTTGCCTTTGCCGCAAGTCTTGCCAAGACCGGAGCTTTCCCCGTTGCCAAGACGCTTCTTGCGGTGCTTGGCGCCCGGATTGGGCTGGATAGAATGAAGCTGTAACATGTTATTTACAATGGTTGGGTTGTCGTGGAGGCGGCGGCGCGGGGCTGCCGCCTCCTTGTCAAATTAGATGGCCTTTTCCTTCTTCTTGCCGCGGTCGGCAAGCACCTGGTCGCTCGTACGCAGGGAAGCGAGAGCCTGCAGGGTGGCCTTCACCACGTTGGCGTGGTTGGAGGAGCCGAGAGACTTGGCAACAATGTCGCGCACGCCGGCTGCTTCCAGCACGGCACGGATGGTGTTGCCGGCGATCAGACCGGTACCGGGGGAGGCGGGCTTCAGGAGCACCTTGCCGCCGCCGAATTCGGAATAGACTTCATGCGGAATCGTGCCGTTGACGATGGACACGGGACGAAGCTGACGCTTGGCGGATTCCGTAGCCTTGCGGATGGCGTCGGCCACTTCGTTAGCCTTGCCGAAGCCGAATCCTACGCGGCCTTCCATGTCGCCGCTCACGACGAGGGCGGAGAAGGAGAAGCGGCGGCCGCCCTTGACGACCTTGGCGCAGCGGTTGATGAACACAACCTTTTCAGCCAGCTGGGGACCTTCTTCAACAGGAGCTTCAGCCTGGGGGCCACGGCGTCCGTCACGGCGCGGACCACGGGGGCCGCGTCCATTCTGACCGTCACGACGGGGACCGCGGGGGCCGCGGAAGTCGCGACCGGCAGGTGCGGTTTGCTGCGCTTGGGCGGGAGCGGGAGCTTCCGTGGCAGGAGCAGTGTTTTCCGTTTCGTTATTCATTTAGGGAATCTTTCAATTAGAATTTCAAACCAGTTTCACGGGCGGCGTCGGCCAGGGCCTTCACCTTGCCGCAGAACTTGAACCCACCGCGGTCGAAGACGACTTCGGTGACGTTGGCGGCCTTCGCACGTTCGCCGATCAGGTTGCCCACCTTGACGGCGGAAGCGCAGTTGGCGAGCTTGGAAGGGTCGGCGATGGAGGCATCGGCCGTGGACGCGGAGCAGATTGTCTTGCCCACCGTGTCGTCGATGATCTGGGCATAGACGTGACGGTTGGAGAAATAGACAGCCAGCCGGGGGCGGGAAGCCGTACCGGAGAGCTTTCTGCGGATGCGGCGGTGCACCTTGGCGCGGACGGCTTTGCGATTGATAGTACTCATCGTGTATAAATATGTTGCAATAGTTATTACCTGAATTACTTACCGACGCTCTTGCCTTCCTTGCGGCGGATAACTTCACCGGCGAAGCGCACACCCTTGCCCTTGTAGGGTTCCGGGGGATAGTACGCACGGACTTCAGCGGCAAACTGGCCTACGACCTGCTTGTCGATGCCTTCGACCGTCACTTTCGTGTTTTCGGTCACGGTCACCTTGAGGCCTTCGGGAATCACCTGGTTGATCGGATGGGACTTGCCCAGGTTCAGGTCCAGTATGTTGCCCTTGACGGCGGCACGGAAACCGACGCCGACGATTTCAAGGTTCTTGACGAAGCCTTCGGAAACGCCGATGACCATGTTGTTCAGAAGAGAACGGTTCGTGCCGTGCAGGGCGCGAAGCTGGCGGCTTTCGCCGGCGCGGTCAACGGACAGCTGATTGCCTTCAACGGTAGCGGTAATGCCTTCCGGGAGAGTCCAGGAAAGCTTGCCCTTGGGGCCTTCCACCTGTACGGAGGAGCCGTTAACCTTTACCGTTACCTTGTCCGGCAATGTGATGGATTTTTTACCAACTCGGGACATATGATTTAGGAAATGTTAATGGTTACCAGACAAGGGCGAGAAGTTCGCCGCCGATGCTCTGCTTGCGCGCCTGCGCACCAGTCATCACACCACGGGAGGTGGAGACGATGGCAATGCCAAGCCCACTGAGGACGCGGGGAATGTCCTGGGAAGAAACGTACTGGCGGCGGCCCGGCTTGGAGCTGCGCTTCACGTCGGTGACAACCGGCTTGCCCTGGGGGGTAAACTTGGTCTTCACCTTGATTTGCTTCTTCACACCTTCACCGATCACTTCGTAGCTCCAGATGTAGCCTTCTTCCTGAAGAATACGGGCGATTTCCACCTTGATGCCGGAGCAGGGTGCGGTAAATTCCTCATTGCCGGCCAGGCTGGCGTTCTTCAAACGGGTGAGGAAGTCGGAAATAGGGTCACTTAATACGGCCATAATAAGAAATAGTTAAGCGTTAGCGGTTTGAGTTTCTTCAGCCTTCTTCGCTTCGCGCATGGGCACGCCCAGGGCACGGAGCAGGTCGCGACCTTCATCGTCCGTGGGAGCGGACGTCACGAAAATGATATCGAAGCCAATCTGGCGCTTGATCTGGTCAAGTTCGATTTCAGGGAAGATGGACTGGTCGGAAATACCAATAGCATAGTTCCCGTTGCCGTCAAAGGACTTGTAGGGAAGTCCGCGGAAGTCGCGGATATTGGGGGCGGTGATATTGATGAAGCGGTCCAGGAATTCCCACATGCGGACGCCGCGCAACGTTACGCGGGCACCCAGAGGTTCGCCTTCGCGCACCTTGAAGTTGGCCACGCTCTTGCGGGCATAAGTGATGGACGGCTTCTGGCCGGTGATTTTTGCGATTTCGTTGACGGCATCTTCCACGGCCTGCTTGCGGTCCGGGTGCTTGCCCATGCAGGAGGTGACAACAATCTTCTCCAGGCGGGGAATCTGATGCACGTTCTTGTATGCATGCTTCGCTTGAAGGCCGGGAACGACCTTTTCACGGTAGTATGTTTGCAGTGTTGGTGTACTCATTGTTTTAGCGGGTCAGCTCTTGATAATGATTTATGGCTTAAGCGCAGGGTCAGGCAAAAAGCCTAGCCTACTTTCTTCACGTTGGAGATGTGAATCGGGCCGTTGATCTCCTGAATGCCGCCTTCCGGATTCTGTTCGGTCGGGCGCACGGCCTTTTTCAGCGTGCGGGCGCCTTCTACGATGACAGTACCTTTAGCAGCATTTACGGCGAGAACGGTGCCGCGCTTGCCCTTGTGGTTACGTCCGGTGATGATTTCTACTTCATCACCTTTTTTCACGTGGGTCTTCATATATGACTATTTCTTATGCGTTTATGCGATTAAGATCTACCACCCCCTTGGTGGCAGGGCAGGAAGAGTATTATAGGATGGGGCTTTTCGTCAAGCCCGCATCCTAAAAAAATCGTTTTTAGTTCTTGAACACGAAAAACGCACGCAGAAAAAGGAAGACTCCGCCCGTCCGTTCCAATTCCTTTTTTCCAGCTCCGTTTTTCATGGAGAGGATACCTTCCCGCAACGGACGCACGCCGCCGGATCATGGCCGGCCGCTTTTGCTGCATCAGTCCTCATCGGAAGGAATTTCCGCACCCTGCCAGCGCAGTTTGGCGCGCAGCAGAGCGCCGAAGTTCTGCTCCCGGAGATGCACCAGGGTCAGACTTTCCGGAGCCTTGCGGATAAGCAGACTTTCCCCCACTTCCATGGGATAGGCGGAACGGCCGTCCAGGGAATACACCATGGAATCGAAGCGGCCGCGCCGTTCCCTCGGCCTCAGGCGGATGGTCATGGTATCCGGCAGGACCACGGAACGGTTCGTGAGGCTGTGCGGGCAGATGGGCGTAACGCACACCACGCGGGACATGGGCCATACCAGCGGACCGCCGGCGGAAAGGGAATACGCCGTGGAACCGGTAGGGGTGGAAACCAGCACGCCGTCCGCATGGTAGCGGTTCAGCAATTCTCCGTCTATTTCCGCATCCAGGTCCACCATTTTTCCCGTCTGCGCACGGATCAGGGAAACCTCATTCAGGGCCAGCTTGCGTATGGATTCCGGAACGCCGTCCACCCTGATTCTGGTCACTTCCAGCATGGCGCGCTCATCCGTCTGGTAGGACCCCTCCTGGAGGGCATACGCCAGCAGCGGAAGCTCCTGCACGGAACAGGTAGTCATGAAGCCCAGCCTGCCCAGATTTACTCCGGCCAGGGGAACATGATGCATGGCCGCCAGCGAAGATACGGTGAGCATGGTCCCATCCCCCCCGAACGTCACGAGCATGCTGCACCGGCCGATCGTCTGTTCCAGCACTTCCGGCGTCTCAATAACGCAGGAGTTCAATCCGTGACGGGAAAGTTCGCGGCGCATGATGCGCAGCGCTTCCACCAGGCCGGGTTTTTCCGCCAGAGCAACCAGGCCAATTACCTTGGGAGGGTTCATACGCGCAATGTACTCCATTTCCCTTCCCTGCTCAACTGGTAAACCGCAGTCGGGCAAAGATTCCCGCCAGCCCCGGAAAACCACTAAATTCCAATTCCTCGTTCTTTTTTGTTATACAGGATTATAAATATGTGCTAAGGGTGAAAAACGTGAAATGGCCCATCCTTATTCTGCTGTCCTGCCTGCTGCCCGCCTGTTCCACAACAGGGAAAAGCCCGCATGTCCGGAATACGGATCCGGCCGTGCAGGCAACGGAGGCACATGTAAAAAATGCTCCCTACAAAGTCGGAGGAAAGAGATATGTTCCCATGAGCGTGCAGGAAGCCCTGAACTACAAGGAAACGGGATATGCCTGCTGGTATGGCGGAACAAAACACCGCCTCAGGACTTCTTCCGGAGAATATATCAATCCCCGGACCTCCCTGACGGCGGCCCACAAGACACTCCCGCTGCCATGCAAAGTAAAGGTTACCTGTCTGAAAACCGGGAAATCCGTCATTGTGAGGATCAACAACCGCGGACCATTTCACAGCAATCGCCTGATCGACCTGACCTCAGCGGCCGCGCACCGCATCAATCTGAACGGCCGCGGCGTAGGAAAGGTTCGTCTGGAAGTAATCTCCGTGGGCGACGGCAACTATGAAATCTTCGCCCGTTAGCCATACATTTCCATTACTTTTCTCCGCATTTCCGTTCATCCATGATCTCTTCCCGCATTCTCCTTGCCGGACTGTTCTGCCTGTGTCCATTTTCCCTGGCACAGAAAATTGAACCGGACCCCAAACATACGCTGATCATCATCTCCACCAGCGACATCCACGGCAATCTGGATAAATTCCCGAAACTGGCCACCTTGGTGAAAAAATACCGTTCCAAATTCCCTCATGTGCTGCTGATGGATTCCGGAGATTATTTCATGGGCAATCCCTTCGTGGACGACTGGGAAAAACCCGGACTGCCCATCACCATCCTGATGAACAAGCTGGGATATGACGCGGCGACCATCGGCAACCACGACATGGATTACGGACAAACGGCCCTCCGCGACCACATCAAGGGAATGCCGGGAACAAAATTCGTCGTTACCAACCTTTCCCCCTCCCCGCCTCTGGAAAACTGCTTCCTTCCCTATGCCTCCATTCCCATCAAGGGGACTCCCATCTCCGTAGGCGTCATCGGGCTGGTGGACATGCAGACCACGGATATCCTGAAGATGGACGGCATCACCTGGAAACTGCCGAATGAAACGGACTACAAAGGCGTCATGGACAGGTTCCGCCTGCATCACAACACGATCAATGTCATCCTCAGCCACATGGGGTATGATCACGATCTGAAAATGATGAAATATTCCCCGAACATCGACGTCATTCTGGGCGGTCATACCCATGTCATGCTGCCCAAGGGCCATCTGCGGACCGGCTCCCTGCTCAGCCACACGGGGCACAAGCTGAGCTACGCAGGAGTCACCAAAATCATCTTCTCCACGGATAAAAAGCCGGCCGTCCTCTCCAAATCCACGGAAGCCGTATCTCTGGACCACCTTCCGGACGACCCGGAAGTGAAAGAGATTGTCAGGCAGTTTACCTCCAACCCGTTTTTCAACCAGCAAGTTGCCATTGCCAAGGAAGAAATCACGCACGTCACCATAGGCCGGTATTTCTGCAAAGCCATTCAGAAAGCGGCAAACGCGGACATCGCCATTTACAACCGCGGCGGAGTCCGGGCCAAAACCCATCTTTCCAAAGGCCCCGTCACCATCAAGGACGTCTATGAAATGGAGCCGTTCCGGGAAACGGTCGTCACCTGCAAAATGACCAAGGCGGACATCGAACAACTGATCCTGACCAAATTCATGGCTCCCATGGAAAAGGAAGGCGGCATGCTGGAAGTTTACTGCGCCGGCTTTTCCTACCAGATCATGGACGGCATCAACCCAAGCATCACCAGCACATTGAGGGACGGAGTGATATACACCGTCGCCATGGGCGACTACCTGTGCAACAACTTCAACTTTCCCCAGCAGGGAGAAGGTTGCGCCGTCGGGAAATCCGTACGCCAGGCGTTAATATCCTACCTCATGCAGCTCAAGGAACTGGTGAATCCCCCGCCTACCCAGCTTCCCATCATTCGGAAGACGACATTCTCCCTGTAAACACGGAAAACATGCCGGAGGAAATGGGACATTCCTCCGCTTTCCGGCAAGCTGCGGCATCAAACACACATGCGGCGCCGGAATCATTTTCCGAACGCCATTTCCGCAGTCGAGAGACTCCGGCCTCAGCATCTTTTCCCAGGCCGCGTTTCCGTCTCCGTTCTTTTTTGCGGCAGCCTTGCAGAAACACAGGGAGCGGTTGAACGCACCGCAGGCCCATGTTATCATCAAGGCAGCCATGCAGCCGGAATCCCATCACGCAACGCCGGAGCGGAACAGGAACACGGACGATCTCCATATCCTGCCATCCGGAGCGCCTGCGATGGCCAGTCCGCCTTTTGACCGGCTGTTTGAAGCAGGCGCCGGCCAGGGATTGTACGCTCTTGCCACTTCCAACTGGGAAACGCCTCTCGGTACGGCGGCCTTTTTCCTGAAAACCATGGGAAGGCAGGCCCTCACCCGCATGGCCCATGCCGCCGCCGAACGGCCCGACGAAGTGGACAGCGTGCTGGACCACCTTCTGCCCAATGCAACGGAAAGGGTTTCCCTGACGGAGCAGTTCCCTCCCGTGCCGGGCGGCGAATACATCACGCCCACTGTCATCTCCCGATGGTTTGAAGACTTCCGCCGCCTGGTGAAAAAGGAAACCGGCGCACGCGGCATCACGCCCGCCGCCTGGCTGAAGGCCCTGGGAGCGCCCTGGGATCAGATCGGCAAGGTGTTTTTTCATCTGGCGGAAAACCGGGACGATTCCACGGGACTGCGCCCTTTCGCCTTCATGGCCACTTTCGCGCACCAGAGCGCGGCGGACAATCAGATACGGCACCTGCCCCTTTCCTCCGCCCTGAAACTTCACGAAGGCAACCATACGGCCCTGCTGGCCGTCCTCCAGCCTTTGCAGGAAGCCGCCCGTGAAAGCCGGCTGCTCCAAAACCTGCTGGAAAGCGGAAAAGTATACTCCCCCCTGGCCTGGAGCGCTTCGGAAGCCAGGGACTTCCTGCAGGACAGCCCTCTTTATGAGCGGGCGGGAATCATGGTCCGCATGGTGAACCTGTGGAAAAAGGCGCCTCCCAAACTTCAGGTGAAAGTTACGGCGGACACAGCGGACGGAGAAAAAGCCGTTCATTCCTCCGGTCTTTCCATCCCCGCCCTGTTGAAATTCTCCGTTTCCGCCACGCTGGGAGGCAGGGACCTCACCCCGGAGGAACTGGAAGAACTGCTCAATAACGGAGACGGCCTTATCCGTTTCAAGGGAGAATGGGTGCGCGTGGACGCCCAGAAGGTGAAAGACCTTATGGAACGCTGGAGCAGGGCGGCGCGCATGATGAGTTCCCTGGGCATCCCCCTGGTGCAGGGACTGCGGCTGCTGGTGAACGGCCCCGCGGACCGCCTGGCGGAACTCCCGGAACCGGACGAAGACTGTCTGATGGAACCGGGCGGCAACCTCCGCAGCATTCTGGACGTGCTGACAGGAGATTCCCCCGTACCCGTGCCGGAACTCCCGACGCATTTGGCCAGGATTCTGCGGCCTTACCAGAAGGAAGGCTTCTCTTTCCTGTACAGAACCACGGAAAAAGGGTTCGGCGCGTGCCTGGCGGACGACATGGGACTGGGAAAAACCCTTCAGGCCATTGTATGGCTGGACACGCTGAGACGGCAGGGAAAACTGGAGACCGTCCCGGCGCTCATCGTCGCCCCGGCCTCCCTGCTGGGCAACTGGAAGGAGGAGGCGGAACGCTTCGCCCCGGAACTTGTCCTGCGCATCATGCACCCTTCCGCTCCGGATTCCTGGCAGCCGTCCCCAACACGGATGGACACCCCATGCCACGCCGTTATCACAACCTACGGCATGGCCGTGCGCACTCCGGCCCTGGAGGACCTGCATTTTCCCGCCATTGTTCTGGATGAGGCGCAGGCCGTTAAAAACGCTTCTTCCGCGCGTTCCCGCGCCATCCGCGCCCTGCACGGGGAGAGGCGGATTGCCCTGTCCGGAACTCCCGTGGAAAACACCCTGAATGAAATCTGGAGCCTGATGGAATTCCTGAATCCCGGACTGCTAGGAAACAGAAAAAGTTTTGAGAAATTTACCCGCTCCCTGGAACGGGGATATGCCCCCCTCCGCCGGCTGATTCGCCCCTTTATCCTGCGCAGAATGAAAACGGATCCGGCCCTGCTTCCGGACCTGCCGGACAAGACGGAGATTCCCGCCTACTGCCAATTGACCCCGGAACAGGCCGCCCTGTACCATCACCAGATAGAGACCCTGCACGCAATGCTGGACGAGCCGGACCCGGCCAAACGCCTCATGCTCGTTCTCCCCGTGCTGGCGCGGCTCAAGCAAATCTGCAACCATCCCGCCCAATTCCAGGGCACGGACGACTATCTTCCGGAACGCTCCGGAAAATTCCTCCGTCTTCAGGAACTGTGCTCCTCCATCGCGGCACGGCAGGAAAAAGCCATTTTGTTCACCCAGTTCCGTTCCGTCATCCCCCACCTGCATGACCTGCTTTCCCGGGTTTTCGGCCGTCCGGGCCTCACGCTGCACGGAGGCACGCCCATTCCGGAACGTCAGAACATTGTCTCCTCCTTCCAGAAGGAATCAGGTCCTCCCTTCTGCATTCTGTCCCTGAAAGCGGCGGGAACCGGACTGACGCTGACGCAGGCCTCCCACGTCATCCATGTGGACCGCTGGTGGAATCCCGCCGTGGAAAACCAGGCGACCGACCGCGCCTACCGCATCGGACAGCACCGCAACGTTCTGGTGCACCGCCTGATTTGCCGCGGCACCATTGAGGACCGCATTGACGCCATGCTGACGGAAAAACGCCGCATGGCGGATGACCTGTTCTCCGGAGGACCGGAACAATGGCTGATGAACATGAGCCCGGAAGAATTGAAGAAACTGCTCTGCCAATCCTGAACAACGGCTTTGCCGCCGGCGGCGGACAAGCCGGGCATTCCGTTATTCCGCCTGCGCGAATAGGCAAGCCTCATGGCCCGCATGATGGCGTCCATGAGGCTTATTCCTATGTGGCGATGCTCCGGAAAAACGCCCGGTTCAGGAAATAACCCCCAGCGGAGCCGTGGTCTTCCAGCCGCCGCGGGTGAAATCCGGGAACTCCACGGGAACGCCGCCCTGCGCGATGGAATGCGCCGTCAAGGGCAGCAGGGAGGACCAGTAGGCTCCTTCATAAACGTTCTGATCCATCGGCTCTCCGCGGCGCAGGCATTCCACCATGCGGTACAGCATCACGAAGTCCATGCCCCCGTGGCCGCCCATCTTCATGGCCAGATCCCCTATGCGCTTCCAGAGAGGATGGTCATATTTCTCATAAACAGCTTTCAGCCCGTCCTTCCCCTGAATCCATTCGTGATAATTGCCGTTGCCCAGCTTCTCCCCGGCTACGCGGGTGGGAAAACCCGTCAGGGTGCCGGCAGTTCCCTGAATCAGATTGGAACGCGAATAGGGGCGGGGGGACGTTTCGTCCAGTTGAACGACGATGGTCCGTCCGAGGTTCGTTTTCACAATCGCCGTATTCATGTCTCCGCACACAAAGGGCGTGCGGTTCCAGCGGTGGTCGGGAGGAAGATGCTTTTTGGCGTAGGCCGTACGCCCCAGAGCCGGGGAGGCAAACGCCGCCAGACGGCTGAAATTGTCGTCCTTGCGCGCCAGGCTCATATACTGGGCTACCGGACCCAGACCGTGCGTGGGATACAGGTTGCCGTTGATTTTGGTATGGTACTCCGGCCGCCAGGCTCCCTCCCCGCGGGTATCCCCCAACTGCGTCACCAGGCAATGGATGTAGGAGGCTTCCCCGTGAAGCAGATCCCCGATCACTCCCTGCCGGACCATGTTGAGGAACATAAGCTCGTCGCGCCCGTAATTGACGTTTTCCATCATCATGCAGTGCTTCTGCGTCGCCTCGCTGGTATCCACGATCTTCCAGAGTTCTTCCAGGGAAACGGCCATGGGCACCTCCACAAAAGCGTGCGCTCCGTTCCGCATGCTGTCGCATGCGATGCGGGCATGGGAGCTCCAGTCCGTGCTGATAATAACTGCATCCGGCTTCAGTTCGCGGAGCATGGAGAGGTACTCCCTTTCACCGCCGGAATATCCCGCAGGCTTTTTCCCCGTTTTTTTCAGCACTCTGTCCACGCCGCGTTCCGTCAGATCCTGCTTCAAGTCGCACACGCCCGTGATCTCCACCCCGTCCATCACGCACATCTGCGCCAGATGGGAGAAGCCGCGGCCGCCCACGCCGATGAAAGCTATCCTGACCCGGTCCAGCGCGGGAGCCCGGAACCCGCCCATGTACACGGAGCCGGAGGGACGGGAAGGCGCCGGAACGCCGGTACTCCAAAGACGCTCCTCCGAGGGAATGTCCAGAGCCTGAGCCGTGAAACCGTTCCCGACCGCAGCCGCACCGGCTGCCAGCCCAAGGGATTTGAGAAATTCTCTGCGAGATGAAAAAATAGACATAATCTGCAAGTATAATTCAATGGAAGATACGCCTATCCCATACCGGATTTATCACCTTTCCGGAAGAGAAGGAAAAAAGAGGTGGATGCCTCATTTTGTGATTTGCAAAGTCCGGGCAAGCTTCCACTATGACAGAACCTACTGCCCACTGTCCTACTTCAAGTTATGCGCTACTTCCTTCTCATTCTGCTGCTCGCCGGAGGCTATTACGGCTGGAATTATTATCAAACCGACCTTCTGCCCCGGCATGAGGAGATCAAGGCCATGGAAATGGAACCCTATCCGGAACTGGATGCGGCCCAAATGCGCTTTGACGAACTGGCGGAACTCCACGAACAGCAGGCGGCGCGCCTCCAGTCGGCCATCCAGCGCAAGGAGGAAGCCGTCCGGAAATACTGGGACGGCCAGATGGAAAAGGCGGACAAAGCCGCGGCGGTTTCAAAAACGCCCCGCGCCGCTTCCGGGACGCCCCAGGCCCGTACTGCGGAAGACCGGATTGCCCGGCTGCTGCAACAATACGACAGACGCGCCGCGGACGTGGAGGAACTCCAGAGCAAGCTGAATACCACCAAACAACAGCTTTCCGCCGCCCAGGCGCGCCTTCAGGAACAAATCCGCCAGGTGGAAACCCGACTGGATATCGACCGCATTCAGCGCGCGGAAGCCTCCAACACGAAGAGCAGGGAATTCAAGGTGACGGAAAACAGACAGGAATTGCTCAAGCTCCAGACCAGTCTTCCCCAGGAACTGGAACGCATTACCCGGAAGGGCGAGGCCATGATCCGGGAGCAGACGGAAGCCTGGGAAAAGGCGAAAAGAGAACTCTCCCTGTTCCAGAACAAGGTGGACAGGCAGATTGCCAGCATCAGGGACACGATGAATTCCCCCCTGGCGGAGGAATATGACGATACGGCCATTCTGGCGGAGGACCCCGAATTCCAGGCCATGATCGCCCCGTTCGACCGGGCTGTAAGCCATGAAGAGAGCCTGACCATGAGGACGGAGGCGAACGTGGAGGAACAGGCCAAGGTCGTGCACAACCTGCAGCGGATCAGGGACGGGAGCATTGAGGAAGACCGCAGCCGCCTGAAGCAGGAGGAACAAATTTTCTTCACGGCTGCCACTGTTATCGGCGCTGTTCTTCTGGTCTCCCTGCTGCTCTCCTTCACCAGGAGGAAATGAACTCTTTGATGGTTGACACTGCACGGCAAACCTAGTTTACTGTCCAAGCCGCCGGGAACCCGTGGAGGCACGACTGGCAAACCCCGCCAGGACCGAGAGGTAGCAACGGTAGCTTGTTCGTGTTTGCCGCGTCCGTTCCCGGCGGTATTTTGTTGAACGGCCCACGCCGGGATTGAACCGGGGCCCTCTCATGGTAGAATGCCGCCCATGAACGCGTCCGCCGCCCTTGACTGGCTGTTTTCCACCCAATTCTTCGGAATCAAGCTGGGACTTGAAAACACCCGGAAACTGCTGACGGCGGCAGGCGCAGACCGGCCGGACGCCACCGTGGTTCACGTGGCCGGCACCAACGGCAAGGGCTCCATCTGCGCCATGATTGAAGCGCTGGCGCGTGCAAAAGGCTATAAAACCGGCCTGTTCACTTCCCCCCATCTGGTGGAATTTGCCGAACGCATCTGCGTGAACGGGGAAATGATTCCCCGGGACGCTCTGGCGGCAGAAATCTTCTTCATGAAAAACCTTGCGGAAGGATGGGAACAGCCCCCCACCTTCTTTGAACTGGCCCTGGCCGTCGCCCTGCGCCACTTCATCAGCAACGGGGCGGATTTCATCATTCTGGAAACGGGCCTGGGCGGCAGGCTGGACGCCACCAACGCCCTGCGCAAGGACATCTCCGTACTGGCTCCCATCGGGCTGGACCACCAGCAGTATCTGGGAAACACCCTTGCGGAAATTGCCGGAGAAAAGGCGGCAATCATCGCCCCCGGAAAACCCGTCGTTACCGCTGTTCAGGAACCGGAAGCCATGGCCGTCATCGAACGGACGGCACGGGAACGGCTCTCTCCGCTCACCGTGGCGCGGGCGAACTCCGGAACTCCCCGCCCCTCCCTTCCCGGACCGCACCAGATTGAAAATGCAGCACTTGCACTGGAAACCATGAAACAACTGAATGCCCTCCCGGAAAGCGCCCTGATAGAGAGGGCCCTGAAGTCCTTGCAGTGGCCCGGCAGGTTCGAGCGCATCGGCGCGCCCCCCCTGGTGCTGGACGGAGCGCACAATGAACACGCCGCACGCGTTCTGGCCGCCACATGGAACGAGGAGTTTCCCGGACAAAAGGCGGCCCTGGTCTTTGCTGCGGCCGCGGACAAGCAGATTCGGGACATGATTCCCGTTTTCCGGGAAATTGCGGGAGAATGGCACCTGGTGCCCTGTTCATCCCCGCGCATCATGCCTGCGGAAGACATGGCCGCCCTGCTGAAAAACCTCGTATCCGAACCTGTTTTCATTCATTCTTCCCTCTCCGAAGGGCTCCGCAAGGCAGTGGAATCCCCGCTGCCCGCCTTGGCCGCCGGGTCTCTCTTCCTGCTTGGAGACTTGAAAGCCCTGCTCCACCGCACGGAAAAGCGCACTACCTCCCAGTAAACAGAACTTACCTACGGCTGTGATTCCCGAAGACGACACCACCCTTTCCTCCCTGCGTCCCGGCGATGTTCGCCCCGAACTGCTGGCCCCCGCCGGAGACATGGACTGCGCCCGCGCCGCCGTCGCCAACGGCGCGGATGCCATCTACTTCGGCCTGGACCGCTTCAACGCCCGCCTGCGCGCCAACAATTTCACACTGGATTCCCTGCCGGAACTGATGCGTTTTCTCCATGCGCACGGGGTAAAAGGGTACGTCACGATGAACACGCTCATTTTCACCTCCGAGCTTCCGGACGCCCTCGCCTACCTGGGGCATCTGAATGCCGCCGGGGCTGACGGCGTCATCGTGCAGGACATGGGGCTTGCCCGCTGCCTCACGGAATGGAGCCGCCGGGACCCGGCCATGAAACTGGAATTGCACGCCTCCACCCAGATGACGCTTACCTCCCCGGAAGGGCTGGAGTTTGCCTCCCGCTTTCTGGACCTGAAACAGGCGGTGCTGGCAAGGGAACTGAGCCTGAAGGAAATCGACCAGTGCGCACGGCACACGGACATTCCGCTGGAGGTCTTCGTTCACGGCGCTCTCTGCGTGGCTTATTCCGGGCAGTGCCTTACGTCGGAAAGCCTGGGCCAGCGCAGCGCCAACCGGGGGGAATGCGCCCAGGCGTGCCGCCTGCCCTATGCCCTGATCGTGGACGGCAGGCACGTGCCGCTGGGGGAAAAGCGTTATCTGCTCAGCCCGCAGGACCTGTGCGCCATTGACCGCATTCCGGAACTGGTCCGGATGGGAGTCAAAAGCTACAAGATAGAAGGCCGCTTGAAGAGCCCGGAATACGTGGCGGCGGTAACGGCGGCCTACCGGAAGGCGCTGGATGCCGCCTGCGCCGGAATTCCCGTGGACCGCATGGTCACCGCACGGGACCGCTACGCCCTGCAAATGGTGTTTTCCCGCGGATTCTCCTCAGGCTGGCTGGACGGAACGGACCATCCGCGCCTGACTCACGGCCGCCACGGCAAAAAACGCGGAGCCTATGCGGGCGTCATCACCGCCTGCGGCCAGGGCTGGCTGGAAATACGGCAGGAATCGGACATTCCGCTCGCTCCCGGAGACGGATTCGTCATTGACGCCGGAGAAGACCGTAACGAAGAACAGGGCGGCCGCATCTGGAAAGTCCAGAGAAACCGCCTTTTCTTCCACGGAAAAGCTTCCCATATTGACTGGAACAGGATCATGCCGGGCCAGAAACTCTGGAAAACGGACGATCCGGCGCTGAATGCGGAATTGAAGAAAATGCGGGAACATATGCCGGAAGCGGAAACGCCCATTCATCTGGTTTGCACCGGAGCCGCCGGAGAGCCGCTCACGGTATTTTGCCCGGAATACGGATGTTCCGTGCAGTCCTCCCAACCCCTTCAACGCGCTGAAAACCGCCCCCTGACTTCTGAAACGCTGGAACGGCAGCTTGGCAGGATGGGCGGCACGGGATTCCGGCTCCTTTCCTGCGAAAACCGTCTGGAAGACGGGGTGATGATTCCGTTGAGCACCCTCAACCAAACGCGCCGGGCCCTTGTGGAGCGGCTCCAGGCCGCGCAGGCTTCTTCCGGAGGAACCCGCCGGGCTCCCGCACCCTACAGCATCCCCGTCATGGCCGCGGAACGGGACGTCCGGGAAACACGGGGGAAACTTTCCGTGCTGTGCCGCAGAATGGACCAGATTCCCGCCGCGGTGGATTCCGGGGCGGATGCCGTTTATCTGGACTTTGAAGACATCCGGGACTATGCGGCAGGCGTCCGCGCCGTGAAGGAGGCAGGCAACCGGATTCCTGTCTTCCTGGCGACGCCGCGCATCCAGAAACCCTCGGAAACGGGCTATTTCAAAGTCATGGAGAGGGCGGAACCGGATGGCGTGCTCATCCGCAACCTGGGAGCGGCCGAATATTTCCGCCATTCCCCTCTTCTGCGCATCGGTGATTTTTCCCTGAACGCGGCCAATCCATGCAGTTCCGCCATTCTGAAGGAACAGGGGAATCTGGAATACCTCACCATTTCCTATGACCTCAACGCCACCCAGGTAACGGACCTGCTCCATGCCGCCCCGCCGGAGTGGTTTGAACTCACCATTCACCAGCATATGCCCATGTTCCATATGGAGCACTGCGTTTTCTGCACTTTTCTGTCGGACGGCACCAGCTATAAAAACTGCGGAAGACCCTGCGAACAATACCGGGTTCAGCTGCGCGACCGCGTGGGCCAGGTCCATCCCCTTCTGGCGGACGTCGGATGCCGGAACACCCTGTTCAACGGGAGGGCCCAGACCGGAGCCGGCTTTTTCCGGGAATTCCGCCAACTGGGCCTCTTCCGTTTCCGCGTGGAACTGCTGGACGATTCCCCCGCCAAAACGCGTCGCCTCGTCTCCCGCTACCGCGGCCTGCTGGACGGGTCCTGTTCCGCCGCCCAGCTCGTCAGGGAACTGGATGTCGCGGAACAGCTCGGCACGACGGAAGGAACGCTTCGCCCGAAATAGCACGCCGCGCCGTCCCCCTCAACTGAAGGGATGTTTCGGAAAACAAGTCCCGGAAAAAACGGGAATGAAAAATGCACCGCCCGTGTCTTGAAGCCCGGCGGAAACGGCATTATCATGGTAAAAAAGGGAGTAATGGAACTTTCGGAGGATGATTAAATTCCCTCCTTTTCCATGCTTCCGACCCTTTTGCAGTATGAGCACCTCCCTGAAAGACCGATTGATCCGTCACATGAAAGACGGGCATTATGAACCGCAGAGCAAGTCCGAATTGGCACGCGCCCTGAATGTGGATTCCCGCCAGCGCCTGGACCTTCGGAATCTGGTGGACCAGTTGGAGGAAGAGGGCATGCTTGTACGCCTGCAAAAGGGCAAATACGCCCTGAAAAGGGAGCGGCGCGATTTGGTACAGGGCAAAATCCGTATCCTGCGTTCCGGTAAAATTCTTTTCCTCCCCCAGAAGGGAGATTCCGCAGCGGCGGCCATGGGCTGGGATCTGGATTCCATTCCGGAGCTGGAGCTCAAACCCGAACGGCTGAATACCGCCCTGGACGGAGACCAGGTGGCCGTGCGCGTGGAACGCAAGGCAGCCAAAGGCAGGCGAAACGACCGCAGAAGCGGTTCTTCCGCGTCAGACGCAAATTGGAAAGCGCGCGTGGAAGAAGTGACGAAACGCGCCAGATCCCGCTGGCTGGGTGTTTTCCGCACCGGAAAGAACAAATTCGGGCGCGTCCTGGGAGACGGTTCGGGGTCTCCGGCATACATTGAGGTGACGGAAGCCCCTGCCATGGAGGTACTGCCGGGGCAGCTTGTCTCCGTGGAGCCGGTCTCCTACGGCGGCGACAAGAAGTCACCGCGCGGGAAAATCGTGGAAATGCTCGGTTATGCGGACGAACCCCATGTGGATATGGAAGCCGTCATCAGAAAGTATGACCTGCCCGTGGAGTTTCCCGCCGAAACGCTTCAGGAAGCGGACGCGCTTCCCGCAGAACCCTCCCCCAGGGAACTGGCCAGGCGGGAAGACTGGACGGACCGCACCGTCATCACCATTGATCCGGCAAGCGCCAAGGATTTTGACGACGCCATTTCCATCAGGACCACGCCGGAAGGCTGGGTGCTGGCCGTCCATATTGCGGACGTCTCCCACTTTGTTCAGCCCGGCGGCGCCCTGGACCGGGAAGCGCGCAAACGGGGCAATTCCACCTACCTGCCGGACCGCGTGCTGCCCATGCTTCCTCCGCGTCTTTCCGACGATTTGTGCAGTCTGAGACCGGGCGTTGTGAGGCTGACGAAGGCATGTGAAATGAAGTTCAATAAAAAGGGGAAAATGCTTCACGCCCGCTTTGCGGACGCCTATATCCGCAGCAGCGCCCGGCTTACTTATCAGGAGGCGTTCGCCATGATGAACGGCCGCGACAAGGCGGAAATTCCCGCCCTGGTCAGGGAGGCATGGAAGCTGGCCTCCATCCTGCGCCGCAACCGTTATGCGAAAGGGGCGCTGGACCTGGACTTCCCGGAAGTACGCGCCGTCATGGACAAGGACGGCCGCGTAACGGACATTGTCACGGAGGAATACGACGAAAGCCACCAGTTGATTGAGGAATGCATGCTGGCAGCCAATGAAGCCGTGGCCCTGACCCTGAAAAACCGCAATCGCCCCACAATTTACCGTGTTCATGAGGAACCGGACTCCGCCAAATTGTTCGAATTCGGCCAACTCTGCAAGCTGTACGGCCATCCGGTTCATGACATCGGCCAGCGCCAGTACCTGAATGAACTGATGCAGTCCATCAAGGGTTCCCCGGACGAACAGCTTCTCAAGCTGGCCCTGCTGAAAAGCCTGATGCGCGCCAGATACGATACGGAGCCCCTGGGGCACTACGGACTGGCCACCCCCAATTACTGCCACTTCACCAGCCCTATCCGCCGTTACGCGGACCTGGTGGTGCACCGTTCGCTGGATCCCCTGCTGGCCAACCCGCCGAAAGGGGCAAAAGGCCCCGGCAGTGTGGCGGCTCTGGAGGAAGCGGCGGAACATATTTCCGAAACGGAACGCGTTTCCGCCAGCGCGGAAAAGGATGCCAACCGCATGAAACTTTTTGAATGGCTGGAAGGCCAATGCTTCGCAGACCATCCGGAAGTGCACGACGCCCTGATTACGGACACGCGCCACTTCGGCATTCTGCTGGAAATTCCGCGCCTCCAGATCAAGGGGCTGATCAAGCCGGACAAGCTTCCGGGCGGACGATGGGTGTATGAAGCCTTCGCCAACCGCTGGAAGAACGATCAGGGGTTCGTTCTGTGTGCAGGCCTGCGCGTGCCCGTAATTCCCGTGAAGGTGGACCGGGAACAGCAGTGGGCTGACTTTGCAATCGTTCCCAGGGAGAACCAGGAAAGTCCGGGCAAGAAAATTGTGAAGAGAAAAAACGGGCGGCACCGCCCCCGGAAATAATCCGGCAAGCCTTGTATCCGGAGCCTTCCGGCCCCGCCTGCGGCGATTCTTCAGAATTAACTTGAAACAGCGGAGTTATTTTGTGTATAAGGCGATTGCTGTTTACTAACTACCGACCCCACGCCTATGAAATCAGGATGTTGAATCTGTAAGCACGCACCATATGAATGCTGAATGCCAAGGCCCGCTCTTGGGTCAGGAGCGGGCCTTTTTCCAAAAAGCTTCGTCATGAAGGAAACAGGGAAGAGCCTTGAAAGTGTCCAACCTGCATGACGGAAATGCAGCATATCCCTGAACAATCGCCTTTTAATTATGCGGATCTGATTGATTACCGTGAGGGGCAGATCACCAGCCTGGCCCTGTTGCGCTCCAAGGGAGTCAACATAACCATTCTCGCCTTTGACGATGAACAGCTCCTGCCGACCCATCAGACTCCGGGGCCTGCTCTCGTCCAGGTCGTGGACGGTACCGCCTACTTCACCATCGGCAATGCGGAAGCAGATTTGTCCCAAGGAGAAGCGCTGATGATCCCGGCCGGAGTTCCCCACTCCGTCATAGCCAGGGAGCGCTTCAAAATGCTGGTTACCTCCATTCTGCCGCTGGACTGAACGGCATCCCGGCCGGGAGGGCCCGCGCCGGGAACCATTAAATGTGATCAAGTCACAATTCCCTGACGGAAAAGGTTGAACTTTGTTCCAGATTCAATTCCGGATGCCGCACGGTAATGACGTGCGTACCGGGCGCCAGCACCGCATGGGCTTCATCCCCGTATTGCACGATTTCCAGAGTGGGACATGACCAGAGCGCTCCCGTGGGCAGGTTGGACCGCAATTTGAGCATGCGGCCGCCCCCGGGCATTTCCGGGTCCAGAATCAGGCGGGAGCCGTACAGGGGAACGAGGACGCGGGGCGGTTCTCCGGACCAGTACTCGGGAAGCAGGCACCAGGCGTCCGCCGCCGTACAGGACGGACTGGTGAACCATTCCGTATAACGGCTGTCCAGATATGCCCTTCCCCGCGCATCGTAATCTCCGGGGGAAGCTTCTCCCGGCATGTTCGCCGGGGATGCCCACTCTTCCCGCACATAGGCGACGGGTATTTGCATGGCCCCGGTGCGCTTTCCGGTGCGGGAATCAATGCGGATGCGCACCAAGTCCGCACCGGGCTGCGGAAAGGTCGCTTTCCTGTTCCGGTGCGCCAGTTTCATCACTCCGGCAAAAATAGGCCCCGCGCCCGTCATTCCCCCTACCTGCCTCATGGGGGAAGCGTCAAAATTGCCCACCCAAACGCCAACCGTAATTTCACGGGTAAAGCCCACGCACCAGTTGTCGCGGAAATCGGAGGAAGTGCCCGTCTTGCAGGCGTAACGGAAGGGAAGATTCATCAATTCATGATCTCCGAAGGTAGCCCGGCGCGCTTCCCGGTCCGCCAGAATGTCCGCTACCAGAAAGCACGAAGCCGCGGACAACACGGACCGCTCCGGAGAAGATTCTCCCGCCGGAGCCTTCTCCAGATTCAAAGTGACGGCCTTTCCCTCGCGGGCCAGACAGGCGTATGCGGCCGTCAGGTCCCTCAGCGTCACTTCCGCATTTCCGATAGCCAGCCCCAGGCCGTAATGCAGGGCATTCCCGTCAATGCCCTGCATGCCCAGGTCCTTCAACAATTTCAACAGGCGGGACGGGCCGCCGAACGAGCCCAACGCCCGCATGGCGGGAATGTTCTGGGAGCATGCCAGCGCCTTTCTGATGGAAATGGGCCCCATGTACGTCTTGTTGTAGTTCTGCGGCGCTTCCAGGCCGTGCGCACTCCTGTACGTGGTCGGAACATCCGGCAGAACGGTTCCCGGATACGCCCCCAGGGTGAATGCCTGAGCATACACGAACGGTTTCAGGGCGGACCCGGGGGAGCGCGGCATGGATGTTCCATCCAGAAGCCCCCCCTGCGGATGCTTTCTGTTCGCGGAACCAACCAGGCAGAGAATGTCTCCCGTAGCGTTTTCCACCACCACCACGGCAGCCTGGGTCACATGGTGATCCTCAAGGTTGGCCAGTTCCCTCCCTACGATTTCCTGAACTCCGCGCTGCAAGGCGGAATCCAGCGTGGTATGGACTTCTCCGGTCCGGAAGGCTCGGAGAAAGGAGGCCGTCACGTGGGGAGCCAGCGCCTGACGGCGCTTTTCCGTTCCGGAACTGAACAGGGGTTCCTGCAAGGCGCGGTCCAGCATCTCCGCAGGAAACATGCCTTCCTCCTTCATTCTGCGGAGAACGCGGTTCCGGCGTTCCAGGGCCCGGTCCGGGTAGTTGAGGGGATTCAGACGCGACGGTCCCTGGGGCAGGCCCGCCAGCAGGGCACATTCCGCCAGGGAAAGATGGTCCATGTCCCTTCCAAAGTAAAAACGGGCCGCAGCCGCAGGTCCGCGGCGCAAATTGCCGTAATCCAGACGATTGAAGTAAGCCTCCAGAATCTCCTCTTTGCTCATGGTCATTTCCAGACGCCGGGCCTGGAAAAATTCCCTCATTTTTGCGGCCAGATTTCTTTTGCCCGGAGGATTGGCATTTTTGGCAAGCTGCTGGGTGATGGTGGATGCGCCGGACACGATTTCCCCGCCCGCGGCATTCGTCACGACAGCGCGGCTCAATGCCAGAAAATCCGCCCCTCCGTGGCTGTAAAACCGCTTGTCTTCCGCGGCTAACGTGGCTTTGACCAGCATTTCCGGCACGGCACGCAACGGGACAGGTTCACAGTGGTAATAATCCCGTCCCGGCAGGGTGGCGATTCTGCTTCCGTCCCTGTCCAGCACGACGGCTCCCGGCTTTTCCGGATGCTCCAGACCTTCCGGTCCGGGAAAGAACCACGGAAGCACGTACCAGACAAACAGCCATGCAACGGCAAGACCAGCCACCGTGCAAAGCAGTTTTTTTCTTTTCAAAAGCCTTCTTGCAACCAGAGTCTTCATGGCCCCTTTCACGGCAGAGGGGTGCCGCGATGACGGCACCCTTCCGGGTTATTAAGAAAAAACGGGCACAGGAGCTTATTCCCGCAGCGATGTTTACTTCTCCTCACCATGCAGCACAGTCAGTTTCTGGGGAATGCTCAAGCCGTACACCTCCGGCCTGTACATCAGCTCCGCCTTGGCGGATGGGGCAATGACAACGCCGGACTTGGTCACCCGCGCCAGGTAGCGGGCCGTAAAACGTTCACGGCTCCAGGTATCGGCAAAGAAGCGCACCCTGTCTTTCAGGAACTCCCGGTGCGATACCCAGGAATTCCAGTAGAACCAGCGGTCTCCCTGGCTGGCAGCCTCGTTCTCCCGGCCTCCCGGTATTTGGGAAAGCAAAGCCGGATTGACGGCTTCCAAGGCGGAAGGGAGATAATCTTCCATCACCACATAGGAAAGTGGGTTGGGCCCTTTGTCCACATGCAGCGTGATTCTCACGAGGTCTCCCACCGCAAATTCCGCCGCAGGTTCCCATTTGCCTTCGGAATTGAGTTTCTCATACACGCGGGAAACGGCAAAGCCTCGGTTGACGGCGGCGCCGTCTTCCTGGGTCTTGCTGCGCCCGTGGGCTTCCGCAGTACCGTAGACGGTGGAACCGGCATCAGGAAGGCTCAGCACGGCCTTTTCTCCCACTGCCGTACGGAATTGCGCGGGGGAAGCCAGGGAGCATGTTCCGCTCGTCACCTGCGCCCCCCGGTCCACCCGGAAGGGTGCGGAAACGGAAGATTCCTTCACTCCCTTGAGATACTCGCCCAGCAACATGACGTCCCATCCGGAAGACCAGGTCGTGTACAGAGGTCTTTCTCCAAAGGGGCGCGACGTCCTGTCCATGATCAACCGGGCCAGGCGGATCCGGGCGGCGGCATCGCCGGAAGACAGGGACATGTCCGCCAGACCTCTTAAAAGCTGAACATGGGACGATTCCTTCTTCTCCGGTTCCGTATTTATCAGACGAAGCCCCAGCGTCCCGGCATCCGGCCGTGAAGACAATGCTACGGCCAAAGCCAGATACATCCGGTTTTCCGGACTCAATGAACCGGACCTGTCCAGCAGGCGGTTCAACAGGGAGTCCGGCAGGCGCTTTGCCCGCGCAAGAACCCATGCTCCCAGCAAATCCCCCTGGAGATTATTGGACAGGCTCCTTGCCAGATAACCGTATAACTTGTCCAAGGGCTTTTCCGGAACGTCAATTCCGCTTTCCCGTGCCAGAGTAAGCACCAGGGCGGCATAGGGGCAATACTCGCTCACCGAAGTTCCGCCCTGCCAGTAGGCCAGTCCCCCGTCGGGAAGCTGGTTTCTCAGAATCTTCTGGATGCCTCCCCTCAGGGCCTTGCTGCGTTCTTCCTTCGTCTTTCCTTTGAAATCGGGCAGATATTTGGCCAGCAGCGGTTCGTAAATCCAGGGCAAGGTGGAGGAAGAAAGCTGTTCCAGGCAGCCGTAGGGATAACACAGCAGGAAATTCACGCTTCCGTCCGCATAAATGAGCGGCGACGTGCTGAGAGTCACCTGTACGGGAGTGCCCGGCAGGAAAGGCGTGGACAGCATGCCGGGAACATCCAGCGTGCCGCCGGAGGAAAGGGAGAAACAACGGAGCTCACGCAAATCCGGGAAGGGAGGAACCACCTCAAACGTATTGGCTGCGGCATCCCGCAGCAGGGAGTAAACACCGGAGGAATACGGCACTCCTTCCGCATCCGCGGCACGGATTTCCCATATCAGCCGGGCCTTTCCGGACTTATTGAATTTAACATTGAAAATCAGTGTTTTCGGCTGATTCCCGTCCAGCGCCAGCGTCTGGGTGGGCTGGGAAACGGTGGCGACATCATTGGATTTCAGCGTTACCGTCCACTTCCCTTTCCTGGTACCCGTCTGGCTGACAGTCACCGGAATATTCAGGGAATCCCCTACTGTGGCGGTGAAAGGAGGAGCGGGTTCCAGCATGATGGGCTTGTTTACCACATAGGCCCCTTCTCCGTTGCCGAAGTCGGAATTCCCCGCCAGAACGACGGCCATGACCCGGTAGCGGGTCAGCGTGTCCGGATTCCTGTACGAAGCCTTGAAACGTCCCTGTTCATCCGTCCGGATGGAGGAAAGCCAGACCGCGCAAGGGTTGAAATCCTCCCTTAAATACACCCCCTGCTGCGCCGCTGCGTTCATGGGTGAGCCGAAAGCGTCTTCCCCGCCCCCGATGAACATGCCCTTGTTATCCGTGGAACGGCTTCCCCAGTCCTCATCCAGAATCTGCTCCAGCGTCGTCCAGGTGCCCACGGACAAGGGACGGTCCGCATAAAAATACCGGATGGGCTGCGGCGTCCGGTAACCGATGACCTGAAGGGTGCCTTCATCTTCCGCAAACAGGCACACGTCCGCATTGCGGACAGGCTTGCCACGGTGGTCCGTGACCACGCCGCTGACCGTGGCGGTGGAACCCGGCAGGGACGTGCCGGCGGGAACTTTCATCTCCACGTTCAGAATATTGTCTGCCGGCTGCACCTTCAGAGCGGCATATCCCAGCTTCAACTGGGGATTTTGAACCTTGCGGCTGCTCAAATCCGCCCCCTTGACCAGAAAAACGGACACATAAACATTCGGAGCATCCATGCTTTCCAGAGGAACTTCTATAACGGGATTGTCCAGCGTCAGCGTCCTGGTAAAGCTCCGCAGTACTTTCTCGCGTTCCACCGTCACGACGACCTCTCCTTCAATCGGCGTCTGGACCAGCAGGCGCGCCGTATCTCCCGGCTGGTACAACTGTTTGTCCGGAATAATCTTCACCTTCAGGCCGTCATGATATTCCCACGGGGAAACGTCGCTGCCGTACACCCAGTACTTCACGGCAGTCCGGAATTCCCTGCCTTCCGGATCACGTCCGGACAGCGTTACTTCATAAATACCGTCCTGTCCTGTGGGGATGGATACGGGCTTGCCGCCTTCCTGAAGATTGGCGGAATCCGACGGAGCGAGAATCAGTTCCTTCTTCTCAACGGTGCCTGTCAATGGCTCGCTGCGCACGGTGGTGGTATGGTCTCCATCATAACGCGTGGACTGGAAGGCGGTGCGGGTTACCTCCAAATTCAACGGCAAATCCCCTCCGGCGTAAGGCTTGCCGTCCAGACCCACGGCAATCAGCCGCAAATCCAGCGGCGTACCCTGGCGGCAGATGGAGGAAATATTCTTTACGCCCACGAATACGGAGGCGGGATTCCACGTGGCATTGCGCGCAGCCTTGATCAACTGCTCATTCCCGTTGGTAACGGAAGCGGTCAGTATCAATTTCCGGACGCGCGGAAAAGCCTGCCCGTCCAGGGAAAACTCCACGGCATTCTTCCCGTTCGCGTCCAGAACAGCGGACTGCTGCTGCATGCCTGACGGGGGACTTCCTCCGGAATAACCGTAATAAGCGTCCCAATACCCGTAATCCTCATTCCGGTAATCACCGAAACGGTAATCCTTGTATCCTGCCGGATAAAAATTGGAAGAAATGCTGCGCAGCCCCCAGTTCACCTTGCCTCCGGAAACGGGCGTTCCGGTGAAATTCGTGGCTTTCACGTCGGCCTTCAACACCTTGTCGCCGGGTTTGAGGTCATGAATCACGGATTCCACTTCAAACTCATTGCGCTTGAACTCCGCCACCTCCACGGAATAGCGAAACTCCCGGTTCCTCCGGTTGAACTCCCTGCGGTAATAGCGGTTGCTGTCGTACTCGCCGTCGTTGTCTTCATCGGAATCTTCCTCCGCATCTCCTTTCAACCGCAATTTGGCGGTAATGGAATACATCCCCGTTTCTCCTTCCGGGAAGGTGAAATCCAGATCAAACGTACCTGCATCCGACGGTTTTACCTGCCTGACGGCAACTTCACGCTGCCGGCCGTCCCGGATCGTCAACTGCACCTCTTCCACGGGCGTCACGCTGAGCTTGTTATCCAGCAGGGTACGCATGATTCCTTTCAAATGCATTGTCTCCGCCGGACGGTACAGATTCCTGTCCGAGAACATGAACACCCTGTTCTCCGCCGTGGTGGCAGGGTTCAGGCCAAGTTCATTCCACCAGTAAGGCAGCGTCTCCACGTCAAAAGACCACAGCCCCACGCGGCCGTTCCAATCCTTCAAGGGACTCAGGTAACTGTCCGCCCCGGACTGGACGCGCAAATAGGCGGCCTTTCCGCTCATGGGCAGGCGTACCGTGCCCTTCTCCACGGAGGCGGATGCAAGAAGACTGCCGTCCGCATCCAGAAGCTGTGCTTCCGCCTTTTCCACCGCCTTGCCCGTAGCCAGAGAATATACGTACACGAACATGTCATCCGCCGTCTTCTTGTGCAGGACGCCCAGGTCCGTCACCTGCACGACAGCCTGTACGGCGTAGGCGGCCTGCTTCTCCTTGTTGAACTCCTTCCTGGTCCCGTCCGGTCCCGGCACGCCGAAAAGCTTGTACGCAGCCAATACCGGATCGCTCACCTGCCCTTCCAACTCAATGAAGTACATGCCCGGGTCCGCCCGTCCGCCGAAAAGCTCGTCCAATCCGATCACGGCTTCCTTCTTGCCGCGCACATCCATCTTCATCACTTCCTTTCTGTCCGCGGAAAGGAGTTCGGCAGGAAGAAAATGCCTGTCGTCCTTGTCCGTGACGGTACGCGGCAGCGGAGCCGCCTGGTCCCGTTCATAAATCTTCTTGTAGGCTGTGAGCGTCCGGTGCTGCGCATCTTCACGAATGCGGTAGCCGCGTACGGTCAAATCCTTCAAATTGCTGACGGAAGCCTTCAACTTGCGCGACCCGGCGGACATGATGCCGTTATTCCCCGCATCCAGAAACAGGGAGGGATTTTCCGGGCGCACTTCGCAACCCACATAATCGGAGGCATTTTTGCCCAGCCTCTGGCCGTCCACGGAACGGACGTTTTTCCACCTCCACTTCAACTTAAAAACGGGATTGCTTCCGCATATCAGCACGGGCACGGAACCGTACCAATCCGGCCGCACGAGCTTCATCCTGGCCAGACGTTCACGGTCCAGGCGGATCACTATCTTTTGATCCTGCCCTGTAGCCTCATTCTCTACCATGGCAGTAAAGCCACGGGCCTCTTCATCATAAGGCATGGGATCGTTATTTTCCCCGATGACAAACTCGGCATGGTCACGAAAAAATTGATCCATATTCTCTATTTTTACCGGCTGCGTCCATCTTATGGTCAGACGGCCTTCCCGGTCTGACACCGTGCCGTAATACGCGGAAGAGGAAAATTTGGCCACCTTGCCCAGCCTCGCATCCCACTTCTCAGACTCTTTGCTCTGCGGAGAGGCCTCTCCAACGTCCGGGATGACGAAATGATAAACACCGCCGTAAGAAAACAGGGTTTCCGGTTCCACCACGTACACGCCTGGAACGGGCGTATCGTTCGGCTTGCCCTGGAACTCCCTGTCCCGCACGCGGGACCTCACTCGGTACGCCTCCGCCTCCTGCACCTCCTTTAACAATGCCGGCCTCATTCTGGAGGCAATCGTATGGGGTTCCACGCCGGCTTTCTTCTGCTTATCTGTCGGAATCGTCGTAAAATAAGTTTTATTCAGCAGGGCCTCTTCTCCCGGAACATAATCGGGGAGCACGAGGAAGAAACTTTCCCAAGGATAAACTTCATCATTCCTCCAATAACGGCTTGTGGATTCCAAATAGGCATTCAACTTCCTGCGTCCTGTCAGGCGGACGGCATCCTGCGGAATGGGGGAGCCGTCCTGAAAACGCGCTCCTTCCTCCGGCTTCCATTCATAACTGGCCCTGAAAGGGATGGTATCCTGCGGACGGCATTCCAAAACATTGGGGGCAATCCATTTGGAAGAAAACTTCAGATCTGGAGAAACACTCAGCAAGCCCGGTTTCAAGGACTTGCCAACCTCGGAAGGCGCCACCACGGCCTTGTCAAACACGAGCTGGAACGGCTGTCCCGTCACCAAATGGGAAGGAACGGAAGACGGATAGCGCACCGTTGTGGCGGCAAGGGAGGAGGCGATGCTGCAAATACCTAATAGGCAAGAAGCGATAAAAGAATGAGAGTTCATGCAGTGAGGGGATTCTATACACTCCATTTTCTCCCCCTTTCAGGTTCTCAAAACAAGAAGAAAATCCGTGAATGGCAAAAAACACACGCAGCAAAGCATGAGCTATTTGTTGGATGACATCAGCTCCTTGTTCCACTCTCGTGAAAGGTTCCTCTTAAAGCACGTTGAAAATTGCCAGTTCAACACCAATTAAAAGGGATATTTTACAATTGCTCCAGTTCATACAGTTCCCGCCTTGTTCAAAAATCTGCTGATAAGAAAAAGCTGTTTTCCTAGTGTCCCTACTTCTCCCAAAAACCTGGACATTCGCACGTAAACGTATAAGGCGTGGAAACCCTTGTGG